>CAJADF010000047.1 GCA_903938485.1 uncultured Methylococcaceae bacterium
GAAGTGCCGTTAACAACTACTTACAAGCTCAGCGCGTTTTAATGCCTGTGCTCAATATTGGATTGCCCGATAGCTTTATCGAACAAGGCACCCGTGAAGAATTATTAGCTATTTGTGGTCTAGATGTACAAAGTATCTCAGATAAAATTACTGAGTTTTGTGCTTAATAGTTAATAAATAATTTTATATTTGATTCATATCAATCATATTTTTTAGCACGACAAGTGTAGATAATTATGGACAGACTAAAAGAAAAAATTCGCGACATCCCTGACTTTCCAAAGCCCGGTATTTTATTTAAAGATATTACTCCCTTAGTAAGAGATCCTGCGACCTTAAGATTAGCAGTGCATCAATTATTGCAGCCTTTTTTAGGTCAGCATATAACAGCAGTTGCAGGTATGGAGGCTAGGGGGTTTATTTTTGGGTCATTAGTGGCGTGGGATTTAGGATTGCCGTTTATTCCTTTAAGAAAGCCTGGTAAATTACCGTATGAGGTGGAAAGCGTCTCATATGATTTAGAATACGGCTCTGCCACTTTAGAAGTGCATAGTGATGCTTTTAATTCTCAGGATAGAGTATTGCTAATTGATGATTTGTTGGCTACTGGGGGCACTGCAAAGGCCAGTTGCGAGTTAGTAGAAAAATTTGGAGCAACAGTTGTTGCTTGTGCATTTGTCGTTGAATTAGATTTTTTAGAAGGCCGTAATAAATTAAGTGAATATGAGGTTCACTCCTTGCTACACTATTAATACAGTCAGATAGATAATTAATAGAAGTCGATAAATGATAACTACTTATAGATTTTTTCTATTCTAGTTTTCAACTGATTAATTTATGTATGGTTTCAATTGGAAGCTATATGTAAATAAATTATTTTACTGGGTTAATTTGAATAGCTGTTTGATCTGCAGGCTTCTTTTTGCCGTCGGCAGGAAGCGATTCAAATTCATCATCGAGATCTAAATCATAAGATGATTGTGATTTTCCATCGGTTGCTAGGTTATTACGCCATTGCAAAAAAGATTCACGGGTGAATACATAGGGATCTAATGCAGCTTCATTAATGAATTTTAATGAGCCTTCAGCGTTAGCGCGTGTATTAATCATTGAAACAATGTTAACTGCAGTGCCTACATAGGTTGATGGGTTGGTTGCAGTATCAAAAGCTGCGCCTGGGATGCCTCTAAATGTAGATGGTCCCATGACTGGTAATACTAAATAAGATCCCGCGGGAACACCCCAAACTGCTAAGGTTTGGTCAAAGTCTTCGTCATTTTGTTCCCAGCCTACGCTCTTAGCGACATCAAAAATTCCTGCTAAACCCAGTGTAGAGTTTAGGGCTAAACGTCCCGTGTCTTGAGCGCCTTGAGAAAATTTAGCTTGTAGAGCGTCGTTTATGACGATATTTACATTCTTAAGATTATTATAAAAATTATAAACACCTGTTTGTAAAAATTGTGGTGTTACATATTTGTAACCATCAGATATTGGTTTGGCAACATAGCCGTCAACATTATTATTAAACTTAAACATCGATCGGTTAAAGTTTTCGTAAGGATCTTCTTTTTGTGGTTGTGCAGTTTTAATCGTTGCACAACCGTATAAGGATAAAATGCTCAATAATAACAAGGGGGTAACCAATTTAATTTTATCATTGGCTCCATTGCATTGTTGCTGCTTGTTCATCTTACGTATTGCCTGTAACTTATAATTTTGAATAGTCGCTTATTTTACCATCAATTTTTGAGACAAGTGAATCGAAGCCTTCATTTTGTAAAATGCTAGTGTATTCAGATCTTTTAAGAGCTAGGTCACTTACGCCGTTAGCAATAATATTAATTATTCGCCAGCTAGCCCCCGTTTCTTTTAGCATATAGTCAAATTTAACGGGTTTGTCATCTGGAATATTTAAGTGGCTATGAACTAAAATTCCCCCGCGAGTCGTTTCTTCTTCAGAATCATATGTAAATGATTCGCCCGCATAATCTTTAAAATTATGCGCATAAGAAGCTATACTTAAACGGATAATTAAATCTTCTAGTTTATTTTGTTGATCCTCGGATAGTTTTTCCCATTCTTTACCAACAATCACTCTAGCAATTTTTGGCAGGTCGTGACTATTGATCACCGCTTCTTGAAGATTAGAATATCGACCTGCATAACCTAATTGTTTACCATTTTTCATAACCGAAATTAAATCAGCTTGAAATTTCTCAACAACTTGCTTTGCGGTAGCGTTAGTATTTTCTTGTGCTGATACAATTACTGTATTAAATAAAAGAGTGCTGGCGATTGCGCCAGCTTTAAAATATTTAAAAAACATAATTAAACCTCTAAAAAATCCATTGGTGTTGTGTGAAAAATATTATTCAGCAGTTTCAACTTTAATGGGGATTCCAGCAAGAGTAGAGGTAGAAACAAAAGTTGGGGTAGGTTCTGGTACCATCTGGCCTTCTGTTTTAGGGCCTCTTAATGCTGTTAAAAAGGCTTTGATAGGATGTTTTAACATGTCTTCAACAGCAGTGGCTTCGTAACCGCAATGCGCCATACAACTGACACATTTTGGATTATTTGAATTGCCATATTTCTCCCAAGGAGTTGTGTCGAGTAATTCTTGAAAGCTACTTGCATTACCTTCGTCTGCTAATAAATAGCAAGGTTTTTGCCAGCCAAAAACATTTCGCGTAGGGTTACCCCAAGGTGTGCATTCGTAGTTTTGGTTGCCAGCTAAATAATCGAGATACAATGATGAATGGTTTAATTTCCATTTACGGTTTTTACCAATTCTAAAGATGCCTCTAAACAAGTCTTTAACATCAACACCTTTTATAAACACATCTTGTTGAGGTGCGTGCTCATAGCTAAAGCCTGGTGCAATAGTAACGCCTTCCACCCCTAGTTCCATTGCATAATCAAGAAATTCAGCAACTTCTTCTGCATTTTCTCCTTGAAAAAGTGTGCAATTGATAGTCACTCGGAAGCCTTTAGATAAGGCAAGTTGAATAGCTTCAACGGCCCGCTCAAATACACCTTCTTGACATACAGAAGTGTCGTGGCGTTCTTGCATGCCATCTAAGTGTATAGAAAAGGTAAGGTATGGCGATGGTTTGTAATCATCTATACGTTTTTTTAATAACAAGGCATTGGTACATAAATATACGAATTTTTTACGCGCTATGATGCCTTCAACAATTTGGGGCATTTCTTTATGAATAAGCGGTTCGCCACCCGGAATTGATACCATAGGTGCATCGCATTCATCTACCGCTTGCATACATTCTTCAAATGATAAACGTTTGTCTAGAATATCATCGGGGTAATCAATTTTTCCGCAACCGGCGCAAGCTAAATTGCAACGAAATAAAGGTTCAAGCATCAGTACTAAAGGGTATTTTTTTACACCTTTAAGTTTTTGTTTGATAAGGTAACTGCCTACTTTTAACTGCTGACGTAACGGAACACCCACGAGCAAATTCTCCACAATAAATAAAACTAATGATGATCGAAGTAAATATCGATCATCGAAAACTTAATAATAAATAAAAAGCACTGTATCAAAAATACAACAGTAATAATGGCTAAAGTGCCTCATGCAAGTATCCAATTGTAACTTACAGTTGTACTGTAAGTCGGCTTTATAATACAAGCGCTTATCTTTACATAACTAGAATACTATGTTTTAGCCATTGACTCCAGCATTAACATGCAATTATTGAGAATTTAATCAAAATGCTTCAAAATTGTATAATTACAACAGTTCATAAAGATTGGTTATTAATTGTCGCAATAAATATCCGTCAAAGTCTCTATTTGTATGACTTTAACAAAAAAACAACATTGTTTTGCAAAATACCAACAAACAAGCTATTATTATCAATAATTTCATTACCATACCCTTTAGGGAATATAGCATTTAAACTATGAGCGAATCTCAAGTATCACTTGATAACCCGAAATCATTAAGCCAACTTTCAGATGATGATTTTCAAGCGCTATTACTTGAAGGTGTATCAAGAACATTTGCCTTAACCATCCCACAATTACCTCAAAAACTATATGGCGCAGTGGCAAATGCTTATTTGTTGTGTCGTATAGTCGATACGATTGAAGATGAAGTCTCATTATCTGCTGAGCAAAAAAAGCATTTCTGCGCTGGATTTATTGAAGTCGTTAACACTGGTGCAAATGCTGAGTTATTCGCAGTTGATTTAGCGCCTTTACTTTCAGATCAAACAATACCCGCAGAACACACGTTAATTCATGTGTTGCCGCGCGTAATCCAAATTACGCATAGTTTTGAAGAAGCTCAAATTGAAGCATTAGCTTGTTGTGTTGAAACAATGGCTGCCGGCATGCCCATATTTCAAGCACAAGATTTAAGTGGAGGACTACCCACCTTAGCTGATCTTGATAATTATTGTTATTACGTAGCCGGTTGTGTAGGTGAAATGCTGGCAAAATTGTTTTGTCATTATTCTCCTGAGATTAATCAGCATCGTGATGAACTTTTAAAATTATCTGTTTCTTTTGGTCAGGGCTTGCAAATGACTAACATTTTAAAAGATATTTGGGATGATGCGCAGCGGGGTGTTTGTTGGTTGCCTCAAGATGTCTTCGCTGAAACGGGTTTTGATTTAAAAAATATAAATCTACAAGAAAATGATCCGGCTTTTGCGGCAGGATTAGAGCATTTGATTAGCATCGCGCAAGGGCATTTGCATAATGCTTTAGTTTACACCCTAAAAATCCCTAGTCACGAAACGGGCATTCGTAACTTTTGTTTATGGGCTTTAGGTATGGCGGTATTAACGCTTAAGAAAATTAAACAAAATATTAATTTTAGACATTCTGATCAAGTTAAGATCACCCGTAACAGTGTTAAAACTACGATACTAGCGACGCGAATTCTGGGTCGCAGTAACTTGATGCTGTCATTATTGTTCAATTTAACCAGTCGAGAGCTTAAAGCGTCTGGCTGGCAATATGCATTACCCTCCTCAAAAGCCATATAGACCTTTAGGGACGTTATTATGTTTACAGACACAACTAACCAGAATCGTAACAGCCATTTAGCCAGTTCGTCATCCGCTATTTATTCAAAAGCCTATGATTTAGATACGGCCATCGCTAAAGCGCATACACAACTCTTAAGTTTGCAAGATGACTCAGGTTATTGGGTATTTGAATTAGAAGCCGATTGTACTATTCCAGCTGAATACATCATGCTGATGAATTATTTGGCTGAGATTGATGAAGTCTTGCAAAGTAAAATTGCTGTTTATTTAAGATCACGTCAATCAGAAGATGGAAGTTATCCACTCTTTACAGGTGGCCCTGGTGATATTAGTTGCAGTGTTAAGGTTTACTTCGCTTTGAAATTAGCGGGTGATGCACCAGATGAATCGCATATGGTGCGTTTAAGAGAATTTATTTTAAGTAAAGGGGGTGCTGCAAAAGCTAATGTTTTTACACGAATTGCGTTAGCAACTTTTGAGCAATTGCCATGGCGCGGTGTGCCGTATATTCCAGTGGAAATTATGTTATTTCCTAGTTGGTTTCCCTTTCATTTAGATAAAGTTGCTTATTGGTCAAGAACAGTAATGGTGCCTTTATTTATTATCTGTACACTTAAAGCAAAAGCTAAGAATCCAAAAAATATTAATATTCTTGAGTTGTTTGTTACGCACCCTGATAAAGAGCAGCATTACTTCCCCGAACGGACTTTATTAAATAAAGTCTTCTTAGGTCTTGATCAATTAGGCAGAAAAACTCGCCCATTAATTCCTAACAAAACCCATGATTTAGCAATTAATAAAGCAAAAGCGTGGATTATTGAAAGACTTAATGGCGAAGACGGCTTAGGTGGGATATGTCCTGCAATGATGGGCGCTTATCAAGCCTTGTTGCTATTAGATATGCCTAAAGATGACCCGATAATGATTACAGCTCGTCAGGCGATTGACAAATTGTTGGTTATCAACGAAGACGATGCATATTGTCAACCTTGTTTATCTCCGGTTTGGGATACGGGTCTATCAGCTTTAGCGCTTCAAGAAGTTCAAAAATATTCAAATAATAACGATTCAACTATTACGGGTGCTTTAACGCGCGCTTATGATTGGCTTAAGAGTAAACAGTTATCAGATGAGCCAGGTGATTGGCGTTTATCAAAGCCTGAATTAGCCGGTGGTGGTTGGGCATTTCAGTTTGAAAATCCATATTACCCTGATGTTGATGATACTGCGGTAGTTGGGTTTGCAATGGCCGAGTCTATGTTACCTAATCTTGATGAATCTATTCATAGAGCTACCCGTTGGATAGTCGGTATGCAATCTCAAAATGGCGGCTACGGTGCCTTTGATGTTGATAATACCCATTATTATTTAGATGAGATTCCGTTTGCAGATCATGGCGCATTATTAGATCCTCCTACTGCAGACGTCAGTGCACGCTGTGCTATGTTAATGGCCAGAGTTGCTCAAGATCATGATGAATATTTACCTGCCTTGCAGCGTACTATTAACTATCTACGTGCAGAGCAAGAAGTTGATGGTTCTTGGTTTGGACGATGGGGCACTAACTATATATACGGAACGTGGTCAGTTCTATTAGGCTTGGAGCAAACCAATGTGCCTAAAACTGATCCACTTTACACTAAAGCAGTGGCATGGTTAAAAAGTAAACAGCGTGAAGATGGTGGCTGGGGTGAAGATAATTACAGTTATCATGATAAATCGGTAGCGGGTGATTATACATTTAGCACTGCGTTTCAAACCGCTTGGGCATTATTAGCGTTAATGGCAGCAGGTGAAGCACATAGTCCCGAAGTAAAAGCCGGTATCGATTTTATATTACATCACCAACAAGCGGATGGTGTTTGGAATGATAAATGTTTTACTGCACCGGGTTTTCCAAAAGTGTTTTATCTAAAATATCATGGTTATGATAAGTTCTTTCCATTATGGGCTTTGGCTCGTTATCGTAACGAACTTAATAAATAGTGATCACCGGTATTGTTGTCGCTTTACCTGAAGAACTCAGCACCTTAACAGCAAAAAAAATGGCTAAAGGGCAGTTGATTTATCTTTCAGAAAGTATAGTCGTTGCCTATTCTGGGTCTGGCGCTAATAATGCGTCGGCAGCAGCACTTTTGTTGATAGCTAACGGTGCAACACGTCTCATTAGTTGGGGTTGTGCTGGCGGATTAGCGCCTAACATAAATTCAGGTGATTTGATGTTAGCCAATAGTTTAATTTCTGTTGACGGAAATACTGACGTTACAGAGAGTATTACTAAAACTTGGCATACTAATACCCATCAACATCTTACACATCATGTGACTTTGCATTGCGGTTTATTAGCAGAAAGTGCAGATATCGTCTCTTCAAGTATCGCTAAACAATCACTTCATCAACAAACCGGTGCTTTAGCCGTAGACATGGAAAGTATTGCCGTTGCTAAAATTGCATTGCAACACAAGCATCCTTTTTTAGTTATTAGAAGTATTGTTGATCCGGTTAATCTTGATTTGCCAGTAGCAATTAGCCAGTCACTTAATGCGGAGGGTGATGTGGTTATGCGAAAATTATTAGTGTTTATATTACGTAACCCTAAAGAAATTCCTGCTTTAATAAAATTAGGGCAGCACTTCAATGCATCTAAAAATACTTTAAAAGTTATAGCTAAACATCTGAATTACATCACTGATCATAATTTTTTGACAGTTAATAATACACCTGTTTAGTTTTATAATGTTTCAATTTAATGTCATTAACTTTAACTCACACTATCAACTATGACTTTTAGCATCGCCGAACTTTTTGCTCAACACAGTACTGATAAATTTGCTCTACACGAGCAACACCTCAATAATCAGATGGTAAGAATGCTACAGACCATAGGATATGACAGACATTACCAGCGTGCGGTAGGTCAATATCTTTATGATCAAGAAGGCACTGAATATCTAGATTTATTGAGTGGTTTTGGGGTATTTGCTATTGGTCGTAATCATCCAACAGTTATTAATGCTTTAAAAGAAACTTTAAGCCTAGAATTACCCAATCTAGTGCAATTAGATGTATCTATTTTAAGTGGCTTATTAGCTAAAGAACTATTAAAAACCACACCAGAAAACATTAATAAAATGTTCTTCTGTAACTCAGGTACAGAAGCGGTAGAAGCTGCTATGAAGTTCGCACGCTACACGACAAAACGCAACAAAATTGTATTTTGTGATCATGGCTATCATGGTCTTACGATGGGGGCATTATCTTTAGTGGGTGAAGATATATTTCGTGAAGGTTTTGGGTCTTTATTACCCGATTGTATTTCGGTGCCTTTTAATGACTTAGTGGCATTAGAAGCGGCATTAAGTAATAAAGATGTGGCGGCATTTATCGTTGAACCTATCCAAGGCAAAGGCGTTAACTTACCCGATGATAACTATTTGCCAGAAGTAGAGCGTTTATGTAAAAAATATGGCACTTTGTTTGTGGCTGATGAGGTACAGACGGGTATGGGTAGAACTGGAAAATTCTGGGCTATTGATCATTGGAATGTTAAGCCCGATATGATTTGTATGGCTAAAGCGCTTTCGGGTGGATTTGTGCCGGTGGGCGGCGTGGCAATGACTGAAAAAGTAATGGATAGTGTATTTAATCGTATGGATAGAGCGGTCGTTCACGGTTCAACTTTTGGTAAAAATAATATGGCTATGGCAGCCGGTTTAGCTACTTTGCAGGTCATAGAAGATGAAAAATTAGTTGAAAATAGTAGGGCTGTCGGTACTGATATTATCACTAGCTTAAATGCCTTATCTGGAAAATATGAGTTCTTAAAAGAAGCACGTGGTAAAGGTATGATGATTGCCGTTGAATTTAACTCACCTAAAAGCTTAAAGTTAAAAGCGGCTTGGGCCATGTTAGAAGCGGCTAATAAAGGATTGTTCTGTCAGATGGTCACCATTCCTTTATTTAAAGAACATCATATTCTTACGCAGGTGGCGGGTCATGGAATGAATGTTATTAAATTATTACCGCCACTTAATTTAAATCAAAAAGATCGTGATCATATAGTGTCTGCATTTGATAAAGCGATTGCTGATACGCATCAAATTCCGGGCTCAATTTGGGATTTAGGTAAAAACTTAGCCAGCCACGCGCTTAAAAATAAAAAAGGTAGTTAAGATGAAAAATCGTCAAACATGGTGTTCAGTGTTAATAGTACTGCTTTGTATGTTGCGCGTTAATGTTGCTAACGCACATGCGGTGGTTACCGAGTATTCATTAAAATTAAAACCGATTCATGCCCAACAAGCAGATCATATTGAAATAAGTTTTAACTCTAAAATTGAATTAGGCTTGTCTCAAATTTATTTGGTGAGTAAAGGCGATAAGCATGCATTATTAACTGTTGAAATGGGCCATAAACAAGGACAAATTATCATTAGTGTGCCTGCTTTAGAAGCCGGTGAGTATGCCATTAGGTTTAAAGTATTTGCCGCTGATGGGCACTTAACTGAAGACGTTATTCATTTTACAGTTTCTTAAGTAGGACATAATCATGGCAGGTATTGCTGATTTTCTTGATTCATTGATCGGTGGTTTTGATCTTATATGCTATTCGTTTTTAATGGGTGGCTTGTTCTGGGGGGTGTTCGTATTGAGACCATGGAGCAATTCAAACACCTATAACCCTCTCTTGTTAGATAAAACAATCGGTTTAATCTATCAAGGTGGTTTCTTATTAGCGGCAGCGCAAATTTTTAAAATTGTGTTAAAAATTTGGTTAATGACAGCGGTATTAGAGCGTTGGCCTTTTCCTGAATTTGCGGATACCACCCAATTTATTGGCGGTATAATTAGAGCGGCTTTAACCTTAATCGTGTCTGCCTATGTTTATTTCGTATTACGTAAGCATGCCTTTTCTAAACAACATTGGTGGTTGGCATGTGTCGTTTCATTGCCCATGGTCATTTCGGGAGCCTGGTTAGTGCATGCCGCGGGGCGTTTTGACAACCGTGCTTTTTTAATGACTTTTACCGTGTTTCATCAATTAGGTGCGGCCGCTTGGGTCGGTGGCGTATTGCAATTGGGTAATGTGTGGAAGTTACATAAACAACAATCGATAGCCATCGAAAATTGGCCGCAATTACTTAAAGTGTTTTCTAAGTTTGGCATGATCTCTGTTTGCTTTATTTTGTTATCTGGATTACCCATTGCTTTGCAATATATCGATACCTTAAATGCATTAGTGGGTACCGGTTACGGCAATTTATTAATGGTTAAAGTCGTTTTGTTATCGTTGGCCTTAGGGTGTGCCTGGTTAAATCGCACCGCAATGTTAGCGTATTTTGCCAATAAACAAACGTCAGCTTTATTTAAACGCGTGCCGCATTATGTAGAAGCAGAAACCTTGGTTTTAATAACGCTTTTATTTACCGCGGCGAGCTTAGCATCGCAACCACCGGCTATTGATATTCCTTTGTTGACGGCTTCATGGCAAGAAGTGCTCAATACCTTTAACCCGCAAATACCTCAAACCACATCACCTAGTCATGTGGCATTAATTGCCGGTGAAGCAGGTCGAGTGGCCATTATTAATCAAGTACCTTCTTTAGCGGCCACCGAATGGTCAAATTATAATCATAATATTGCCGGACTCTTTTTAACAGTCATGAGTTTTTTTGCCATGTTGTCTTATACCACTAAGCTGCCTTTCACAAAGTATTGGCCTTTAGGTTTTGTAGGTTTAGGCATTTTTTTGTTTTTTAGAAGCGACGCAGAAACTTGGCCCTTAGGGCCTATCGGTTTTTGGGATAGTACTTTTAATAATGGCGAAGTGTTACAACACAGAATTGCAACTTTGTTAGTATTTCTTTTAGGATTATTTGAGTTAACCGCCCGAATTACTAAAAACCCACTGAGTAAATTGCCGTATTTTTTCCCGATTTTATCTGCGTTTGGTGGCTTAATGTTATTAACACATTCGCATGTGGGCTTCCAAGCAAAAAGCGCATTTTTAATTCAAGTGGGTCATACCACTATGGGTATTTTTGCCTTGATCTTGTCCTGTGGTCGCTGGTTAGAATTGAAATTGGATAAACCGGGTAAAGACATTGCCGGATTTATTTCTGTAGCCGCTTTGTTTCTAATCGGCGTTATCTTGATGTTTTATCGCGAGCCCCTTTATTAATATGAACACATTAGCTAAATATCCTATCTTAGCAACAATTGATACCCCATCCGATGTCCGCAAATTAAGCAAAGATCAGCTTAAGCCCTTAGCGGCGGAATTACGGGATTATTTAACCCATACCGTAAGTATTTCGGGGGGGCATTTCTCTGCGGGTTTGGGTACGGTTGAATTGACAGTCGCCTTGCATTATGTGTTTGATACGCCGTCTGATCAATTAGTATGGGATGTAGGACATCAAGCCTATCCACATAAGATATTAACCGGTCGTAAAGACCGCATGACCACTATTCGTACTTTAAATGGTATTTGTGCATTCCCCAATCGTGCAGAGAGTGAATATGATGCTTTTGGGGTAGGGCATTCCAGTACGTCTATTAGTGCTGCCTTAGGCATGGCGATTGCTTCAGCTTTAAAAGGTGAAGATAAAGAAATGGTTGCTATTATAGGTGATGGCAGTATTACGGGGGGGATGGCTTATGAAGCCATGAACCATGCGGGTGCTTTAGATGCTAACTTGTTAGTCATTTTAAATGATAACGATATGTCTATTTCTCCACCAGTAGGCGCGATGAGCAATTATTTGACTAAAATACTGTCAAGTAAACTGTATTCTTCATTACGTGAAGAAAGCAAAAAAGCCCTCAGCAAAATGCCCAGCGTATGGGAATTAGCAAGACGCACCGAAGAGCATGTAAAAGGTATGGTCGTGCCGGGCACGCTCTTTGAAGAACTGGGTTTTAACTATATTGGCCCCATAGACGGGCATGATATCGACATGCTGGTATCGACCTTAGAAAACCTAAAAGCCATCACTGGTCCGCGATTTTTACATATCGTCACTAAAAAAGGTAAAGGCTATGCCCCTGCAGAAAAAGATCCTTTAGCCTATCATGGTGTTCCCGCGTTTGATCCTACACTAGAAAATTTACCTAAATCTGCGCCATCACCGCACCCTACTTATACCGAAGTGTTTGGGTCTTGGTTATGTGATATGGCGGCACAAGATACACGCCTATTAGGAATTACCCCTGCCATGCGTGAAGGTTCTGGATTAGTTAAGTTCTCTCAGCAATATCCCGATAGATACTTTGATGTCGCGATAGCCGAACAACATGCGGTGACTTTAGCTGCTGGCCAAGCCTGTCAAGGGGCTAAACCTGTCGTTGCCATTTACTCTACGTTTTTACAACGCGCTTATGATCAATTGATCCATGATGTTGCCATTCAAAATCTAGATGTCTTGTTTGCCTTAGATAGAGCGGGTTTAGTAGGTCCTGATGGTCCAACCCATGCCGGTAGTTTTGATTACAGTTTTTTAAGTTGTATCCCTAATATGCTGTTAATGGCGCCAGCGGATGAAAATGAATGTCGTCAAATGTTATATACCGGATATCAACATGAAGGTCCTGCGGCAGTTAGATATCCGCGCGGTAAAGGCCCGGGTACTGCAGTAGAAAGTACGATGACAGTGTTGGAAATAGGTAAAGCTGAAATTAGACATCAAGGCAGTGGAATCGCACTATTAGCGTGGGGCAGTATGGTTACGCCGGCTTTAGTCGTCGGTAAACAACTCGGTGCTACTGTAGTTAATATGCGTTTTATAAAACCGATAGACGAAGCTCTCCTATTAGACTTAGCTAAGAGCCATGATGTGTTAGTGACATTAGAAGAAAATGTCATCGCAGGTGGAGCAGGAAGTGCCGTTAACAACTACTTACAAGCTCAGCGCGTTTTAATGCCTGTGCTCAATATTGGATTGCCCGATAGCTTTATCGAACAAGGCACCCGTGAAGAGTTATTAGCTATTTGTGGTCTAGATGTACAAAGTATCTCAGATAAAATTACTGAGTTTTGTGCTTAAACCGTTGGAGAGCCATGGTTTAAGCGTCATAGTCCTGGTTAAGGTTTAATATATCAAAGAGAGCGTCATCTTTAGTTTCAATGACATCTATTTCTTCAGGTTCTTCAATATAGTATTTATTAACAAAGTAATCCGTTAGCCAGGTGGTCGTGTCTTTATCTTTATACATTATAGCCTCTCTTAATTGCATTAACTGTCTACGCAATGCTCTATCTGACAATAGAAGTAGTTCAATATCACTCATACAGACCAATTTATCAGGGTCTGCATTACCTGCATTGATAATTTTGTAGAGTTGTTGTTTAGTTAATCTCATATATTCGTTAATTTCATGTCTAAAATTAGCGAATAATGGCAGTAAATCGCTGCCTCTTTTGCCATCATCATTAAGATGACTCATTCTGTTTAATAGGCTATTCACTGCAAAACGATACAAGTCAGCTTCTCTAATAAATAGACGAGATGATAATTGTTGTATGCCACTGCGATCATTATTAGTTAGACGCATAGACACAACATGTTTTCTTTCGTTAGGCATATTTTCTTGTGCAAACATAATAAATACTCTTAATGCTGAAAAGTGTTAGTTATTACGCATCACTATATAATGTCAATATGACAGTAATATAACAAATTGCTAATAGCTTTTTAAGGATAATAAATAACTTAAATAATAAACTAAACGTTTAGTTTTATAAGCTTAAGACTTTATGTTTATAAATAAGTTAACATAATTTAATATAATGTATTACGCTTGTCAACAATTGTTAAAGTATTTTTTTAGTTCAACTTTAATGTGCTTTATTTCAGTCGTTTAAGTTGTAGGGTGCATTTATTAATTTGCATTATTTCTTGAAAAGACATCTCATAAAATAGTTAATTCGTTTAAAGCCTCTAGCGATCTAAAAGCCTTTAAAACAACTCAAATGATTAGCGTTCTCTAGAGTTTTACGCGTTAACAAGTTTTATAGGGGGGTACAAAATTCTGTGGTGCCATTATAGGTTACTGCTGCAAAGCTGAAGGCAATAAAAGGGCCTACTTTTAAATTATCAAAAAATTAATTCTTTATCATGCATGATGAACTTAGTCGTGTGATTGCCATCCTCACAATCTTGATCAGGAAATCCAAAAGGCTTTAATATTGCAAATGAAGCGAATCTTAGCGAAGAAATGTTAACGTTGCAGTATAAATAAGACTGGATTGATATTTAAAGAAAGCTTAATTGAATTAGCAACAAAAATAGTAACCGATAAATGCATATTAAAAGTAAATTAACAAAGTAGATTAGTTTGTATTACGTTTTACTGAATTGTAACCAAGCTGTAACCATAAATGAATGAGCACTATGTAATAATATCTACAGTCGAAAGTGTCGATATTAGGCACAAGTTGAACAAAGGATCGCAGGATGCACTCTCAACTGTACTATAAGGCTCAATGATGGTTTATTGAATTTATGGTATTTGACCAAAATGGCTAAGCAACACACAGCAAGGAGCATTTACCAACAATAAGGATGAAAAAATGGTAGC
>CAJADF010000048.1 GCA_903938485.1 uncultured Methylococcaceae bacterium
TGTTGCATCTAAAATATCAAAACCCGCCAATCCATCTGCAGAACCTCCACCCAATTGATTAATGGGATCAAAAATATCTGCACCTGCAGTTAGCTTAGTAGCATTTGAAGTTGTTGCCATATCTGTACCTTTTAGTGGGTTTATTAGGGGGATTAATAAGTGAAATTTTGTTTGGTGATTTTGTTAAATATTATACATTAAGAATTAAATAAGATAAAATAACAAAAGTTTTTTTGTATTAAAAACAAGTTTCTTTGTTCCAATAACCTACTTAACCCCTAGAGAATTATGAAAAATATACTATCTGCGTTATTAATTTGTTTAACCTCTCCCCTCGCCTTAGCACTTGAAGTAGGTGCAGAAGCTCCAAAATGCGAAATACAACAATTTTCTGATGCTGCTCCCGTGCAACTGATCAAACCAGGCAAAGTAACTTACGTTGATTTCTGGGCTTCTTGGTGCGGTCCGTGCGAACAATCTATGCCGTTTTTAGAAGAAATTAACACAGAGCTTAAAGCTAAAAATTTCGAAGTGATTGCCATTAATCTTGATGAATCGAGAGATGATGCAAGCAACTTTTTACAAAAACACAAAGTGACTTTTACGGTAGCAACTAACCCAGATGGTCAATGCCCTGCTGCGTTTGGCGTTATCGCTATGCCATCATCCTACATCGTAGATCGTAAAGGTAAAATCAGAAAAATCAACTTAGGCTTCCATGCTGAAGAAAAAGCCACTTTACGCGCTGAAATTGAAAAATTACTAGCGGAGTAATCATGAAGCTTCTTAAAATAACATGGATAAGCTGCTTGATAGCTAGCAGCGCGCTCACAGGTTGCGCCGCTAAGCTATCGCCCTGGGAAAGAGGCAACTTAGCTAAACCGCAAATGGCTTTAGAAACTAATGATTTAGACTCGACTATTATGAAGCATACCTTTAGCTCTAAAGAATCTGCAACGGGCGGTTATGGCGTAGGTGGAGGTGGCTGTGGCTGTAACTAAAAACAAAAAACAATCACACGCGCTTAAAGCCTTAACATTAGCAACGCTCGCATTACCTGGCGTAAACCCTAACGCTTTAGCTGCTGAGGCAGAGTATTTTGACTTAAATACCATGTTCTCGCGTTATTCAGAAAGCGGTAATCGTATGAAAGTTGAAGTTTACCAAGCAACGGCCGCGATTCCCATTAATGATAAATTCTCATTAAAAGTAAATGGTGTCAAAGACATCATTTCGGGTGCCTCGCCCATTTATTATTACCCTAAAAGTGGCCAATTAAAAATGCAAAAGTCACAGGCGTCTATTCACGACGTCCGAGACTCTCAAGAGCTAGCGAGTACTTATACCTACAAAGGGGGTAGTTTAGGTTTGGGCGTGGGCCGCTCAAGTGAAAATGACTACGACTCTAATTATTTCAATATTGACTCGCGTACTGAATTTAATTCTAAAAGAACCGTATTAGCCACTGGCTATGGATTTTCATCTGATCAAGTGTGGGCTGTAGATCATTGTGATACCAGCAGAGACAACAATCCATTTCAACACAACACTCATGATTACCATTGTATTTTGCCTAATACAGGTAAAAATTGGCCCGCACCTTTTTATACGCAAGACGGCATGTATAAAAGACCGGGTGTGGGTGGAGATAAGTCAACACATCAAGGCTTATTAGGTGTTACGCAAATCTTAAATAAAGATGCGTTAATACAAAGCAACTTTACGTATAGCCGTAGTGATGGCTACTTATCCGATCCCTATAAAGAAGCTTTTGCACCGGGCGTACCTGGCACACCGGTAATTGCGCCTTATTCTCTTAGCGGATTCTTTCATGACAGCCGCCCTGATAGCAGAGATCAATTTGCCTTCTTAACGCGTTATGTACAACATTTTAGCAAACTTAACTCTGCCGCTATGCACGTAGACTATCGCTATTATGCGGATACGTGGGGTGTTGACGCGCATACCTTTGAATTTGCTTGGGTACAGCCCATCTATGCAGGTTGGGAGATAACCCCGAGAGGACGTTATTATACGCAGGGTTCAGCTGATTTCTATGCACCTTACTTTACAGCCGCGCGTGCGGATGGTCATTACAGTTCTGATTATCGTTTAGCGCAATTCGGTGCTTTTGGAGGCGGTGTACAAATCAACAAACAATTGTTTGATCATGCCACACTGGGGTTTGGTATTGATTTTTACGAACGTAAAGAAAACTACTCTTTAAGCACCGGAAAAGGCACGGGGCTTGATAACTATAGTTTTTCTTTATTCTCTGCTAACGTAAAAATTAGGTTTTAATACGGATTTAATCGTTAATAAGCCATAAAAAAGCCCCATGATAGTCAACTATCATGGGGCTTTTTATTAATCTAAATGTGCAATACACCCTCAGTTAAATGCAACTGAGCCGTTGTTACGCCGACCAACTGGATTAACTCATCACCCACAATACTTTTACCCTCATGTGCATCTCTTATTAAGATTTCAGTATCCGCAGGATTAGAAGGATTAGTCCAGATAGCAAACTGACCCGCTTTATGATCTGCCGCCAAACCTAAGGCTTTTTCTACTGCTGAAATTTGTTTGGCTAAGGTATTATCATGACTATCAAATCTAGCAACACCTGTTTCTGTATTAATAGAAGCCAAACCTGACTTTGGCTCAAATGCAACTTTAACAGGTAATGATGAATCAGATAATGCAATTGCACCTTTAGCATCACTAAAACCAATAGTATCATGAGCGGTAAAGTTTACCACTCTATCAAAGTGATTAGCCGATGGCGCACCCTGTGTATTACGGCTAAAACTTATTGCTGAATCGGTTGCATCTGCATCGATATTAATAGAAAAACTACCCTTAATTTTATCTAAAACATCATGATTAGCGACAAATTGATCGGCACTCAAGGCTATTACAGACACTTTTTTAGTTAAATCAATAGACTTAATATGATCCAAATGGCTATGCAAAACAGCTAAGTTGGCAGGATTCACCACATGATCAGCACTGTCTTTAACCACGACACTGTAGTCTTTTATTTTATCGATCACAGCCGCATAATGCGTCAATTTATCTGCAGTTAACTGTAAAACATCCACTTTACCCGTATTGATATCGAGTATCTTATCGACGTGTAGTTTTAAGGTATCCAAGCTCGCATTAACATGCGCGCTGGTATCACCTATTGAAACCCCATTCACATGAGCCTTAGCGACTAGCGTTGCAAGATCCTTAACAACAACGCCTGAGACATTTAATTGATAAGCATCAAACTTAGCAAATACAGGGGCAAACGTACTTATTTGTTTAACAGTAACCGCTATCGGTTGAGCGTCAGTAACAATGACGGCATGAATATGTGCCAATTGTGCGCGTAAATAATCTAAATTAGCGGATAGACTCGTTGCCTTATCTGCAATATCAACAGAAACCACATGCGGGTTTGCAATTAAGCTCTCTAAATTAACGGCAATTTTAGCAACGGTATCCGTTACAGCTAATGAATAACCATCTGAAATAGCACTTAAAATGCGAGTATCTGCAGATAACTGATCCACACTCAAGGCTAAAGGCTTAGCATCTTCTACCTGTAAGCTATAATAAGTATTAATTTTATTTAACACATCCGCATAAGCCACAATATAAGCCGCATTCAACTGTATCAACGGTGTAGCGTCTGTTAATGTAATAGAACTAATATTAGTGATGTGGCCCTGAATATCAACAATTTTTTCCAAAACATGGGCTACCGTATCTGAAATAGCAATCGAATCATTTAAAACTAACGCATCAAAAACCACCTCACTTAAAGCGATCGGCACAGGCGCCTCTTGAAGATACACATTCACTATCTTAGCAAGAACATTTCCATACAGTCTTTCTTGAAACGGATAATACTCAAAAGTATCGTCATCGCCTAACACAATACTGCTAATTTTATCCTGGATTGATGCCAACATTTTTAAGTCTCTTTCGATGGCTATACCCGTATCTGATACAACAATGGACTTAACATGCTCAGGATCAGCAAGCACAGTAGGCACGTCATCCGTAGAAACGCCGGTTACATTTAATTGATAGTTTCCACCGTTCAATTTTGCCAATAAAGCTTTATCATCCAACATTTGGTCAGCGGTAATCGTTAATGGCTCAGATGCATCTAATAAGGTAATACTGCTTATTTTGCCTTGGATTAAATCTAGATTTTCAATAGCAGCCGCAACATGCTCGCTACTATCGACGAGTGAGATACTCGCTACATGCGCCGCATCTGCAAGCACTGACGTGGCATCTGCAACTGTAACGCCCGTGACATTAATCTTATAATTCCCTCCATTTATTAATGCCAACACCTCTTTATTACTCACTAATTGATCATAACTGATTGTAAACACAGTACCTACGTCAGTTAAACTTATCGTTTTAATGTTAGCCACATTAGCTTCTAACGCTGCTATATTTGCAACAATATTCGCTGTTGAATCGACAACATTTTGTGCCGTTGTCGCTGTCGCTAAAAAGGTATTAACATCCACGCCTGCAACAGCCGTAGTAAATGAATAAGCTGTCGTTGAACCTGTTGGCGCAATACCCGTAAAAATATGCCCCTGAACAGTACCATTAACCACACCCGCATCAGCCGTTACAAAATATTGCGTATTAGCGGGTAAATTGTTACTCGGATTAATAGTCACCGTTTTACCATCAAAAATTAACAAATCACTGGTCGCCGCATCAAATGTCTCAATCACATTACCCGCCGCATCTTTAATCGTAATAAAGCCGGTCGCGCCTCGCGTGATAGCCTCATTAAAGGTTAAGACTATGTTATTAGCAACTGAAACCCCTATTCCTGATTGATTAGGACTAAAGCCGGTAATATAAGCGGCTAAATCCACCCACACATCAACCGTTGCATTATTACCATTGATATCAGTGGCCACAGTACCATCCGCATTAAGCTGCAGGGTTCTATATTTTAATTGCTCAAAGTTTTTAACCGTAAAATGACTAGCACCTGAGATGGTATCAACGCCTATTACGCCTTGATTATTAAAAATAAAACTACCATCTGGGTTAGTTGATACAAAATCAATTGAACCATCTGCTTGGTAACGAATCATTTTCGTTAGATCGGTATAACCCACACCATAAGCACCGGTTGCACTTAAATAATCTACCCCCCCTTTACCATCAACTGTTCCCCAACCAAAGGGCAAGCCATTAGGATCATCAACGGGTTTAGCCAAATATTCTGGGTCAAATTTATCATTAGCGCTGGTCGTCTTTGCGGGGTCTTTATTAGTAGCCATTTTAAAACCTCATATACATAGTCATTAAAGAAAAGGAAGAATCTCAAATTAAATTTATTAACATTTATGATTATTTAATCATATAAAATTTAAAAGTTAAATTAATAATTTAAATTTTTACCCTTTAATTACAAAATAATTCCTTATAAAACATACGTATATAGCATAGCAACAACAAAACACTCAGGTATTTATATTAATATAAATTATTTAAATCAACACCTTATCAAAAGTCGTGCACCACTGAACTCAGCACAATTTGTTCTAAAAAACATTGATATATATCAATTAAAAACTAATCTATATAACAGTAATTTTAAGCAAGACAAGTCAACACCCCCTATAAAAGTTAAAATACTAAAATAAATATCAATAAAACCATACCACCCATTCCCGTTACTATCCACTTTATGGTATTGTTTTATTTAAATGGCTTAATCCCAGTAAAATCTAAATAGGCACACATTTGTCTGAATTAACCTTATTCAATTATCAATTTAAAGCGATGGGCTCACCGTGTGAGGTGCAGTTTTATACCACTGATAAAACCACCGCACAAAAAATTGCCGACGCCATCATTGGCGATATTGTTCGCTTAGAACAACGCTATTCTCGTTATAAGCCTGATAGTTTCTTATCTGAGATCAATCGCCATGCTGAGGCCGGCAAATCCATAGAAGTTGATCCGGAAACAGCCAGCCTATTAAATTACGCAGTCACGTGTTATAAGCAAAGTGATGGCTTGTTTGATATTACCTCAGGGGCATTACGCAAACTCTGGAAGTTTAATCAAGGCACTCAGATGATACCTAACCCTAAATACATCGATAAAGCCTTAAAAAAAATTGGTTGGGACAAAGTACGTTGGTCGAATGATAAATTAAGCTTTTCACGCACGGGTATGGCGTTAGATTTTGGCGGCATTGTTAAAGAATATGCGGCGGATAGAGCCGCTGGTTTAGCCGCTCAAATGAATATTAAACATGGCCTCATTAACTTAGGAGGTGATATTAAAGTCATAGGTAGTCATCCGGATGGTAGCCCTTGGCATATTGGCATACAACATCCACAAGATGAAAACAGCATTATCAGCGGCATAGGGCTAACTGGAGGCGGAATGGCGACCAGTGGCGATTATAGACGATGCATTCTAATTAATGGCAAACGCTATGGGCATATTTTAAACCCTAAAACAGGCTGGCCCGTGCAACACTTTTCGTCTGTTACCGTAGTGAGTCAGTTTTGTGTATTAGCGGGCAGCGCGTCTACGATTGCCATGCTTAAAGAAGCAGAAGGCGCTCAGTGGCTAGCTCATCTTAATCTTGCACATCAATGGATAGATAATGAAGGTAATGTAGGAGGGACTATTGAACCCTTAAAGGAGAAGTTTACTTATTAAGCGATCTGTTTGCCCACCCATAAACCCAGACCTGTAACTAACAGCACCGTAAAACTATGCGTTGTAAAGACAGACAAGATGACAGCCGTATGCGTTTCAAAGGCATAACCTTGTTCAAGTAGAAAGAAAATAAGGTATAAGCCTGATAAGGTCAGATAAATTCCCACCAACAACACCATCAGTGCCACTCTATTATCTAAAGCCACGTCTACTTTTTGTAAAATTAACGTAGCAATCATGCCAATTAAAAAGGCGCCAATCGCATTCACTACAAATAAAGCATAAGGTAAAGCCACTCCGCCCCAATGCACAATCCCACCAGAGACAAATAAACCACGACCTAGTAACAAGCCCATCCATACCGCGATTAAACACCCTAACACGCTGAGTAAAACATTAAGACCCGCTTTAACCAGATTACCTTGCTCTAATAAATAAATAGTTTCTAAAGAGAACGTAGAAAAGGTCGTAAATGCACCAATAAATCCCACTAAGATGGCGGCTCTGTATTCCACCGCAATGGCAATGCGTTGCAATATCAACGCTTCTGTTAATAAGCCAATTAAAAAGGATCCAACCAAATTAACCGCTAAAGTACCATACGGAAAGCCTCGACCCAGCCATTGGTATAAACCCGCCGACATTAAAAATCGAATGACCGCCCCCAAGGCGCCGCCCAAGGCAATAGAGATTAATTGGTTCATCGTTAATACTTAATAAAATGCGCTCGGTAATACTGTAATTCTTCTATTGATTCAATAATATCATCTAACGCTTGGTGAGTAGATTCTTTATTAAAACCGGCTTTAACCTGCGGCGCCCATCGGGCCGCTAATTCTTTGACAGTGGACACATCAATACTACGATAATGAAAATAAGCTTCTAACTTTGGCATATACCGATATAAAAAGCGTCTATCTTGCCCAATACTATTTCCACACATCGGTGATGTATTGGCTGGCACCCAGTGTTCTAAAAAAGCGATGGTTTGCCACTCGGCTTCAGCATCATCAATCACGGAGGCTTTAACACGGTCTATTAAACCGGATTGCCCATGATGGGTTTGATTCCATTCATCCATCGCTGCCAAAGCCGAATCAGATTGCTTAACGGCCAACACAGGGCCTTGCGCTAAGACATTTAAATTTTTATCCGTGACAATTGTGGCTATTTCTATAATTAGGTCGGTATCCGGATTAAGCCCTGTCATTTCAAGGTCTATCCAGATTAGATTCTCAGAATCTTGCGTCATTTGTTGATTCCATTGTAAAAAATGATAAGGTTAGTGTAGCATTGCGGAATATTTACGTCTAACTCTTAAACCTTATAAACTGACTGATGAATGACTTTACTACACTCTTTATAATTGCCCTACTCGTTTCAAACGCTATCCAGTTTTATCTGGCCTACCGACATGGCAAATTTGTTGATCAACACAAAAATGCGGTCCCTGATGCGTTTAAAGACAAAGTCCCTTTAACCGCCCATCAAAAAGCCGCCGATTACACCCAAGCCAAATTAAGCTTAGGTAAAATTGATGAGATTTTAGGCATCGCTATTCTGTTAGGTCTAACACTCGGCGGCGGTATTAACTGGGCTTTTGCTTACGCGACTACTGTTATTACTTCACCCTTATGGGCCGGTGTTGCAGCGACGGCAGCTATATTTTTAGTGATGAGCTTAGTAGATATTCCAACGAGCTTGTATCAAACCTTTGTTATCGAAGAAAAATTTGGTTTTAATAAAAGCTCAATAGGGCAATTTGCTAAAGACTTAGTCATGCAAACCCTCTTAGGTGGCATCATAGGCTTACCCATCTTGGCATTAATCTTATGGGTGATGGACAATGTGGGCTCAACCTGGTGGATATGGGCCTGGGGCATTATCATGGGTTTTTCTTTATTAATGAGCTGGCTATACCCAACTGTCATCGCGCCATTATTTAATAAATTTACGCCCATGCCAGAAGGTGCGCTGAAAGATCGCATCCAAGGCTTATTAGCGCGCTGTGGTTTTAACAGCCAAGGCATCTTTATTATGGACGGCTCAAAACGTTCAGGCCACGGTAACGCCTACTTTACTGGCTTAGGTAACAATAAACGTATCGTCTTTTTTGATAACTTGGTTGAATCATTAGAAGATGAAGAATTAGAAGCCGTATTAGCCCATGAGCTAGGCCATTTTAAATGCAAACACGTGATAAAAATGTTGATATCAACGGCTATCATGAGCTTAATTAGCTTAGGCATCTTAGGTTGGTTAATTGATCAAGACTGGTTTTATACGGGTTTAGGCGTGGCATTAGAACAAAAATCACATGCCACCGCTTTATTACTCTTTATGTTGGTGTCGTCTACTTTTACGTTTTTTATGCAACCCATCAGCGCTTACTTTCAAAGAAAATTTGAATTTGAAGCCGATAGCTTTGCGGCAGAACATGCCCAAGCCAGCAAACTGATCAGTGGGCTCGTTAAACTTTACGAAGAAAATGCGAATACATTAACACCGGACCCTTTATATTCGGCTTTTCATTACAGCCATCCACCCGCCGCAATTCGAATCGCTCACTTAAACGCCAAATCTTAGTGGCGGACTTACAAGAAGGCCTCGTTATATCCCATCTAGGCCAAGGGATTGCCGTTGAACACGACGGCAAGATCATTCTTTGCCAAACCCTACGGCGTTTAGACACCGTCGCCGTAGGGGACCAAGTGCTCTGGACGCTCGCAGCACCCGATCAAGGCAGAATTGAAGAAATACTACCTAGACGTTCTGTCTTAGCCAGACCCTCTAAAAATGATAAGTTACGCCCTGTGGCGGTTAATCTCGATAGAATCTTTATCGTGTTTGCCGTAGAACCCCATTGTGATTTTTTATTACTGGATCAATATTTAACCATCTGTGAAAACAACACTATTGATGCCGCCTTAATTCTTAATAAAATAGACCTGCAGCCATCAGACGTTATAGAAGCCGAATTAAAAACCTACACCGATTTAGGTTATGTAATTTTTCGCGTTAGCGCCCATCAAAACCATGGCTTAGATACCCTTAAAGACAGATTAAAAGATCAAGTCAGTATGCTGGCAGGCCAATCGGGTGTCGGTAAATCTTCATTAACCAACGCACTTATTCCTGATAAAGACCTTAAAACCAATACCATCTCAGCAACCACTAAACACGGCCGACACACCACGACAGCCGCTACGCTATACCATTTACCAGACGGTGGTGATTTAATAGACAGCCCAGGTGTGGCCATTTTTGGTTTAGCGGGCATTTCAGAAAATCAATTAGCCCATGGCTTCCGAGAATTTCAACCGTATATAGATCAGTGTCAGTTTAATGATTGCAGACATCTTAAAGATAAAGGCTGTGCCATTGTGGCGGCAGTTGAAAACCAAGAAATCACCCGCACCCGCTATGAACGCTTCTTAAAGCTACGCGAAAAAATGGCCCTGAAGCATTAGTTAAACGCGGTTTTTTGTCGGTATAGCGCTAGCACTTGTCTAACGTAATTTTGAGTTTCTGGATAAGGGGGGATTTGATTATTATTGCGAAGCACCGCATTTTCTCCGGCATTATAAGCCGCTAAAGCTAAGCCTAAATTGGGTTTAAATAATTCAATTAAATACTTTAAATACCGCGTACCCCCATCGACATTTTGGTGCGGATTATTTCTATCCAACACCCCAAAGCGTTTTGCTGTATCCGGCATTAATTGCATTAAACCCACGGCACCTTTTGGGGATTGAGCGGTCACATTATAAGCCGATTCTGTTTCTATCACCGCTCTAACCAATCGAGCGTCCACTTGATGCTTATCCGCAGTTTGCTCAATAAAACGATCAAAATTATTTTTATTTGGATTGATTAAATGGCCTAAACTTAAAGGATCACTATCCTCATCTACCGGGACTAAATCCTTAAGCATGGGCGCAATTCGCACTGGTTTAGGCGGGCTTTTAATAATACGTTGATAATGATCGTTTCTGGGCTTATCCGTATAAAAAACCGTACCACGACTATCAATAAATTTAAATACATCAGCAGACACTAACTGACTACAGCCTAAACTCATTAAAATAATCGTAAATCGAAGCATCAGCCTCTTATGAATCTTCAATAAAACTCCGTTTATGTCGGGGTAAAATAGTCTTATCTAACGCGTCTTAACGACTATTGCACTAGCGGCTTTAAGGGCTTTTTGACGCGCCTCATCCGTTGTATTTGCTGTCGCTAAAGCCACACCCATACGTCGATGCACGTAAGCTTCTGGCTTACCAAATAATCTTATTTCTGTATCAGCATCAGCTAACGCTAATGCTAAGCCTTTATAGTGTACACCTTTTGCATCCACCCCCCCTAAAATTACCGCACTGGCGCCTGCTTGTTGTAATTGGGTGTTAACCGGTAGACCTAAAATGGCTCTCGCATGGAGTTCAAATTCATTTTGTCTTTGCGTTGCCATGGTCACCATACCCGTATCATGCGGGCGAGGACTCACTTCACTAAACCAAACCTGATCACCTTTAATAAATAGCTCGACACCAAATAAACCTAAGCCCCCCATTGCTTGGGTCACTTTATAAGCAATCTCTTGTGATCGCATTAAAGCCGCCGCTGTCATGACCTGTGGTTGCCAACTCTCACGATAATCACCGTTCTCTTGCACATGGCCTATCGGCTCACAGTAATACGTTTGCACCGTGCCACTGGCATCTAAGGCTCGAACGGTTAACAAGGTAATCTCAAAATCAAATTCAATCTTGGCTTCTACAATCACTTTACCCGTATCAACACGGCCACTGGATTTAGCATAATCCCAAGCCGCTTGTAACTGATCAGCGGTTTTAACCATCGACTGGCCCTTGCCTGAAGAAGACATGGTGGGCTTAATAAAACACGGATAACCAATACCGCCATTAACTGCCGCTTGTAATTCTGCAAAGTTCTCAGCGAAGGCGTAAGCAGACGTCGGTAACATTAAATGCTCTGCCACTAAGGTTCTAATACCTTCTCTATTCATGGTTAATTGAATAGCTCTAGCATTAGGCACCACTGTGCATAGCCCCTCTGCTTCTATTTCTGCTAAAGCCTGCGTCGCAATCGCTTCAATTTCTGGAATAATAAAATGCGGTTTTTCTGAAGCAATCAATTTTTTTACAGCGTCACTGTCGGTCATATCAATAACATAAGAACGATGGGCCACTTGATGTGCAGGCGCATTTTCATAACGATCGACAGCAATCACTTCTACACCATAGCGTTGCAAAGAAATAGCCACTTCTTTACCCAACTCACCACTGCCCAAAAGTAACGCTTTAGTTGCACCCGAGGTTAACGCTGTACCTATTGTCATTTAGAGTCCGCCAAATAATTATCTATATCTTCTTTTGAAAAACCAATCTTTCTAGCCACACGATCCGCATGACTCACCCGAGAAACCCCGGGGATTAATTTATAGGTAGGTAAATCGTCAGCAAACTCCACTTGTCTGGGCAAACCGATACGTTTTTTAACAAATTGATCGACTAATTGATGATTATGGGTAATCAGTATAGTGCTATTACCTTTGCGATAAAAACCATCTAACACATTAGCTGATGATTCCATCTTTTCTTCAAAGGTCGTGCCTTCTGATAACTCATCTAAAACCACTAAACTTTTAGGGGTAGTGGCTAGGAAAATAGCTTTAGTGCGTTTTAACTCCGTACCAAAACGACCTTCACCGTCATTTAAATGACTCACCTCTGAGACCTGATAAAAAATCCTATCTGCCACCGTTAACGTAGCGGCCTCGGCGGGTACATAACAACCGATTTGAGCTAACACTTGAATTTGGGTAATCGTCTTACAAAAAGCTGTTTTACCCCCACTATTTGGGCCTGTTACCAAGACCAACTTATCCTCTTCTAAAACAAAATCATTACCCACATAAGCCGGCTGACCTTTGGCTAACACGGGATTTTTGGCCTGCGTTAAATTAATCTGATGATGCTCGCCAGCCACTAAATTAGGCACTACAACCGGACTCTCAAACGCATCAGCAAACTTAATAAAGGCGATCAGTTCATCTAACTGGCCCAAAGCATCGAGAGTTTCAGCCACTTCGTCGGACTGTCTGTAAATATTTCTTAACGGGATAATACAGCTGTCCCTATCAAACCCACCGACAACCGGATAATAAACCAGTAATAAAGGAATAAAAAAGATAGAAAAAGTGGGGATAGCTTCCGCAGAGAGATTAAACATATCACTCGGAAAAAAGTGTGTTAACGCCCACAAAGCGCCAAAGAATAAGGCAATTAATAAGGGTTTAAACAGATGAGGTCTAAATATAACCGCAGGTGACCATGAGTTTTGTCTTTCGAGCTTAGATTGAATACCCGCTTCTGCAATATACGCGGGCCCCACCATTAAGTGATAAGCACGCGACCCAGAAAACGCTTTAATCTTATCAAATACCGTTTGTAAATAACGGCTATTGGGCGTTTGGATATCATTGACTTGATCCACCAAATCTAACAATAAACGCACACCCCGTTTATATTGCAGATAACCATAGCCTTCAATTTCGTGTGCTTCTCTGGCCGTACCAAACGAACCTAAAAATTCACCAAACACTAACAGATAAAAGTTTTTTTCTTGATAAACCGCTGTCTCTAAAATAGCTTCAACGGCCCGCTTTAAGCCCTCATGCTCGCGCAACTCAAGCAAGGCATCTTGCTTAGCTTGCAGCGCTTCTAAATCATCAGAGGGCTGCGTTAATGACCGATATAAAGTAGCTTGACCTATGGTGGTAGTCGCGTGGTTGACTGCATCAAATACGTTATCCACTTCAATCGTATTAAAGGCGCTGGGGTCTAATACACCCACCCCTGTTTCTAATGGCTGAGTCGATTTAACGGTCGGCCATGCCCCTTGCCAGCTTTGTAGTATGGTTTTTATTGTCATTATTATTACCCATTCATAGTTAAACTTATAACTTAGGCTCAAGCATGTTTATAAAAGCCGACACTTGGGCAGCAGAATCATTTAAGCACCCAATATAACGATACGCTTCACCACCCGCTTCCATAAACACTTCTTTGTTTTCCATGGCAATTTCTTCGAGTGTTTCTAAACAATCCACCCCAAAACCAGGACACACTATATCTACCGTTTTAACACCTTTATTTGGCAACGCTTCTAACGTATCTGCACAATACGGTTTTAACCATTCTGCCTTACCAAAACGCGATTGAAACACAATCATCCATTCATGTTCTGCCAAACCTAATTTTTCAGCGATTAAAGCCGCGGTTTTATGACATTGATAAAAATACGGATCACCCTTTTTAGTTAACATCTCAGGCAGACCATGAAACGACATCACTAATAATTCATTCTTAGCTTGCACTTGCCAAGCTTGTTGAATAGATTCAGCAACCGCTGCAATATAATGCGCATCATCATGATAATCGCTGATAAACTCAAAACTGGGGATATGCCACCATTGATTAAATTCTTTGATTAAATCATCATAAATAGAAGCGGTAGTGGTTGAAGAATACTGCGGATATAAGGGCAACACCACCACATTAGTCACACCTTGTTCTTTAAACGCTTTTAAACGCGTTGCGATAGAAGGCTCACCGTAACGCATCGCATAATCAGTGACCACACCTTTGGCGTTAAGCTCTACCGCCAACTTCTCGGTAAGTTCGCGAGTTAAATACGCTAAAGGCGAGCCTTTTTCGTGCCAGATTTTTTTATAGGCTTTAGCCGATTTGCTAGGTCTAAACGGCAATACAAAACAATTAAGGATAATCCACCAGATGGGTCTGGGGATGTTAACTACCCGTGGATCGCCCAAAAAGTCGGCTAAAAACTTTCTAACCGCTTTAGTGGTCGGTGCTGTGGGTGAACCTAGGTTTGCTAGTAAAACTGCCGTTTTTTTTGTCATAACAACTTTATCGATTAATAAGATTTAAAAACTCGGAGCGAGTACTGATTTCTTTTCTAAAGATACCTGTCATCACAGATGTCGTCATCACTGAGTTTTGCTTTTCGACACCGCGCATCATCATGCACAAATGTTTAGCTTCAATGACTACCGCAACACCACGCGCCCCCGTTGATAACTCAATGGCATCCGCAATTTGTTTGGTTAAAACTTCTTGAATTTGCAAGCGTCTTGAATACATATCAATCACGCGCGCCACTTTTGATAAGCCTAAAACTTTACCTTGGGGCAAGTAACCCACATGACATTTACCGATAAACGGTAATAAATGATGTTCACATAAAGAGTAGAGTTCAATGTCTTTCACTATCACCATATCTTCTGTGTCTGCAGAAAAAATAGCGCCATTTAAAACCTCTTCTAAGCTTTTCTCATAACCGTTATTTAAAAATTTAAAGGCTTTTGCAGCTCTTTTAGGGGTATCAATCAAGCCTTCACGGGTTAAATCTTCCCCGATAGCTTCAATAATGCCAGCGAAATGCTGTTCCATGGTGTTCTGTCTCTCTAATTAAAAATAGCTAGAAGTATAGCATTTACCTACAGCCTAGGGCCATAGTTACTAAACCGCTTATATTACAAGGTATATTCTAAAGCTCTTAAAATAACCGACTCATCAGCCCCCGGTTTACAGACATTTTCACTGATATGTCTACGCCAACCTTTAGCACCCTGCTCACCATGAAATAATCCAAGGATATGCCGCGAAACCGTATTCACGCGTAATCCCAAAGCCAACTGCTCTTGTATATAAGGAATCAATAAACGCACCACCTCTTGACGCGACAATGCTTCTTTTATATCACCATAAAACAGATTGTCCACCCCAGCCAAGATATAAGGATTCTGATAAGCCTCCCGACCCACCATGACTCCATCTACATGCGTTAACAGCTCAGAGGCTTGCTCTAGCGTAGTAATACCGCCGTTAATGATAATTTCTAAGTGCGGAAAATCACGTTTTAACTGATAAACCCGCTCATAATCCAAAGGCGGTACTTCTCGATTTTGCTTAGGCGACAAACCTTTTAACCAGGCTTTTCTGGCATGCACCACAAACGTTTTACAGCCCTTATCAGCAATCGTACCGATAAAATGCACCAACGCTGCATAAGAGTCTTTATCATCAATACCAA
>CAJADF010000049.1 GCA_903938485.1 uncultured Methylococcaceae bacterium
CAGGTAAGGTTTCAATCCACGCGCCCACGTGGGGCGCGACGTTTACAAATTGAAAACGAGCGTAATACGCACACAGTTTCAATCCACGCGCCCACGTGGGGCGCGACTTGCATGATGTGCGGCAGGGATACTCTACAATTGTTTCAATCCACGCGCCCACGTGGGGCGCGACATGCGTATAGCACATAACGCTATTGCGTATCATGTTTCAATCCACGCGCCCACGTGGGGCGCGACCTAATAAATGTCGGATATGTGGCGAAGTTAAAGCGTTTCAATCCACGCGCCCACGTGGGGCGCGACCAAATTTTTAGGGTTATGTAGTAAAGTAATAGCGTTTCAATCCACGCGCCCACGTGGGGCGCGACATCATACGTAATGGACATATTTATACTGTCCAAGTTTCAATCCACGCGCCCACGTGGGGCGCGACCAGTATTTGATCAGCTTCCTGTTCAACTACACCTGTTTCAATCCACGCGCCCACGTGGGGCGCGACTTTCAGTACATCCATCATGGCACAATGATAATAGTTTCAATCCACGCGCCCACGTGGGGCGCGACCAGATACGATAGGCCACCATATCACTTAGTGAAGTTTCAATCCACGCGCCCACGTGGGGCGCGACCCTCTACGACTTGATAAAGATGCCCTTTTGATAGTTTCAATCCACGCGCCCACGTGGGGCGCGACTGTTAGCTTATGGTCATCTTGGTGCATCAACTCCCGTTTCAATCCACGCGCCCACGTGGGGCGCGACCGGCATTCACTTAATCAATTGAATTCTCTAGCCCTAAAGCCATTAAATTGCGAATCGTATACAGTAAACACCAAGAGCATTATAAATTATTTATCACTCAATACAAAAAACCATAAAAAACAATTCATTAAACCCTCTGCGAGTTAACCTAAATTATTACAACTTTTATGGTCGCTTATAGTTCGCACATTACAATAATAACAAACCATTTAAATCCAATACTGCTTTAGCTCCAATATGCTCCACCTTACGCTCCCAATTATTTCCTAAATAATAAAATCGTAAACTATCTAATTCTTTATCCATCACAGCAATTAAATCATTTTTCAACTGCGTCCACTGCGCCATATCGACTTCAATCTCAAATACAGAATACTGAACACGTTGACCATAATTCAAACACAACTTAGCCATTCTTCTTAGGCGCTTAGGCCCAGTTTCACTTTTAAAGCTGACATCATAAGTCACTAAAATCATCATGTTAAATACGCCTCTTATTTCCAAAGAAAAGGGACATAACTATCACAATCCCCTCTCAAATATCGCGCTAATACCTGCGCCTGTAACCACGGCAACAAACCAACCGGAACGGTTTCTTCAAACCAAGGATGAAGTAAAGTATCCTGTTTTCGATCCTGCCATGCCGCTAACAATGTTTTACGTGGCTCTTCTTTTAAAGTGACTGAACCATTAGGCCAGGTCTCAAAATCTTTTTGTACTAACTGCCGTTTATTAATTAAAGACAAAACAAAGCGATCAATCATAGGCCTAAACTCTTCGGCCAAATCCAAAGCTAACGAGGGTCTACCACTACGTAATTGATGTAAAAATCCACTGGCGGGATCAAGTCCGGTTGTTTCAAGTGCTGAGCGACAATCATGAGTCAGTAAGGTATAACAAAATGATAATAGTGCATTTACAGGATCTGTCGGTGGACGTCTTAAGCGTGTATCAAACATAAAATCGGGTTGTCGAATTAAATGGTTAAACACACCAAAGTAAACCTGAGCCGCCTCTCCTTCTCGGCCCATTAAGGTATCAATTGCTTTGCAATCAGCTAACTGTGCTAAACAGCGTGTTAATCTTTTTTCAGCCGTTTGTAATTGAGCCAATACATTTTCGTCACTGATTTTTTCACCATGATCACGCAGGTACCGTCTAATCACGTAGCGTTGGTTATATAACTTTCCGGTCAACATGGTTTGCGCAATCCCCACGCTTTTTTCTACATTAGCGCCAGTTAAGTGTTGTGTTCTTCGTAATAACACATTGCCTGTTACAGGCCCTTCAACTCTTGCCAAATATTTACCGAACATATTTAAAAAAGTAATAGTGATACCATTCTCTGCACAATGCGCCATTAAATAAGGCGATATAGTCACTTGCCCAAAACACACTAAACCCTGTAGTTTATGGATTGGCACTCTGCCTTTAGTTTCATCACCAACTTTTAAAACCAGATTCTCATTATCTTTATGCAACCACGAGTTTTGAGTTTGTATATAAATGACATTGCGTAATGGCCGCATGTTTATCCTTCATTAAGTTGTTTTTGTAACCAAGCAGCGGCTGATTTTTTAAAGTCTTTTGGATGACACAAATCTATTAAAGAACAAGCGTTACATTTTTTTGACTGATAATCTGCTGAAGGTGTGCATTGGGTTTGCACAATAGCTCGACAAGCTAAAATGGTATTACGGGTTAAATCTCGTAATTCTGTATCGAAAATAACAGCATGTCTGCGACGGACTTCACCGTAAAATAATGCGCCCTGGGGAACGGTAACGCCATGCATATCTTCCAAACAAAGCGCTTGTGCACAAAGTTGTACTTCATCAGCTCGATGTGTTTTTGGTTTGCCACGCTTATATTCAATCGGAAAAGGGGTTTCTGATCCATCAACTTGTTTATGGTATTCAACCACATCAGCCACACCCTCAATACCTAATTCAACATGAGATAAACGCAAAGCCCAAACAGTGCGAATATCTTTACGTTTTTCTAGATCGGCTTGATTAACACGTTGATGTAATACCTGACCTTCAGCTGTAAATTGATTTTCTGACCAGATATTTTCTAGCTCTATTAAAGCAAACTGCCTTGGACAAAACAGATAGTGTTGGAGGCGGGAGAGGTAAATAATTTCAGATTCCATGCGCCTAATCAGACTAAGAGTTGAGAATTAGAATATCCAGCAGATAGATCATCCACAATTACTCAAAACCTAAAATGATTTTCATATAACGCTCAACCGTCGCCATCTCCCATTCAGAGAGCGATGTCAACGGTTCTGATGTTATGCGCTGATTATCTATCGCGCGTGCTTGATCAATCATGACATCGGATGACTGATTTAAGGCATCACGCACGACTAAATTAAAGCGTAAAGGCTGAGCATTTGCATGTACCTGTGTTGTTAACGGTAATACAACAGTACTGGGATGATCTACATCATTTAGATCATTACATTGCACTATAAGTGCTGGGCGTATTTTGCCCGCTTCCGTGCCTTTTGAAGGGTTAAAATTAACTAAATGCACATCCCCTCGCTTAAAGCCCATCTGAATTGCTCCCTGCTAGGGATTGATTAATTTCTATACTTTGATTACCCACAAGGTGTGACGCATATTTGATTTGCTGACTTAACTTTCTTCTTTGGAGCATTTCCGCATAATAACGTAATGAATCAGCAATTATTTCATCGGTCTGTTTATTATTCTCTTTAGCAATGTCGTGTAATAATCGACCGACATTATCATCGGCTGTAAATGTAATCGTTTGCATGTTATTCACCTGGATTATTTATTAGGTCATGAAGATAAATCAACTGTTGGCATAATATTTCCTCTTAATTATTATCATTAAATCTTTTCCAAAAAATAGTCTTTATGCGCCTGCCACCAACTCTCTTTTAATTCATCATCGAGCTTCATGACATCTTCAGCATTCAATTGACTGGTTGATAATAACTCTTTAATACGCAATGTTTCGATGAACTTTATGAGTTCTGGTGAACTTAAATATTCTTTGAAAAACTGTAAGTTCACTGTGTCATCTATCGTTTGGTAGTTAAGCATAACTTTTCCTGTTTAAGTTAAATTCATCATATTGAGTTATGCTTCGATTACCAAAATCACAACTAAAAACCATCAATTTCCCTTGGCTCTAAGTCTTTAAGTTCCATTATTTTATAACTGCCATCTGCATTAACTGCTAGTGAATTATGAACTTTAGCTGACGAGTATTGCCCTGCTTTTGAATTATGCTCCCACCATATAACTTTCTTAACCGCCATTGATCCCGCCGGTCTTGCTGAAGATTCATCACCTTCAAACAATTTTGGCAATACCGATTTTATCGCTTCGGCATCATCATTACTAAAACCTGTTTTCTCAGCTAATTGAGGTGTAATAGCACCGTAAGTCACATAGATTGCGTCATCAACACGATGCTTCATACCCATCGTATCAGAACCTTTTTTAGTTCCATCCCCTTCACTATTTACACTTTTAGTAATTTGAGTGCTGGTAATACTAACTGGCTCAATACTAAAGGCTGATTGAATAGTAACTGGGCCTCTAATAGCGATAGATACACCCGCAGCATCAGCTTCTTTTCCAAAAGCAAAGACTTGACCAAACGCACGCACATCAAGCCATTTATCACTTACCAATTTTGCTGTTTGTTCTTTGGTATTTTTCTTGGGGTTAAACGCATCTTTACCCACACCAAACTCTTCAGACTCTGCCCTTGCTTTAAGACTCACCATTCCATCTGTTTTTTTCTCATCAGACTGTACAAAAATCGCTTTACCTTCAGATTGTAATCTATCCCGAATCTTACGTTTCAAACATACATCAGTGACTTCACCATAACCATCATAGTCTGTTCTTGGGCGATTTCCATTAAGTGGATCTCCGTTTGGATTAGCATGTTTAACACTAAATATAATTGCAAAATCAATTTTGTTAATTAATGTACTCATTCTGAGTCTCCTTCTAATGGGGTTTCATCGGTAGTTTCGGTTTTAGTTTTAAACTTTTGGCGCTGGCAGTGATAGGCTAATAAAAACTCACCCGATAACTTATCTTTACTATTAAACTCTTCGTGTTTAAACAGGGCTAAAATAGTATCTATTTCTTTCAACTGATTAGTTAAAAAGCCAGCCCGCGACGAGCGTAAACGCTGAATATAGGGTTGTAATGCTAATTCAATTGTTCGCCACGTTTCAAACGGACGATCAGCAAATCGTTGCATTAATCGTGCTGCCGTTGTGGAGCGATTTTCACCACTGATATTTAAAGACACGTCCTCTATTCTTTCGGCGATGGCTAAAAGCCTACCGTAAAGATAATCACGCGAATGGTAGTTCTCTTCTAATGCCATAGCATATTCTCTTCGTTTAGTTTTTATTGGATGACGGTGGTAATAACCTTTATATAATGCACAAGCTATACCTAAATTCTTTTCCCATGGCCATTGCGCATCACTGGCATAGCCGACTCGATTAGTTGCCTTACGCACACAACTAATAACTAAATCTTCAGGAAATGGCTGACCATCAATAATGCAAGGCATAAGACGTTCTATAACTTTTTTCTTTAAACTGTCGTTAACATTATCACCATAAGCAGCTGCCGCTATATCTTTAGGCACAGGTGAACTAATGGGCCAAATAGTTTTGGTTTTAGGCTTTTTTCCCGAGTTATCTGCTATTTGAACGGTATGTCGCTGTATCCACGCAAATTCTTTATGCCAGCTTTCCAGACGATTAAAAAAATCGTCCCGAAGTAACTCACGATAATAAATGATACCCATACGTCCCGGTGTTGCAGAATCAATACCCATAATAATGATTTGTTCATTAGGGCTTAATTTTGCAGAGTAACCCGCCATGTATTTTTTAAGCTGAAGTGCGTAGAATTGTCCTAGATCACGACTATGGTCTTGGCTTTCGTTTTGTGCATTGCTAGAACCTTCACTTACCTCATCCAAATCAAAATCTGAAGTTTCAAATAATGACCATGTACCATTTAAAGGTTCGGGAATCTGTTTACCTGATACTGCCCAGGATACATAAGCTTGATCTCCTTTTCTAAAGTCTTGCCGTTGAATAAGCCAACTCAATGCATTATGTGCTTTTTGAGAAACATCAAAACCAACACCACAAGCTTGAACTTCATCAATAAACTTGCCACGATAAGTATATCCACTACTGTCATTAGATGAGATTAACTTAGCTTTATCACCAGAATGACGTATTTTTGCTGGATGTTTATTAGTTAAATTTTGCTTAAGTCCGGTTATGTAACACAATCCAGAATTATTAGCATCTGAAGAGTTATATGCTATCCAACTATCTTGTATGGTTGAATCTTTCCATGTATCGCTACTTGGATCACCAATTATCTCCACTGTCCAAGATACCAATGCTGATCCTTGATCAACCTGCCCTTTTTCTTTAGGTAAAACTTTAAACAAAGTTGGAGTTTCTAAATCAACAACCCATTGGGTTAAAAGCACGTTATTGGAATCTACAAATACAATATTCTTTTCAACCAAATCTCTAATTATTTGGCCTTTTTTAATGTAGTTATAAACAGATTTCGCTTTGTTATGTGAATTGTCTGACGCGCACCACGCATGTAACTGTTTTTCGTAACTCTTAAAATATGCTTTTTTCTTTCCACCAAAAATTGCATAATCTTCCGCGACATATTGCAATTTATCAGCAAGTGCATGAGGAGCTTCATTATTACCCCGACAAGCTGAATCTTCTGTTGCAGGTAAAATAATCTGTGTTTTTTCTAATACTGATGCACGTTTAAAATTACCCTCACCATCAATAACAATGTTGATATGGGCATTTTGCAGAGTATGATTTGTAGGCATCAATGGTTGTTTACCTTCTTCAATTGGCAAATCGAGAACCATTGCCGCTTCATAAGTCTGGTATAGTTTTTCCATCCAGCTCATAGCTGCGCCTCTTCATCTTCAACCGCTAACAAGTTAGTCCCGATACCAAATTCTTTTGAACTCATGTCACGAACAAAACGACTAACTGTACATTGCCCGGGACGTGGAAACTCCAAAATGCCTTGCTTCATGGTGGCTTGCCAAAAATTGCTATGTAATTCGTCAACGCCTGTTTCATCTGGATAAGAAAAACTATGAAACATTAAGCCAAAGGATAACTCATCAAGCTCGTCATAAGCCCCGTGACCTTCGCCAAATTCACATGGCTCTACATAAGCCTGACAATCACGAGTCCCTAAAAAAATATCCTGTCTGCCACCTTTCTCTAAAGTACGCTTTAGGATACTGAAATGCTTACCATCAATACGATCATTGGCTAACTCGGGTCGATGTTCATTCCATTCAAAATGTGCTTCAACTTGATATTCAACGTCTTTTAAAAAGGTATAAATCGCCAAGCTGTTACCGCCCCCCCAAACTAACGGTTTAGTGCCTTTAGTTTGAGTACGAAGCGGCTTTATCACTCTAACTCTATCGACATACCATATCAGGGTCGGCTTCCAATAAATAGATTTAAGGACGCCTTTGATAGCCTCATAAGTGGGCAGATGATAAGAGCATTTCTCCCCCCCTACTTTAGTTATGGGATCGGTAAATAACGCATACCGTCCCCATAATCTAAAACTAACGCTGTTTTTCATGTTATCTATCCTTATAAAATAATCGCTTCAGCTTTACTAACGGGCTCCAAAGACAAGCCAAACTCTTTACTGTAATAACTTTCATCTAGGTAAAAAACACCTTCACCAGAATGAATTTCAATGACAGCATTTTGATCCTGTAACTTTCTCCATACATTCGGAAATACGTTAACGCTAAGTTTTTGGGCACTTTTTAAACACTCGTAATAACGCTTCGGTTCAAAATCTTTAGCCAGTCCACAGAGATCGGTAATCAATTTTTTGCCTTCGCCGTAAGGCACAATAACAGATTGTGTTGGTGCATCTATCGCCTTAAAAACATTACCGGCGGTCATAAATGACTGCTTCAAATGCATAGTGATATTGCCACCAATATTAAACTCATTTTCACTCAATAAATTAAGCAGAGAATCAACTCTGCCTACCTGTTTTTCTGTTACTGGATAAGCCATCTGGTCAGCCCGCTCATAAAAGTAATACTTAAAATAAAGCGCCATCGTCTCAGGATCTAATAGAGCGCTATCATTAACTTCGCTAAACACCCATTTTGTTTTTTCTTGACCTACTTTAATGTCAATCAGTTGATCTATAGTTTCTTTCGTCGGATTAACAACATGCACAGTAGCTGTTTCTAAACGACCATTTCTATTGCATCGACCTGCCGCTTGCGCAATCGAATCTAATCCTGCTAGAAAACGAATGACACTGGCAAAATCAATATCGACTCCAGCTTCAATCAATTGAGTGCTAAAACATAACACAGGTAACTGCTTATCCAAGCGGTCACGCATTTTTTTAAACAATTCACTGCGGTGTGCAGAACATTGATGAGTGCTTAAATGAAACAAGCTGTCTTCACCAACTGTTTCTGCAGATTGCTGGTATAAAGCTTGCGCCCAGGCTTTGGTATTAACGATAACAAGGCAATTACCCTTATCTTTAAATTCTGACAAAGCCAATTCAGCTATTTCATCTAACGACCAACCTTCAGCTTTGGTTTTATTCTTAATTTCAACGCGCTTTAATTGTTCAAATAATTCGCAAACTTCAGCAATCAATTCATTTTGCTTTGGAATGAGTAGTTGACCTTTGTGAGATGAATGTAATTGATCAAGCACTGGTTGAGTAGCCGTACATAAAACCGCTGTGGTTTTAGCATAAGCACTTAAAAAGTTAAGCGCATTGCAAAATAAATGCGTACAGTTAATAGGAAGACTTTGAATTTCATCAAAAATGATTATGCTGTTCGCCAATTGATGTAAGCGACGCACACCGCGAGTACCCCCACTAAATAAAGTCTCTAAAAACTGCACCATAGTCGTTAACACGATAGGCGCGTCCCAATTTTCAGCGGCTAATTTACTGTGCCATGTTTGATTTTCGGGTTCTAAATTTGAATGATGCTCTAATACCCACGGATATTCATCACCGTGTTGTTCAAGTACGTTACGAATTGCACTGGCATTTTGTTCGATGATTGAGGTATAAGGAATAATGTAAATAATTCGCTCTAAACCATGCTTCTTTGCATGATGTAAAGCATAACGTAAACTTGCATAAGTCTTACCGCCCCCCGTAGGAACGGTAAGTGTATAAATACCTTGCGCATCCTGCGCTCGATTCTTACAAGTATTTGAGATGTTGTTGCGTATATCATTAATAGGGGATTTGTTGATTTGTTGAGCTTTCAAGAAGATCTCTAAACGCTCAATTGCGGTATCCCATGCCACCACTTTATTTCGATAAGATGCATTGTTTGGCGTTTCAAAATCAGCACTATTAATACGATCAGCATCAATCAAACAACTGAATAAGAACCGCGTCCAAAAGCCAATATAAAAATGCTTGATGGTATCTGATATTTCTTGCCCATGCTGTTCATTTTGCATGAGTAACTTGATCTGAGTTAGCATAGCCATCATCAAAGACTTATCGGCTAATCGCTGTGCTTGTTCTGATATTATTGGATCAGCATTTTGTTTACATTCGGCAAGGTGTGATTTAACGTCCTCTTTGTTTATGCGCTCATTAAAGCCATTAGCTCCTTCTGGTTTTAAGCAATCAATTAAACCACTGTGATGAGAGGCAACACAAAGAGCTAGTATTTGACCACATAAATTTCTTCCACTATTTTTGCCGTCTTTACTCAGCACTTGCCATATCCATTGAGCACCTGCTGTTGAATGATCTATTTTTCCTTTGAGAGCACCCGCATTAACAAAAGCCTCACTATCTGGGTCAATTAATCCCGTGCCAGACTGAATATAATTTTGAAAGGACTGACTGTACTTCCCAAAATCATGCAAAAGCCCAATAAGCTCACCTGCTTCAGGTACATTAATTTTAGTGGCTAACTGTTTAGCAATCTCTGCAACTTCCAGCAAATGATTTGCAACAGATTGCTCTGTTTTATCCGATGCCCTAACGTGCGCTATAAAACGAGATGGTGTGGAAATTTTATTCATCTAACCAATGCAGTAATCATATTTCATTCGGCACTAATGAGTATTTATTGTCACACTCATATAAATAATCAAATCAACGCCGAATATAATCATAAATAAGCTAATTATGAAATAATTATTTTATAATTGTCTATTGTGACAAGAATATGTCTTTACGACCCAGCATTAATAGTCAAACACGTAAAATCAGCGCCAATTGGCGACGAAGATAATCGATTTATTATAAAAACCTGAAATCCAATGTTCTAATATTGTTTTGTCGTTGGATACTACTGATCAGAGTATTTCAAAGACTTTAAATACTGCGTGAAGTGAACATTGATTGAAACCAGTCTTTACTTAGCTGTTAGCCAACTGGCTTTTTATAGCTTTACTTTAGTTTATCAAAAAATCTAGCTTACTTCCTTAGCGGATCAAGCAGTGACTTTAAGCCATTGTGATCAATTTCTTGCATCAGTTGTAATAAACGACCCAGTTCGTTATTAGGAAATCCTGTGCGTGCGAACCAATTAAGATAGTGTCCGGGTAAATCTGCAATTACTCGCCCTTGATATTTACCATAAGGCATCACAAATATAACGAGTTTTTGAAGATCGTCTGGTTTCATCGTTATTAACACCTCTCAAGCATTCTATTTGATCGTATCATTGTCAGTTAAAAGCCCCGCTTTAAATTTACCTATTTCATAAGCCACATTCTTTGCGTCTAAAACGGGATCCACATCGGTATCAATATAACGAATGATTAAATGGGGATCGATGATAAATGTCCAGCGCTTTGCAAAATTAACGATTGGCATTTTAACGCCATATGCGTCGGTTACTTTACCCTCTTCATCTGATAGTAATGTAAATGTAAGCTTATGTTTTTGATGGAATGACTGCAAATCTTTAACACTGTCAGTACTAATACCATAGACCTCAGCATTTTGATTTCTAATTAAACTAACACTGTCTCGATAGGCACAAGCTTGTGCGGTACAACCCGGCGTGCCCGCTTTTGGGTAAAAGTACAATACCGTCCAACCTTTGTCTTTTCTTGACGCTAAATCAATTCGCTGTCCTTCTTGGGTTTTTAACTCAAATTGCGGAGCAACTTGCCCAACACTTAATTTATCTGCCTCAGCAGCAGACATAAAGGCTAATAAGGCCAAGGCTAGGGTTAGTTTTTTTAAAAAAGAGGGATGTTTTTGCATATTGACCTCACCATAAATAAGTTTTGTGTTTATTCTATATATCGCCTACACCCGTTTTCGTCAAACTAAGTTTTTTATCCCTCTAAAAGGCTGACAGTGACATGCACCGTTTAAATGAGCTGTGGAACATTTATTCTAAAAATAAAACAATTTTCTTTACATTTTTATTTGCTTTATTTTTTTCAAGCGTTATACCTAACCTCGGAGATAGAAGTTACACAACAAGTATGTAGTTTTAAGACGGCAAGGACGCCGTCGTAATTACTCACAGTCTAAATCAAAATACTCTGTTTTAAATTCCTAATAATATTCAGAGACTTTTGTCGCTCTCTGCCCTACACCCTGCAATTTCATTGCAATCAGTACAGCATCCGACGGTAAATTCTGCGATAATAAAACCAAGTTATTCTTATAACTACCGCGTTTCTCTTATACCAGCTTACAATCTTTTACCGGACGACTAGCCTATGAAAGCCAAAAATACATATACCCCCTGTGATTTAGTAATTTATGGCGCCCTGGGTGACCTATCAAAACGTAAGCTCATTATTTCTCTTTATCGTCTTGAAAATGCAAACTTTTTAGAACCTGATACGCGCATTATTGGCGTTGATTTGCATGATGTTAAAAGTGAAGGCTTTGTGGATATTGCCCTTAAAAGCTTACAGTCTTTTTTAGGTGAAGCCGTAGACACTTCAGTTTGGGAACGCTTTTCGGCTCGTTTATCTTATTTAAAAATAGACTTAACTCAAGCTGAACAATTTAAACAACTCAATGCGGTGATTGACCAAAAAAACAGAATTATGGTCAATTACTTTGCGGTATCGCCGTTCTTATTTAAAAATATTTGCCAAGGGCTAGCTAAGTCTGGCGTCTTAACTGAAACGTCTCGTATGGTGATGGAAAAACCGATTGGCCATGACCTTAAATCATCTCAAGAAATTAATGATGTGGTCGCTAGTGTATTCCAAGAAAAACAGGTTTATCGAATCGATCATTATCTAGGCAAAGAAACCGTTTTAAATCTATTAGCGTTACGCTTCGCCAATTCTATTTTCACCACTAACTGGAACCACAATACCATTGATCATATTCAAATTACGGTCGGTGAAGAAGTCGGTATTGAAGGGCGTTGGGATTATTTTGATAAGACTGGTCAGTTACGTGACATGGTGCAGAACCATTTGTTACAAATCTTAACTTTTATTGCCATGGAGCCACCGGTTAACCTTGAAGCCGCGAGCATCCATAATGAAAAAATCAAAGTGCTTAAAGCCTTACGCCCTATTACGACCCAGAACGTAGAAGAAAAAACCGTTCGCGGCCAATACACCAAGGGCTATATTAAAGGTAAAGAAGTGCCCGGCTATCTTGAAGAAGAAGGCGCTAACACAGAAAGTACGACAGAAAGTTTTGTGGCTTTACGTGTTGATATTGATAACTGGCGTTGGGCGGGCGTTCCATTCTATATGCGTACCGGCAAACGCTTAACCGGTAAGCGTACTGAAATCGTGGTTTACTTTAAACAATTACCGCACAATATTTTTAAAGACAGCTTCCGCGAATTACCGCCTAATAAATTGATCATTCATTTACAACCCAATGAAGGCGTTGAAATTGAAATGCTCAATAAAATCCCCGGTATCGATGAGCATATTAAGTTACAAAAAACCAAATTAGATTTAAGTTTTTCTGACACCTTTAAAGAAAGCCGTATCTTTGGTGGTTATGAAAAGTTAGTGCTAGAGGCAATGCGTGGCAATCCAACACTCTTTTTAAGTCGTGAAGAGATTGAACAAGCTTGGACTTGGGTTGATTCTATACAAAACGCTTGGCAGCATTATAAAGATGCGCCTAAACCCTACTCTGCAGGCACTTGGGGCCCCGTTGCCTCAGTGGCTTTGATCGCCAGAGATGGTAGAGCTTGGGAAGAATAATTAATCCTCCGTGTCACCCTCAACAAGGAAAAAACTATGCATCCAGTCATTGAACAAGTAACGCAAGAAATCATTGAGCGTAGCCATAAAACGCGCTCAGCTTATTTAAAATATATTGATTCTGTTGCTAAAAAGGGCCCTATCCGTTCTGGTATGGGTTGTGGCAACTTAGCCCATGGTTTTGCAGCCTGTAGCGCCCAAGAAAAAGCCGATTTAACCGGTGATCAAAAACCTAATATTGCTATTATCACTGCTTATAACGACATGCTGTCTGCGCATGAGCCTTATAAATATGCACCTGACCAAATAAAAGAAGCGATTAGAGCGGCAGGCGGTGTTGCTCAGGTAGCGGGTGGTGTACCTGCTATGTGTGACGGTATTACTCAAGGTCAACCCGGCATGGAATTATCACTGTTTAGTCGTGATTTAATTGCCATGACGACTGCAGTGGGCATGAGCCACAATATGTTTGATGGCGCTTTATACTTAGGGGTGTGTGACAAAATTGTACCGGGCTTATTAATTGGCGCCCTCAGTTTTGGTCACTTACCTGCTATCTTTGTGCCCGCTGGCCCAATGCCCAGTGGTTTAACCAACAAAGAAAAATCTCGCGCTCGCCAAGCTTATGCGACAGGACAAATTGGTCGTAAAGAATTATTAGAAGCAGAGTCTGCTTCTTACCATAGCCCGGGGACTTGTACTTTTTATGGTACGGCTAACAGTAACCAAATGATGATGGAAATTATGGGTTTGCATTTACCAGGCAGCTCATTTGTAAATCCTTATACACCGTTACGCGATGAACTGACCAAAGCCGCAGCGACCCAAGTGTTAAAATTTACAGCGTTAGGCAATGATTACCGCCCTATCGCGCACATGGTTTCTGAAAAAGCGATTGTTAATGCAGTAATCGGTTTATTGGCAACCGGTGGTTCTACTAACCACACGATGCATTTAATTGCGATTGCTAGAGCTTCGGGCATTGTTTTAAATTGGGATGACTTTGATAGACTTTCTAAAGCGGTACCTTTAATCACTAAAATTTATCCAAACGGCCCCGCGGATGTTAATCACTTCCAGGCAGCCGGTGGTATGGGCGTGTTAATTGCCGAACTATTAAGAAATGGTTTATTACACGAAGATATCTTAACCGTGGCTGATGAGCGCGGTATGAACAACTACCGTCAAGAACCTAAGATTATTGATGACAAACTCACTTGGGAACCGGTACCAGAAAACTCTTTAGATACGGAAGTATTAGGGACTGTAGAGAAACCTTTCGCAACTGGTGGTGGTTTACACGTAATGCACGGTAACTTAGGGCGTGGTATTTCTAAATTATCTGCCGTTTCTGCAGAGCATCAAATTATTGAAGCGCCTGCGATTATCTTTGATGACCAAGAAGATATGTTAGCCGCCTTTAAACGCGGTGAGTTAGAAAAAGACTTTGTTGCCGTTCTTCGTTTCCAAGGCCCTCGTTCAAACGGTATGCCTGAATTGCATAAATTGACGCCGCCTTTAGGTGTGTTACAAGATAAAGGCTTTAAAGTAGCGTTAGTCACTGACGGTCGCATGTCGGGCGCTTCTGGTAAAGTGCCTTCTGCTATCCACATGTGTCCAGAATGTGAAGCGGGCGGACCTTTAGCTAAAGTATTAGCTGGCGACATTATTTCTATGAACTTACAAACCGGCAACATCAATGTGTTAGTGGATGAAGCTGAATTTAATGCCCGTGTTCCTGTGCCTAATACCGCTAAAAACCATCATTATGGTATGGGTCGTGAAATGTTTGGTGGCTTTAGATTAGGTGCATCTTCTGCTGAAACGGGTGCGTCAAACCTATTCTTAGTCGATTAATTTAACCTCAACACAAACAACTATTTTTAATCTAGCGAGTAAAACTATGAGTACAAATAACTGGAAAATCCAACCTACTGACGTTTTAAACGCTGGCCCTGTAATGCCTGTGATGGTGATTCAGAATCTTGAAGATGCCGTGCCTTTGGCAAAAGCTTTAGTGGCGGGCGGCATTAAAGTGTTAGAAATTACTTTACGCACACCGATTGCTTTAGAAGCGATTCGTTTAATTAGCCAAGAAGTAAAAGAGGCGATTGTCGGTGCGGGTACTATCACTACGCCAGAACAATTAAAAGCCGCTGAAGCAGCGGGCGCTGTGTTTGCCATTAGCCCTGGTTTAACGCCTAATTTATTAGCGGCAGCAAAAGAAAGTACCATTGCGTTAATTCCAGGTATCGCGACTTTATCTGAATTAATGTTAGGCATGGAATATGGTTTAGATCACTTTAAATTTTTTCCTGCTGAAGCTGCGGGTGGTATCCCGATGTTAAAGTCTATTGCTGGCCCTGTGCCTTATGTGACTTTTTGCCCAACAGGTGGTATTTCACCTGAGAACTACAATGCTTATTTAAAACTAAGTAATGTCGCGTGTGTGGGTGGTTCTTGGTTGGTCCCTGCGGATGCGGTTAAAGAAAAAGACTGGGATAAAGTGACTGCTTTAGCAAAACAAGCGATTGATGATGTGCAAAAATAATCGAATCTCTTAACGTAAACTGAGTTATTAGTTTACGTTAATCATTCGTGCTATCTGAAAAATACGGCAACCTAAAGTTTAACTTTGGACTACCGTATTTTTCAAAACAAGCCTAAATCTTCTTTACCCGCCCGTCATATTCATATAACGCAGTATCACGGGTTGCTCATGAATGTTAAATTCATGCGTTTCTGGCTTAATGAGCATCGCATCAATAATGGTCTGTTTTAACAAAGCCATATCATTGGGATGTTCTCTGAGCACCGCTTTTAAATCCACCGAATGTTCATTCCCTAAACATAATAATAACCGCCCTTCTACCGTTAAACGCACTCGATTACACTGACTGCAAAAATTATGACTATGTGGAGATATAAAACCCACCCGCGTGTGCGTATCTGGTATTTTGTAATAATCTGAAGGGCCACCCGTTTTTTCTGGGGTAGCGATTAGGGTATATTTTTCTGATATATCTTGCCGTATTAAATCGCTGGAGTAATAGGCTTCTGCCCTATCATGCTGATTAACGATGCCTAAGGGCATTTCTTCTATAAAACTAATATCCAATGCATTATCAATGGCAAATTGCACTAAGGCATTTACTTCTTGATGATTTCTATTCTTTAGAATAACCGCATTGAGTTTAATACGCTCAAAGCCGACGGCTTTAGCGGCTTGAATGCCTTTTAAAACTTGTTGTAAGTCGCCTGTACGCGTAATGGCTTTAAATTTATCAGCATCTAAGGTATCCAAACTGATATTAATACGTTTAACACCGGCCGCTTTAAGATGATTAGCCATGGTATCTAACTGAGAGCCGTTAGTCGTAATAACTAACTCACTTAAACCCTCAAGGTGCCCTATGACATTAAGTAACGCTAATGCACCCTTTCTAACTAAAGGCTCTCCACCCGTTATCCGAATTTTTTTAACACCTAACTCTACAAAAGCTTGCGCGATGAACTCAATTTCTTCTAAGGACAAAATTTGGGCCCGAGGCAAAAAAGTCATGTCTTCTGCCATGCAATATACACAACGAAAATCACAGCGGTCAGTAATAGAAATCCTTAAATAATCAACCGTTCTTCCGAAGCGATCAATTAATACAGGCGTGTTCCCTAATGTTGTCATGGTGAAAAAAATAATAAAAACTAACGGTAATTCATAATATTGTAACATTACCCCTGCTGATCTTTACTTAACAATCAACATTTAATTTCTTATTATGATCACCCTGATAAGCTGAATTTCATCCTCAAACTAAAATGGCAACAGCATCATTTAAGACAAAATAGTCGTTAATATGGCATAATAAACAGCTTTATACTTATAGACTTATACAACTCATGTCTTTGTCAAATTGTTTACCCCTATCGCAGATTTGCCATCTAGACTAGTCATGAAACTTAATGACCAAAAACTGATCGAGTTAGGCTTAGCTGTTATCAATGTAGAAGCGCAAGCCATTAATGCTTTGACAACCCAAATCAACGAAAACTTCGTCAATGCCTGCAAACTACTCTTTGCTTGTAAAGGTCGAGTGATTGTGACGGGGATGGGAAAATCAGGTCATATCGCAGGAAAAATTGCCGCAACCCTTGCCAGCACGGGCACACCCGCATTTTTTGTACACCCAGGAGAAGCCAGTCACGGTGACTTAGGTATGATTACCCAACAGGATGTCGTGCTCGCTTTATCGAACTCGGGTGAAACAGAAGAAATTCTAAAAATTCTCCCTTTACTTAAACGCTTAGGGGTACCTTTAATTGCAATGTCGGGCAATCCTTATTCCACACTAGGCACATTATCTACCGTTCACATTAACGTCAGTGTCGCACAAGAAGCCTGCCCTTTAGGTCTAGCGCCTACATCAAGCACGACTGCAGCATTAGTGATGGGAGATGCGTTAGCGGTATCTTTATTAGAAGCCAGAGGATTTACCAGAGATGACTTTGCCTTGTCGCACCCCGGTGGGAGCTTAGGCAGACAACTTTTATTAAGAGTCAGCGATATAATGCATACTGGAGATGCTATTCCTTCAGTATCCGAAAATTCACTTGTCAGTCATGCGCTGCTTGAAATGACTGAAAAAAAACTAGGCATGACTGCTGTAGTCAATGATCATGGTGTTGTCCTTGGTATCTATACGGATGGTGATTTAAGACGCACTTTAGCCAAAAATATTGACTTACACCACTCAACTATCAACCAAGTCATGACCCAAGCTTGCACTGTTATTTCTGCTGATATTTTAGCGGCTGAGGCTATGCAGATAATGGAATGTAAACAAATAAATGCACTTTTAGTGGTTGATAATGATCAAAAAGCCATAGGTGCGTTAAACATGCACGATTTGCTAAGAGCAGGAATTGTATAATGTTTGAAAGCAACACGACTATACCGAATGATATCTTGGCAAAAGCCAAAAACCTAAAGCTATTAATACTTGATGTAGATGGCGTATTAACTGATGGTAAACTTTTTTTTGATCAAGAAGGTAACGAATACAAATGTTTCCACGCCAGAGATGGCCATGGCATTAAATTATTACGCCAAACAGGGGTTGAAGTAGCCGTTATCTCTGGCCGCAAATCCAAAACGGTTGAACTACGCATGAAAAATCTAGGTATAGAACTTATTTACCAAGGACATGAACATAAGGTAGGCGCATTCAATGAAATTATTGAAAAACTAGGCATTTCCCCAGAGCAAGCTGCGCATGTGGGTGATGATTTGCTTGATTTACCCATCATGACTAGAGTGGGTTTTGCTATCGCAGTTAATGATGCTAATTTTGCCGTAAAGCAAAAAGCTGACTGGTGTACAAGCGCATTAGGAGGACAAGGTGCAGTTCGTGAGGTTTGTGACTTAATTATGCAAGCACAAGGCACTTTTGACGATATTTTAAACACTTATCTCAAATGAGCTTAACTGGAAAAAAACGCTATATTTTTTTAACGATTATTGCCATTTTAAGTGCGTGGCTAGCAAAAACGTCTGAAACATTACAGAACACTATAAACAATAATCCAGCACATAGCCCAGATTACTTTAGTACTGGCTATAGTAAATGGCAAATGAATGAACAGGGCACCGTAAAAAACAAGCTCAATGCAGATAAAATAGTGCATTACAGCGATGATGACACCACACGTTCTATTAGACCCGTTATGTTATTTTATAACGAAAAGAATCCGCCTTGGATTATCCGTTCCGAGACAGGTTTATTATCAGCCAATGGTAATGTTTTACTTTTAGAGGGCGAAGTAACCATTGAACGCGGAAAAACTAAAGATCAGGGACCGTTAACTATTAATACCAGCATGTTAAAAGTTCAACCTAATAAGAATTATGCTGAAACAGAAAAGTGGGCAGAATTTATTAACCCACCCAATAAAACAACAGGAACAGGGATGAGCATGACTTACATTGCACCGATTCATATAGAATTTCTTGCCAATGTCAGAGGTAATTATGAAAAAAAATAACAAAACCGCTTTTACTTATTACTGCGCCTTTTTATTCTGCTTCACAGTCACAAACACTTGGGCTTTATCGACAGATGCAGAAAAACCTATAGTCATTGACTCTAACACAGCAAGTTATGATGATAAAACTGGAACCAGTATATACAGCGGTAATGTTGTATCAATTCAGGGCAGTATAAAAGTAAATTCCGACAAACTAACGGTATATTTTGTTAATGGTGAAGCAGATAAACTTGTCTTTACGGGTCGCAAGGCTAAATTTAAACAAACACCCAATGAAGGTGATGAAGACATTACGGGTGAAGCTTTAATCGGGGAGTTTTATCCAAAGAAGAACTTACTGGTACTGATGAATGATTCAACAGTTTGGCAAGGCAACACGACTTATTCCAGTAATTATATTGAATATGATATTAAAACATCTCTCGTTAAAGCGGGTGAAAAAAGCTCTGATTCAAAACGTGTACATGTGGTGCTTAAACCCAAACCCGCTAATTAATAAAACAGCTTAATCAAAAGACAGTCGAATTTACTTTTATAAAATGGCCACACTAGCAGCACATAATTTAATTAAAACTTATAACAAACGCAATGTAGTAGATGGCGTATCGTTATATGTTAATAGCAACGAAGTGGTTGGCTTACTTGGACCCAACGGTGCAGGTAAAACGACTAGCTTTTATATGATGGTGGGTTTAATTAAAGCAGATGAAGGCCAAATTACCCTAGATGCAAATGATATTACCCATGCACCCATGCACGTAAGAGCAATACACGGCATCGGTTATTTACCTCAAGAGCCCTCAGTATTCCGTAGACTCAGTGTTGCAGACAATTTACGTGCTGTGTTACAAATTCGTGGTCAATTAACATCAATTCAAGTTGAAAAAACTATTGATAAATTATTAACCGAATTTAATATTGAGCATCTTCGCAATCAAATTGCCGTTGGTTTATCAGGTGGTGAACGAAGAAGAGTTGAGATTGCTAGAGCTTTAGCGACCGATCCACAATTTATTCTACTGGATGAACCCTTTGCTGGTGTTGACCCTATTTCTGTCGATGACATCAGAAAAATCATAGAGCACCTTAAAGACAGAGGCATAGGGGTATTAATTACCGAACACAATGTAAGAGAAACATTGGGAATTTGTGATCGGGCTTATATACTAAACAATGGAAAAGTGATTGCTGAAGGCTCTGCAAATGACATTGTACAAAATGAAGAAGTCCGAGAAGTCTATTTAGGGAAAAATTTTAGTCTCTAATGAACATTGTTAAATGTACCTACAATATGATTAATTGCCGAAAAACTGCATTTAAAAACATAACAATATTATGAAACAGTCATTAACGCTTAGGCTAGGCCAACAATTAACTATGACGCCTCAATTGCAACAAGCTATTAAGCTATTGCAAATGTCAACACTGGATTTACAACAAGAAATACAGCAAGTGCTTGAGTCAAATGTCATGTTAGAAATTAATGACGACGAACCCAATCCTATCGAAGATTTTTTTAACATAGCTGATAAAAAAAATGAAAATATCGATAGTCTCACTAGCGAAGGCTCTCAAAGTACTCTTCCTGATGAACTTCCGACGGACTCCTCTTGGGATGACACGTTCGAGAGTTCATTATTGTCTGAATCAAACATTACTGAAACCCTAGAATTTGAATCCCAACGAAGTAACGCACCGACACTTCAAGATCATCTTCTATGGCAACTCGAATTAACCCACTTTTTAGATCGCGACCATGCAATTGCTATTGCGATTATTGATTCCATTAATGAAGATGGATATTTAATCAGTTCCCCTGAAGAAATTTATGAAGGTCTTACAAATCAATTTGATGACCTAGACTTTGATGAAGTTAATGCCGTTCTACATAGAATTCAACAATTTGATCCTACTGGCGTTGGCGCGATTGATTTAGCTGATTGTTTACGCTTACAACTACTTCAATTACCAGAATCTACAGCGCATAAAAAAGAAGCGCTGATTATTGTTACTCAACATCTAAAGTTACTGGCTAGTCAAGAACAGGCAAAACTACTTAAAAAATTAAATGTTACAGAACAAGAACTCTCTAAAATAGTCGCTTTAATCCGCACGCTTGACCCAAAACCAGGTGCGAATATAGAAGAAAAACAATCTGAATATATTATTCCTGATGTTTATGTGAGTAAAAGAAATAATCAATGGCAAGTTAATTTAAACCCTGACATTGCCCCTAAATTACGTATTAATCCCTTTTATTCAACCCTCATTAAACGTGCTGATAACAGCAAAGACAATGTGTTTATGAAAGATCACTTACAAGAAGCAAAGTGGTTTATTAAAAACTTACATAACAGAAATGACACGTTATTACGAGTGGCTCGCAGTATTATTGAGAAACAAACGGGGTTCTTAGATCATGGATCCATTGCTATGAAACCCATGGTACTTAGAGATATTGCCGAAGAACTAAAATTACATGAATCTACTATCTCTAGAGTTACAACGCATAAATATATGCACACGCCTAATGGTATAATTGAATTTAAATATTTCTTTTCCAGTCATGTATCAACAAAAGACGGTGGAGAGTGCTCGTCCACAGCGATTAGATCCATCATTAAAGAATTAATCGACAATGAAAATCAAGGAAAGCCTTTAAGTGACAGTAAAATTGCCGATTTTTTACAAGAAAAAGGTATTAATGTTGCCAGAAGAACTATTGCTAAATACAGAGAAGCAATGTTGATTGCCTCATCAAGTCAGCGTAAGCGCATTTTATAACATCACCCCAAAAATACTAAAAATTTAACAACAAAAGGAGTTCAAATCCATGAGAGTAATCGTAACCGGCCACCATCTTGAAATTACAGAAGCTTTACAAGCGCATATAGATACAAAATTTGAAAAATTAGCCCGTCACTTTGACAACGTTACAGATGTTCACGTTATTCTTAGCGTAGAAAAATTAATTCAAAAAGCTGAAGCAACTTTGCACCTAAGCGGCGCAAATATTTTTGCTGAAGACCACCAAGAAGACATGTATGTAGCCATTGATCATATGGTTGATAAATTGGATCGTCAAATTATCAAACATAAAGAAAAAACAAGTCAACACAGATAATATTACTGTAATAGGTGCAAGGTATAATCTATTCATCCTTGCACCCACATAATTATCCATTACCCTTAATCTATTAGCTTATGAAACTACTAATAGTTAGTGCTTTATCAGGCTCAGGCAAAAGTATTGCTTTAGATACTTTAGAGGATTGTGGGTATTATTGTATTGATAACCTTCCGCTGTCATTATTACAAGATTTTATTAATCATGTTATGTCAGCCGATCAAAAAGCTTATGCAAAAACAGCGATAGGTATTGATGCTCGTAATCAATATGAAAGCTTAGCGGACTTTTCAAGCAGTTTAGACCTTATTAAAGCAAAAGGCATAGAGTATGAAATTATTTTCATACAAGCTGAAGAAGCTACTTTACTTAAAAGATACAGTGAAACTAGGCGCAGACACCCCCTAACTGATTACAACATCCCCCTTAAAGAAGCCTTAAAGATTGAGCGAGAAATGCTCACTCCTATTGCTCGTCACGCCAATGTTATTATTGACACCAGTCGCACGCACTATCATCAATTGCGTGACCTAATAAAAGATCAAATTGGGGAGCGCGATGTTAAACATATTTCTCTACAATTTCAATCTTTTGGCTTTAAACACGGTGTGCCTTTAGATGCAGACTTTGTGTTTGATGCAAGAAGCTTACCCAACCCTTATTGGGTTCCTGAATTAAGACCCTTCACAGGAAAAGATACCGCTGTAGCAGATTTTCTTCGCTCTGAATCACTAGTGGGTGAATTTTTGGCGGATATTATTAATTTTCTTGAGCGGTGGATTCCGAGATTTGAAGCAGAAGGTCGAAGCTATCTAACCATAGCAATAGGCTGTACCGGTGGCCAACATCGATCAGTTTATCTGGTTGATTTATTAATGGCACACTTTACAAGCCCAGCCGTTAATACGATAGTTAGGCATCGAGAATTAAATTAATCTAGACATGTACTCAATCAACCATTAACTTCTGGTTCCGATTAATCCACATTTTTAATTTATCACCATTGCGATTTACGCACCATAAAATTTCGACCTTTTATTTTGCCTTTTTGTAGACAAACTAAAGCCTTATTTACACTGTCTTGTTTAATTGCAACATAAGCATGTGCATCAAATATATCAATTTTACCCACTTCAGTACCCTCTATTCCACCTTCCCCTGTTAAGGCGCCTAAAATATCACCCGGCCGTACTTTATCTTTACGACCACCATCAATCCATAGAGTAACCATGGGTGGCTCAAACCGCGATTCATAGTCTATTTTAAAAGGCGCAACCTCATCCCACTTAACTGAAGTATTTAGATACGCTTCAATCGATTTAACCCTATCAAGTTCTTGCTCAGTGCATAAACTTAAGGCTAAGCCTTTATTACCCGCTCTACCCGTACGCCCAATCCGATGTACATAAACTTCTGGATCCCAAGGTAAATCATAATTAATAACCGTTTGTAACTCTTTAATATCTAAACCGCGTGCAGCCACATCAGTTGCAACTAGAATAGAACAACTTTTATTAGCAAACCGAACCAAAACTTGATCACGATGTTTTTGCTCTAAATCGCCATGTAAAGTTTGTACTGAAAAGCCACAATCTGATAATGTAAGGGTAATATCTTGACACTCTCTTCGGGTATTACAAAACACAACGCTCGATTCTGGGCGATGATAGGCTAATAAGTAACCTAAAGCATTCAGTCTTTTTGACTTGTCTACCTGATAAAAGCGCTGTTCAATAACACTATCATGATGACTACTATCAACTGTCACTGAAATTGGCTGATATTGAAATTTTTGACTAATTTCTCGAATGGGATCGTTATAAGTAGCCGAAAAAAGTAGGGTTTGTCTATGCGTAGGCGCATAAGAAATAACATCAGAGATCACTTCTTCAAAGCCCATATCCAACATACGATCGGCTTCGTCTAAAACTAAAGTTTTTAAGTTACTTAATCGCAAACTACGTTTACGCAAATGTTCTTGAACACGCCCCGGTGTTCCAACCACAACATGCACCCCATGTTCTAAAGAACCTACTTGTGGACCAAATGGCACACCTCCACATAAGGACAATACTTTGATATTTTGGGTAAATCGAGCCAATGTGCGGATTTCTTTACAAACTTGATCAGCAAGCTCACGCGTGGGACACAATATTAATGCTTGAACTCTAAAGCTAGTAAAATCTAAACGTGAAAGTAATCCAATTCCAAATGCCGCTGTTTTACCACTACCCGTTTTAGCTTGGGCGATGACATCCTTACCTGCCAAAATATGCGGCAAGGTTTCTGCCTGAATAGGCGTTAAATGGGTATACCCAATAGATTCAATATTTTCTAGTAAAGCAGGTTTTATGGGTAAAGAAGAAAATTCAACAATATTCACAAGCACTCTATATAAATGAATGGCGACGAAGTGCCGACATATGTGAGCTTATAATACCAGAATAAGTTGATTAGATAAGCTCGTATAAATAATCTCCAGTAGCCCGCTGATTTAAATAACTAACTGACATAATCCTGAGAAATAATGGTCAGTTTTGAGTGCACAGGAATAATTAACGAAATAACAAGTTAAGCAATAAATATATGAATATAAAGAATATTTACCCTACTAAATCATTGAAACAATCAAAATATAAAAACTTATGTTAATAATTTAAAATCAATCTATTAATTTTTATTAAATATAATTAAAATTAAAAAGACAATAACAACATGTTTATATTAAACTATGTTTAATTATTGAGTTAAATCAGCATCAATTTAGTTAATTACACACAAAAAAACAATTACCTAAGAATCCAGTGTAAAAAGATCTAATATTGACTAAAAATATTTTTTTACTCATGTTACCCGATATCGAATCTAGGCAATAATGTGGAAATAACTGTCGATCATTCAAAACGAGACGCTGCTTTAATAGCTCGTATTTGTATGGCTGATCAAAAAGCATTAGAAATGCTTTATAGACATTATTACAATCAATTAGGCCGATTTATAACTCGAGTTACGGTTAGAGAAGATATAATTGATGAAGTGATAAACGACGTTATGTTTGTAGTCTGGGAAAAAGCCAGTACCTACGATAATAACTGCAAACCATCAACTTGGATTTTTGGCATTGCGTATAACAAAGCAAGACAAGCAGTTAGAGATTCTACAAGAATACATGAAGAGTCTTTAAATGAGTTAGAAGAAGACAATTCGTTGTTCGAAGAGTTTAACGATAATCTAAAGCAACTAGAAATGACAGACTGGATTACACCTGCTTTAGCGGAGTTATCAGCCGATCAAAGAGCTGTAATTGAATTAACTTATTTTCAAGGCTTGCCTTATAATGAAATAGCTGTTTTAATGAACTGCCCAGAAAATACTGTAAAAACTAGAATGCATCATGCTAGAAAGAAATTAGCAACGATACTAACAGAAACAAGTAATTGATTTTAAACCGAAGGTAAATGTGATGAGCTACGCAAATACTGATAAATACATTTTAAATACACCGTATAACTCTCATAAAGATATTATTCAATTGCTTCCGTGGCATGTTAATAACAGTCTAAATAGAGTAGAAAGTAAACGAGTAGAAAATCATTTAAAAGACTGCATAATCTGTCAGGAAGAAATATTAAGATTACAACATCTTGCTTATTTAATAGCTAATGAAACTTACGAAATTTCAAGTGAGTCTAGCATAAAAGATAATTTTTCGATGCTAGAAAACCGCATCAAAATAAATAGTGAAAATCAAAAATCTCACAATATTATTTCAAAAATCAGCCAAAAAACATTTGGTTTTAGAATGGGTAAAATTACCGATATAAGTTTACCAAAACCAGCACTGGCTATGGCAGCCACTGTATTTATTTCATTATTGCTTCCTAGACTCGAATTTAACTCAACTGCAGATCTTTCTGCTACTCAATTTCAAACCCTTTCTAGCTCAGAAATTGCTGTAGTATCAAAAAATACTGTACGAGTAATATTCTTAGATGATAGCCAAAAAATGGATATCAATAATTTATTATCTTCAGTGAATGGCCACATAACAAGTGGACCGACCGAACAAGGCGAGTACGCCATCAGTATTGATGGCGTACTTAATGCCAATAACGTAAAAAACGTTATCGAAAATCTTAAAAAGAATAGTAATGTTTTATTTGCTGAACCGGCTTATACAACCCTAACTTCAGACAATAACTGCGAGTGTTAATTATGAAATCACTTAGATGCTTAACATTGATATCTTTACTATCAATTTCAATACCGTCTTTAAGTCTTGAATTAGGTTCTGATAATGAATTGGCAACAATTCTTAATGTTAACAATGCTGAGAGATTATTATTGGTCGGCTTTCCTGACCAATCCATGAATAGATCACAAAATGCCGCCGCCTCTTCATATCGACACAGAGGCAGCTATCAAAGCACTAGCTGGAGCAAGCGTATTTCTGACGAAATTGCTGATGAATATAGCATTCAGAAACTTGCAGAATGGCCTATGACTGAAATAGGCGTTCACTGTATCGTCTATTTAGTACCCTCCAATAAATCTGTCCCCGAAGTTGTTGGAAAACTGACTCAAAACTCAAATATCAGCATTGTACAAAATATGCACTTGTACAAAACACAAGCCAATGCACATGATGACCCCTATCTAAAATTGCAATCAAATTTACGTGATATGCAAATTGATGAAGCGCACAATATTTCATCTGGAAAAAATATCACAATTGCTATGATTGATACTGGTGTTGACTTAAATCACCCAGATTTAACAGATCAAATCACTAAGCACGAGAATTTTTCAGCTAGCATTTCAAATGGATTTGAAAATGATCAGCATGGCACTGCCATCGCAGGCATCATGGTTGCAAAGCAAAATAATAAAACAGGTATTGTTGGAATTGCACCTGACGCAAAAGTAATTGCGTACAAATCTTGCTGGCCAGCCAAAGAAAATAGCATGGAAGCAATATGTAATAGTTTCACACTCTCTTTAGCCATTAACAGTGCCATTAAATCAGGCGCAAAAATATTAAACATGAGCTTAGGTGGCCCTAAAGATGCATTTTTAGAAGAGCTACTTAAAAAAGCACAAGAAGATGGGATCATAATTGTGGCTGCTGATGAAGGTGCTGATAAAAAAGAAATTAGGTTTCCTGCTTCGTTATCTGGCGTAATAGGTGTTCAAAGTGCAAAATCTGGTATTGATTTATCTGGAATATCTGCACCGGGTGTTAAAATCCTAACAACTTTACCGCATGGTACATACGATTTTATATCTGGAAGCTCTATAGCAACGGCAGAAGTTTCGGGTGTAATTGCATTATTAATGCAACTAAAACCGGACCTAACATTTGCAGAAGCTAAATCTATTTTAGAAAAATCATCTGTTAACACCGGCACATTCAATGGAATTAATGCCAATTTAGCTGTATCTAATTTATGTAAAACAACTCATTGTTCTTAATTTAGTTGGCTATGACAGGAAGTTGGCCAAATTCAAAAAACAAAAAATTATCCGTTGTCAGCAATAAAAGCTCAAATTTAATCACCTTATTAACGGCGGTCATAATAATTTCTGGATGTACTCTAGGCCCTGACTTTAAAAGCCCATCTTTACCAGAATCAGAAAATTACTTTGAAAAACCATCTTCAGAAATAATCACTACAGTTAAACCATCATTTGGACCTGCTCAAACTATATCCTTAAGCAAAGATATTGAAACACAATGGTGGCGTGTATTTAAGTCTTCAAGACTGACTAATCTAATCGAAAAAGCGCTAAAGAAAAATCCAGATTTACAATCCGCTTTATCGGCTTTGCATAGAGCACAAGAAAACACTATTGCTATGCAGGGTTCATTGTTCCCTGCCTTAGACCTCGTCACAAGAAGCACCGCACAAAAAATTTCCGGCGCTCAATTTGGTAATCCCAACTTCCCTGGGTCTACTTACGCTGTTTCTAGCGGTTCAGTCCAAGTTGCCTACAGCTTGGATGTATTTGGCGCGATTAAACGCCAAATCGAAAGTTTTGAAGCCATTGAAGAATATCAACATTTTCAACTGGAAGGTGCTTACTTAACAATAACAACAAACGTTGTTACAACAGTTATACAAGCAGCAACACTTACAACGCAAATTAGTGCCACCGAAGCTATTATAAAATCAAAAGAACGGCAAATTGATTTAGTCAATCAACAATTCAATTTGGGTAGCGTTTCAAAATCTAATATATTAGCTTTGCAATCTAGCTTAGAAAAAACCCGTACTACACTGCCTCAACTTCAACAACAGCTAGCAAAAACGCATCATAAACTTAGCAACCTAACGGGTGATGCACCGAATATAATTTTAGAAACCCCATTTGATTTAGAAGAAATACAGTTACCTGAAAACTTACCGTTGAGCTTACCTTCTAAACTGATAAAACAAAGACCCGATATTAGAGCTCAGGAGTCATTATTGCATGATGCCAATGCTCAAATTGGAGTCACTACAGCACAACTGTTACCAGATTTTACGATCAGTGCAAATCTAGGCACAATCGCCACACGCGCCGCTGATTTATTTGTACCCGGCAGTCTTATTTGGACGGTTGGTGGTAATATTATGCAACCTATTTTTCATGGAGGCGCGCTTATACATAAACGTCGCGCTGCAATTGCTGCTTATGAACAAGCTGCAACACATTACAAAAGCACGGTATTGCAAGCCTTACAAAATGTCGCCGACTGCTTAACAGCATTAGAATTCGACGCAATTGAACTTCAATCACAAGACAACGCTTTAAAAGCAGCAAAAGATGATCTCGACCTAACCAAAAATCAGTTCCAATTAGGCGCCATTAACTATTTATCGTTACTCAATGCCGAGCAGAATTATCAAACGGCATTAATTGGCCAAATATCAGCAAAATCGATGAGATTCATTGACACAGCCCTACTATTCCAAGCTTTGGGTGGTGGCTGGTGGAAACAAACTGATTTATTATCTGACGCTTTAAAAACTCAGCATCAATAATCAACGTCAAAAAGACACTTAAAACCAGCTTCCAATGGGATAGGACCAAACATGATTAAACGCATGATCATTATGCTAACAATAGTCGGTCTAATATTGATCGGTATATTTGGCTTTATAAATTTTAAAGCTCGAATGATCAAACAATACATGTCTGCTCAGGGCGAACCGCTGCAAACAGTATCTACAACAACGGCCAATTATTCAAAATGGACTTCAATGTTAGACACTGTTGCAACGCTTAAAGCCGCACAAGGCATTAATATAAGCGCTGAAGTATCTGGTATGGTTGCAGAAATCTACTTTGAGGAAGGTGAGACGGTCACAAAAGGGACTCCTATAATACAACTACGTGACCACGACGACAAAGCTAAACTTGAAGCATTAAAGGCAACTGCAGAACTTACTAAAACCACTTACAATCGAGATTTAGCTCAATTTAATATTAATGCCATTAGCAAACAAACACTTGATATTGACAAAGCAAACGTAGATATCGCGAATGCAAACATTTCCCAACAACAAGCGATTGTTAATAAAAAACTAATCCTTGCTCCTTTTTCAGGTAAACTCGGAATTCGACTTATAGACATAGGCCAATATATAGAACCCGGTACACCTATAACTACATTACAAGACTTAGATACCATTTTTGTAGACTTTTACCTACCGCAACAAGCATTAAGTAGATTAAAAATTGGTCAAAAAGTCACTATTCAAACTGATTCATTTCCAAATCAAGAGTTTATAGCTGAAATTAAGGTTATTAATCCTAAAATTGAGGTTAATACACGCAATATCAGCATTCGAGCCGCACTAAAAAATCAACATTTTAAATTGTTACCCGGCATGTACGTCACTATAAAAATCAATTTGAATACAGATAAACAAATAATCACCCTACCGAGAACAGCCATTAGCTTTAATGCTTTTGGGGCTCATATTTATCGCATAGAAAACAACAACAAAGATAAAAAAGACCCCACAAATTTAATTGCCAAACAAAGTACAATTACTACAGGTGAAACAAGAGGTGACCAAATAGCCATCCTTAGTGGTGTTAAAGAGGGGGACATTATTGTAACCACGGGTCAAATAAAATTACATAATGGTTCACCCGTCAGAATTGACAACTCAATACAACCCCTAAACGAAGCGACACCTCAACCTATTGATCAATAATAAGCCATGAATTTTACCGATATTTTTATCCGTAGACCCATACTGGCCACAGTTGTCAGTATGATGTTACTAGTACTGGGCTTACGAGCACTAACTGAACTTCCTGTTCTACAATATCCTCGCACAGAAAACGCAGTGGTCACAATCACAACCGCTTATTATGGTGCTGATCCTGACATTATCGCCGGTTTTATTACTACACCTCTTGAAAACAAGATCGCTCAAGCCAATGGCATTGACTATATAAGTTCAACTAGCCACAACAGCCTCAGTACCATCACAGCAAACCTCCGCTTAAATTTTGACCCCAATAAGGCGCTCACAGAGATTAATACTAAAGTTAATGCCGTCTTAAACCAACTCCCACCTGAAGCCCAAACACCCGTTTTAAGTGTTAAAATTGGCCAAGATATTGACGCTATGTATATTGGATTTTCTAGCGATGTAATACCCGCCAACAAGATAACAGATTATCTAATACGCTCAGTTCAACCTAGATTACAAGGCATTGAAGGCATCCAAACAGCTGAATTACTGGGTGCTAAAAACTTCTCTTTGCGGGCTTGGCTAGATCCTAATAAACTTACCGCCTATGCACTGACTTCAAGCGACGTAAGTACTGCACTCACTAAAAACAATTACATCGCAGGCTTAGGAACCACTAAAGGTCAAATGGTACAAGTCAACTTAACGGCCTCAACCAGTTTACATTCTGTTAATGAATTTGAAAACTTAATTATTAAACAAGAAAATGGTGCCATTATTCGTTTAAAAGATGTCGCAAATGTCACACTAGGTGCTGATGAATATGAATCGAGTGTCTCTTTCGATGGTAATAAAGCGGTATATATTGGGCTTCAAGTAGCTTCAAACTCTAATTTACTTGAAGTCATAGCAAGAGTAAGAAAGGTTTTCCCAGAAATTCAAGAACAGCTACCCAATGATATTAGTGGAAAAATTGTTTACGACTCAACTAAATTTGTAGATAGCTCAATTCATGAGGTGATTCATACTTTAATTGAAGCTTTATTAATTGTAACTTTAGTAGTTTTTTCTTTTTTAGGCTCACCCAGATCAGTACTAATACCTGTTATTGCTATCCCTTTATCACTCATCGGCACATTCACTATAATGTTGTTGTTAGGGTTTTCAATTAATCTGTTGACATTATTAGCACTCGTATTGGCTATTGGGTTAGTGGTCGACGATGCCATTATTGTAGTTGAAAACGTAAACCGCCATCTAGAAGATGGCATGCAACCATTGCAAGCTTCTCTATTGGCAGCTAAAGAATTAACGGGGCCAATTATCGCAATGACTATTGTGTTGATTGCCGTTTATGTGCCTGTAGGATTTCAAGATGGCCTTACCGGCGCATTATTTTCAGAATTTGCATTTACCGTTGTTGCTGCAGTCACAGTTTCTGCCATTGTGGCACTCACATTATCCCCTATGATGTGTTCAAAACTTTTAAAAGAACATACTCATGATCGAAGTGGCTGGGAAGAACGTCTGGTTGATTCCATTGATAAGCAGGTCTTAAAATTACAGAAAACTTATGCTAGCAGCCTCCAAAGCACTTTAAATTATTTACCCGTTACGGGCGTATTTGCCTTAATTATTCTATCCAGTATTTATTTTTTATATACCAGTTCAAATAGAGAATTAGCGCCTCAAGAAGACCAAGGTGTCATTATTACTATGGCTACTTCAGCACCCGATGCAAGTTTAGAACAACGATTAGTCTACGCAGATCAAGTTTATAAAAAATTCATACAACACACAGAAACAGATCATGTTTTTCAACTAAATAGTCCAGGACAATCTATTGCCGGCACAGTGCTTAAACCCTGGAGTGAGCGGAAACTAAAGGCCAATGAACTTCAACCAATCATTCAAGAAGAAATGAATAGTATTGCAGGGGTGCGAGTCGCAGCATTCCAACCCCCTCCACTACCGGGAAGTAGCGGTTTACCCATTCAATTTGTTATTGAAAGTTCAGGATCATTTGCTGAGTTAAACGCAGTAGCTCAACAATTTATTCAAGAGGCTCAATCCAGTGGCCGCTTTATATTTCTTGATAAAGATTTAAAATTTGACCAACCTCAAGCAGAACTTATTATTGATAGAGATAAAGCAGCCCTTTTAGGTTTAAGTATGCAAGACGTTGGTTCATCCTTAGCGTCGATTTTAGGCGGTGGATACGTCAATTACTTTAGTATGTCGGGACGATCATACAAAGTTATACCTCAAGCTCAGCAGATTTTCCGTTTAAATGAAGATCAATTACTCAATTATCATATACGAGTTGCAGATGGAAGTACCGTAGCTCTTTCAACTATTGCAAATATCAGTACTAAAACAGTTCCTCAATCATTAAATCATTTTCAACAAGTTAATGCGGTAGTAATTTCAGGTGTACCTTTTCCAGGTGTTACAGTTGGAGATGCACTTAACTCCCTTAAAGATCTCGCAGCAAAATCACTGCCACTCACTTATACTGTAGACTATGCTGGCCAATCAAGACAACTTGAGCAAGAATCAAGTGGCTTTATATTTACCTTCGCTTTTGCTTTGATTATTATATTTTTAGCGTTATCCGCTCAATTTGAAAGCTTCAGGGATCCTTTAATTATTCTAGTGTCAGTTCCCATGTCTATTGCAGGTGCACTTATATTCATCGCATTAGGCATTGGGAATGCTACTTTAAACATTTATACAGAAGTTGGTTTAGTGACCCTAATGGGGCTAATTAGCAAGCATGGAATTCTAATCGTTGAATTTGCAAACATAAAGCAAAAAGAAGGTATGAGCAAAAGAGCGGCGATTGAAAAAGCTGCAACCATAAGATTAAGACCCATCTTAATGACCACCGCTGCAATGGTTTTAGGCGTATTACCGTTAATTTTTGCAAGTGGTGCGGGAGCTGTATCTCGCTTTAATATAGGAATAGTTATCGCCTCGGGTATTGCAATAGGGACCTTATTTACTTTATTTGTGGTACCAGCCGTATATCTTTTAATAGGCGAAAATCATAATAAGTTAGAATAAAATAAGGAATAATTAATTATTTAAAGATATAATTACTTTAATAAAAATTAATTGTTTATATAAAATGCTGTAACCTTGATTTTTACTCAGAAAATACAATTAATTACCAACCATCAAACCTCCGAAGATTCAAACAAACATAGATCAATTGATTTATTTGTTATCTTAATCGACCTAGGATATTAATTTTGTATAAAAAAAATTCATTACTGATAATAGCGTATTTTTTTTCGTTAAATCCAGCTATTGCAGAAAGAACAAATGTAGATAGACAAACTGCCCAATATTTGCAACAAGGAAAATACCTTAGTTCTTTTCTTGTACTTCCTAGTTTTGATATATCTGAACAATACAATTCTAATATTTTTTATACAGATAAATCAAATACAACCAACCCACCTAAAAGTAGTTATGTCACTCACTATCGACCTGGATTAATTGCACAATCAAATTGGAACAGACACGCCCTCCAGGTAAACTTTGACGCTGATATAGCGCAGTACGACATACTACCTAAACAAACTGATTATAATGATTTTCATAACTCTCTTAAAGGTAGACTAGATGTGGTTAGAGATAGTCATTTTGACGGCTCTTTAGCTTACAACAGCATTCATGAGAACAGATACTCACCGGATCAAACCAATGGTAAAGGTCCTACTTTTTATAGTAATTCAATTATCGATACATTCTATACACATAAACTAAACCGTTTATCTTTTAACGGTGGCATTAACGCTCAAGATTACACTTATCAAGATGTACCCACCTCTACAAATTTGATTTTAAAAATGAGCACACGAAGTCACAAAGAATATCTGCCATCACTCAGAATAGGATATGAAATACAACCTGGTTATGAAGCGTTCGTAAAAGTGTTATACAAACAAGCTCAATACGATCAAAAAGTACTGACCAACGGTTCTGGTATAGCTTATGACCGTAATTCAACTGGTTATAATTTTTTAGGTGGTATGGCATTTGATTTAACTGATTTACTCAGCTCTGATGTCTCTTTTGGTTATATTGAACGTAGTTATGTTGACACTCGTCTACCGACTATTGCCGGTATTAATGGATTTATTAACTTAAAATGGAGACCTACCATGCTATCGACTATTAGCGGAAAAGTGAGTCGAGATATAAATGAAACTACACAAGCGGGAGTATCAGGTGTATTAGCAACCAGTTTTGGTTTAGATATTGATCATGAACTTCTTCGAAACTTGCATCTGTTGGCCGGCGGAAATTTTGCTAATAATGCCTATCAAGGAACCCCTATTGATTACAATCATCAAAATAAACGCACCGATAATCTCTATGGAATAAATATCGGTAGTAAATATCTACTAAATAGATACTTTTCAACTGATATCGCCTACACATTCCAAAATAGAAGCTCCAATTATAGCAACGGCAGTTATCAAGGTGACATATTCATGATTAACATCAGAGGTCAATATTAACGTAAATATGCAAAACAATTATGGTGATAGGTAATATTCAACATAAGCAAAATAACAATAAAAAACTTTAGTAGTTTATTTTTATTTAAATCAGTTAAAATAAGCCGTTGCATAATTTAACTCAAGCAATCAACTATCTAACATCCATTAATTATTGAAGATTAAATTACTCAAAACTGCTTCAATGGGTCACTATAGCCCTTTTAAATCGTCAATTTTTGTGAGAAACAATGCGTATTAAGCCAAGTCATACAATTTTAGTGCTAATTTTATCGGTATTTACCTTTAAGGGTATAGTTTCTGCTGATGAATCTAAAGAAAACACATCCTACAGCCGATTAACTGATAACCAAGAATATCAGCTAGGGTCTGGTGATTTAATAAAAATCACCGTTTTTAATCAAGAAGAATTGTCTGGCGAATACACAATCAATGGTGCAGGTAAAATTGCCCTACCCCTGATTGGCGATATAGAAACTAAAGACTTAACTGTAAAACAAGTTGAAGAGAAAATTGCTAATAAACTAAAACCAGATTATTTATTAAACCCAAAAGTTAACGTGCAAGTACTGAATTATCGGCCTTTCTATATAATTGGTGAAGTTAAAGAGCCTCAGTCTTACCCTTATGTTGATGGCATGACGTATCTTAACGCTGTAGCTATCGCGGGGGGATTTACTTATAGGGCAAAAGAAGATCATGTCATGGTAGTAAGAATGAAAGACCCTAAAAAACAGGAAATACGATTAAACATGGATGAAAAAGTAATGCCAGGGGATGTTATTAGAGTAGACGAACGATTTTTCTAAAACCTGTCAAACCACATTCATATTATCAACCTTTATTAATTAATTCGAGCCTACTGTGTACGAGCCTAAAGAAAAACAATTTCAAACTGATGACTCATCTCAAGCTGATAATACAGAAATATCATTAAGCAGCATAATCAATGTAATCTGGCTTAGAAGAAAATTACTAATTAGTGTCACATTACTAATTAGTTTAGCAGCAATCTTAACTATTTATCAATTGATACCCAGATATACAGCCACTACACAATTATTAATTGGCATTAATTCTGCAAAAGTAGTAGATATACAAGAAGTTATGACAGGAAACCTAAACGGTGACTCTGCGGTTATTGGTGAAATGGAAGTCATTAAGTCACGTGAATTGGCAAGAAAAATAATCGAGCACCTTCAACTCGATCAATATGAAGAATTTAACCCTAAACTCAAAAAACCAGGGTTTTTAGCTCAATTAAATCCCAAAAACTGGATTCCAGATAACTGGAAAGAATCAATGGGGTTTGAAGAAGTTAAAACTGGCAGTGACGATGAAAAAGAAGAAGCTAGACTGACTAATTTAACAAACACTTTTCTTAGTAAATTAACCGTTTCTCAAATTAAACGATCACAAGTCATTAACATAGCAGTTGAATCTGAGGATCCAAAATTAGCGGCAAAAATTGCTAACGAAGTAGCTGATAAATATATAGTTGGTCAATTACAAGCAAAATTTGATGCTACCAAAAAAGCGACTGATTGGTTAAATGACCAATTAGGCGAATTAAAAGAAAAACTAGAATCATCTGAAAGAGCTGTAGAAAACTATCGTAAATCACACGACTTAGTTGAAGTGAGTAAAGGTACTGGATTAACACAACAACAACTCTCTGAAATTAACAGCCAATTAATTATAGCCCGTGCTCAAAGAGCAGAAGCGGAAGCAAAATACCAACAAGTAGAATCTATTCTTCGCAGTGGACGAGAAATTGACAGTGTTTCTGAAGTATTAAATTCAAGTTTAATTGCTACTTTACGCTCTCAAGAATCTGAAGTTCAGAGAAAATATTCGGAAATGCTTGTTGAATATGGGGCTCGCCATCCCCGTATGATTCAAATGCAAGCCGAATTAACAGATGTTAAAAATAAAATAGATTCCGAAGTTAAGAAGATAGCTGCAGGATTACGCCATAGCCTTGATGTAGCTCATGCTCGGGAAGATAGCCTTTCAACCAGCTTGAAACAAATGGAAACAAAAACCTCAGGAAACAATCAGGCCGAGGTTGATTTACATGCGCTAGAACGTGAAGCAACTGCAAATAAAGCGTTATTTGAAACTTTTCTTGGAAGATTTAAAGAAACTGCATCAACACAAGGTATAGAACAAGCAGATGCTAGGGTCATTTCATTTGCAGAAGTTCCTTTATTAGCATCATTCCCTAAGAAAAATTTAATGATTTCTGTAAGTATCATTGGCGCATTATTCTTTGGAGTATTTCTAATCTTTGTATTAGAAATGTTACACCCAGGTATACGCTCACCGGAGCAAGTACAAGAGTTATTTAATATGGCAACCCTAGGTATTGTTCCAAAGGTAGGCGATATTAAAGTAGCACCACATCAATATTTACTAGATAAACCCCACTCTTCTCTTGCAGAAGCAATTAATACCCTTAGAATTTCGCTTTCATTACTTAATCCAGACACGGATGTTAAAACGGTATTAGTTACGTCATCCGTTCCAGGTGAAGGCAAATCAACATTATGTAGTCTACTTGCCCGTCACTCTGCTGCTGCAGGTAAGAAGGTAGTTCTGATTGACTGTGATTTACGCCGCCCTTCTATAGGTAAAATATTCAATATTGATAAAACGACTTTAGGTTTAACTGATTTATTAATGAATCATGACTTATCAATAAACGATTTACTCGTTAATGACCCAGCAACTGGAATGAAAATATTAACTCGGGGACATTCAGCTTTTGTAAACCCCAGTGATTTATTTGCGTCTCATCGCATGAAATCAATCATAGATAACTTATACAAAGATTATGATCTTATTATTCTAGATTCTGCACCAATAATGGCTGTTCCGGATACGCGCATTATTGCAAAGCTTGCTGACAAAACATTATTTGTATTGAATTGGGACGACACACCTAAAAAAGTAGTTGCAAGCGCATTAAGCATATTAAACAAAGATGATAAGAGCAATGTTGCAGGCATAGTGCTACAAAAAGTAAATTTAGAGCAATATGGTCGTTATGGATATGGTGACTCAGGCTATTATTACTCTTACGGTCGATACAAAGAGTATTACACTAGCTAATAAACATGCTAAAACACTATCTAGATAATAGCCCATCTAAAATTGCTACTATAGGTGTCATTTTATGTTGCTGGCTATTATCCTTAGCAACCCCCCGTTTACTTGCTAACTTATACACACTCTATCCTGATACAGTATCACAACAAATTAACAAAGAATTTACATCTAATGTCTATGAAATTTGTATTAATGATATAAATAAAAGCATTAACTTAATAAATGACTCTAAAAACTCAGACTTATTAAGTCTGTTTTATTTAAAACTTTATGACATCACACCGAGAGAAAAATTTACAATTAGACATGATATATTACAAAAATCTTATGAAGCGCTAATCCAAAGTCTGTCCATCAACCCGATTTCACCATCCGACTGGCTACAATTAGCCTCTTTAAATTCACAGCTAAACAAACCCAACCAAACTATTATAAGCGCTCTCCGCTTATCCTTTTACACGGGTCCTGTAGAGCCAGAACTAACGTTAGATAGACTAAAATTCAGCTACAAATATTACGCTGATTTTGATGATGAAATGCGTAACCTATTTAATTATCAACTGATAGTACTCTGGAACTTATATCCTGCAGAGTTAGTTAAGTTTGTAAAAACACATCCTGATTCAAAATCCATAGCACTTAACGCTTTAATAAATTCACCAGAAGCTTTAGAAAACCTAAGTAAAGCGCTGAACCCATAAGTCAACTTAGTCTAAATGTAGAATTTGTTTGCAATAAACTATTTTACGCAGTAGAATCAGTTCTAGACCTTCAAACACTTACCTCTAAAAAAGTGTGTTCCATTAAATGCCGTAGACCACCCGACCTCTTTATTAGTTTAGCCTCACTAATATTGTTTCTGTTTTTTAACAAATATCAATGTAAGAACCCATTGCTATACTAACAAAAGGTTTATTATGTCAAACTCACTTCTAATCAATAAGCTAATTACAAACCCAAACATCCTTAATCAATTAATACAACCTAACTTTTACGAAATAACGGCATCTGAACCTTTGCCTTTGATTGTAACAAGTGACAAATCCTACACACTTAATAGTTTACAAGATGGTCTTGTTCTTACAGGTATAAATGCTATTAACGGAACAGGAAATTATAAAAGCAACAGCATAATAGGCAATAGTGCCGCAAACATAATCAATGGCAAAGGCGGCGCAGACTATATGCTCGGCGGCTTGGGCAATGATCTCTATATAGTAGATAATATCAATGACATAGTCTTCGAAGACTCATCAAAACTTACAGAAATTGATACGATAGCAAGCTCAGTAACTTACACCCTTCCAGAAAATGTAGAAATCTTAATACTCACAGGGACTGCAAATATTAACGGAACGGGTAATAATATAAACGATTCAATTAAAGGAAATACATCTAATAACAGTCTATTAGGCGGCATAGGAAATGATACCCTTAATGGTGGTGGAGGTAGAGATACCTTAACGGGAGGAACTGGTGACACCACATTCATTGTTAACACAGGTATCAGCTCAATATTAGATCTAGGAGATGGAGAAGATTCGTTAACTATAGCAAAAAATGCTATTGCAAATGCAATCATACATTCAGATTGGACAGCGACTAATAATACTCAAAATAATGGTACGACAAATATCATCACCGACGGATATAGCGTTGATCTAACATCAACCATAGGGAACAACGGCTTCAAACTCACTAATATGGGTAGAGGTACTTTTTTAAATGGGTCTATAAATGCAGATACCATCATTGGAGGGACCGGTAACGATACCATGAATGGTGGCTATGGAAAAAATCAACTAACCGGCGGATCGGGAGACACCACATTTATAGTTAACAATGGCTATAGCACAATATCAGATTTAGGAAATGGAGCCGATAGTTTAGTAGTTGGCTCCAGTGGAACAGCAGAAGCGACCTTATATGCCGATTGGACAGCCGATACAACAACAAGTAATGAGGGTACTGCACAATTAACCACAAATGGTTTCTATGTAGATTTAAAAGAAACATCTGGACACTCTGGTTTTAAATTAAGAAATTTAAGCCATACGGCTACACATCTTACCGGCTCATCAAACTCTGATAGCATCAGTTGTGGATCAGGAAATGACACTATCTATGGGTTTATTGGAACAGATACATTGATAGGCGGTAAAGGTATTGATTCATTAGTCATCTCAGGCATTGATAACACAGACCTAAACATTGCAACGGATACTCAAATAACCAAGATTTTGGAAATTAATGCCTATAACTCAATAACCGCTAATAATATAAATTTATTACATCAATCAGAAGGTTTCACCATTCTTGCAAGTACTCATGGCGACACCATAGTCGGCGGCATGGGGTCTGACAATATTACCGGAAGTCAAGGGATTGATAAAATAACTGGCGCCGATGGTGATACCTTAACCGGTGGACTAGGATCAGATCAATTTATTATCATTACCCCTGTATCTATTCCATACAAAAATGCTGGGGCTACCTCTATCACAGATCTTGGTAATGGCGAAGATACGTTAATAGTCCATTCTAATGCCATATTAAACGCTACTTTGACTAATAACTGGACTGCAACCGCAGATACTATTAACGAAGGTAAAGTAACACTGACAAGTAATGGCTACGATGTTGAATTAAGTAACGCTACAGGAGGAGACGGTTATACTCTTATTAATACTGGAACTAGCGCCTTATTAGTGGGTTCTGCATACGCAGACACTATCATTGGAGGAAAAAGTAATGATACATTGGAGGGTGGAGCATCAAAAAATATTTTAACGGGGGGGTTGGGTAACGATACCTTCTGGTTTAATACTGAAATGAGTAGTGGACAACCCAACACTAACACAAATACTATCACTGACTTTAACACCACAACCCAACGAGATATTCTGTTATTTTCAGAATCAATTTATTTATCCTTAACACCAAAAAGCACAATTGATCAAAATATATTAAGTAAAGATTTTTTCTCGGGACCCTCTACAAAAAATACAGATTACGGACAGGCCTACATCATTTACAATACCAAAACAGGGATATTAAGTTACGACTCCCATGATATGGGATCTTCAGCAACAATTATCGGTACACTCGGTATTTATAGCCACCCTGCACTTGCATATACTGATATATATATTTTAACTACTTAAGTATTAAAGCATCTTATAGATGCGTTCATTTTAAAAAAAAGGGAGTGTTAACTCCCTTTTTTTTTGTCATAAATAATTAATATTTAAAAATAGATAATTTAATAAAAAAACTTAATTAACATTTGGAGAATAGTAAGTAATAACAATACTCAAAATTTAATTGTAAAAATAAATTTATTTGTTATAGTACGAAAAAAATTATGGTTAATTATCTGATTTAAATTAAGATGAATTGACAAAGTATTAAACCAAAAGATCTGTTAAAGGGATCTAATACTCAATAAATTTTCAGGGTGCATTAATTTTTCATAACTAATGACACCCTGATTGAACATTTACAATCTAAATAAAGAGCCTACTATGTCAGAAAATAATGTTAGCACTCCAACCTATAAAACTGTGTACAAAAACCAATCGTACACCTTGAAAAACAATGAGGATGCACTTAGCCTGACGGGCACACAAGCCATTAATGGCACAGGAAATGACAAACCCAACTTTATCGAAGGTAATAACGCAGCAAACATCCTTGATGGTAAAGGAAATGCAGACACTTTGTATGGTGGTTTAGGCAATGATTTATACATCGTTGACAATGCGAATGATTACATTGATGACTCAATTATCACTGATGCAACAATTGACCCATCAACGGTTGACAGATCAAATGAAATCAATAGGGTTGCAAGTTCAGTAGATTACACTTTGCTTGATAATCAGCATTTTAAAATCTTAATGCTTACTGGTTCTGCAGATATTAATGGCACGGGTAACCAGGAAGATTTCAACTACATCAAAGGCAACAGTGGAAATAATATTTTAACGGGCTTTGCTGTTAATGAAACACTTGACGGTGGCGCTGGACATGATACTTTAAACGGTAGCACTGGTAATGATACTTATGTGATTAATGATGTCGCAGACGTTATTAATGAACCGAGTGGTAGCAGTATTGATACAGTTGTAAGTTCTGTAACTTACACTCTTGGATCAAACTTAGAAAACCTTACGCTTACAGGCAAAAATACAACGGGAACTGGTAATGACTTAGCTAACACGCTAATAAGTGATGCAAAAAACACTACCTTAACAGGCGGAAATGGTGCAGCAAGTTTTATTATCAAAAGTGGCTCAAGCACAATTACAAACTTCGGCGGATTAAAAGGTGACTCATTATCTGTATCTAAAGCAGCTTCCGCTTCGGTTACCCTTAACTCCCGCCTAGATTCAAATAATAATAGTATCGTAAACAATGGGTCAGTAACCATTATTTCAAATGGGGCACCTGTTGATTTAAGCCATGCATCAGGTTCATCAGGTTTCAAAATTGTTAGTAATGGGACGAGTGGTATTTTAATTTCCGGATCGGTAAACGCAGACACCATTATCGGTGGACTAGGTAATGACACAATTCAAGGATACACAATAGGTGACATTATTGATGGTGGGAAAGACTCAGGATCATCACAAACAAATTATTTAGTGCTTAATGGGAATCTTAATAACCCTACTGATCAACAAATCAATAATATTGATCAAATTAGTATTGATCCAAATTTTAGTAATGTTGATACGGGCATCACTATTAATTTAGCGAATCAATCAGAAGGTTTTACCAGCATTACTGGAGGAATGGGTGATGATACAATCACCGGTGGAAAAGGCAATGACACTTTACGCGGTAACGGCGGAAGTAACACATTCAATGTATTAAGTGGTAAAGATACTATTTTAGATTTCAACCCGGATAGTAATGATGGTGATACTTTGCATGTCGCTAGTAAAGCAACAGCAACTATAGTGCTAACTCAAAATTTAACTCCAACTAACAATATAACTTTAGATAAAACAGCCAGTTTAACTATTTTACTAAATGACTATAATGATATTACTTCTGTTGATGTTAGCTGGCAAGAGACCGGTTCAAAAGGGTTCGTAATCCAAAATAGTAAAACACAAGGAGTGGTTATCATTGGCTCTGATAATGCTGACAGCATTGTAGCTGGAGCCGGTGGAGATACTATATCAAGTGGCCTTGGTAACGACACTTTAATAGGTGGAAGCGGATCAGATACTTTCGTTTTTGATAGCGCTATCAATTCTAAAACTAATGTTGATAAGATATCTGGTTTCACATCAGGACAAGATACTATCGAATTGCTTAGTTCAATTTTTGGTGGAACAACAACTCCCGCAATATCTTCTATTACTGATTCAAACTTTATTTCTAATGAAAGAGGATCACAACCTAACCATGGAAACTATAATTTCCTTTATAGCACAAGCAAAGGCACGTTAAGTTACGACGCTGATGGTGCTGGTCATTCCTTTTCTCCTGTAGTTATTGCAATATTAGGTACTGGGAATGATCACCCAGCTCTTAAAGCAAGTGACCTTTCATTAGTATGAGGATAACTGGTAATTATAATGCCATAAAAAAGGGGGCTTAGCCCCCTTTTTTATGGCTAAAATTATTCCCAAACATTTAACCTTTAATTACTAATAAAAGCAGCGTTTAGCAAACTGAGAGTTAAGCGACAGATTTATTAACAAACACGAACTATTAAATTCTGATAAAGACTATTATTTTTAATGTTATTAATAACAAACCTATCCATGTTATTTAATACACTACTTAGAAGTTTTCACTTTTCCAGTTGCATTAATAATAGACTTTACCTTATCCATTGCCTTACCAGTTGACTTAACATTTCTATTGTTTCTTGGAGCCCTTTGTGGCCTAGGTTCTTCAGGCGGCATTGGAGGAGCAATCTTATCTGCCTCATAACCACTGACCTGCTCTCGTTTAATAGCCGCACCAATTAACTTTTCAACTTGTTTTAATGCCGGTAATTCATCGTGTGACACTAAAGAAATGGCCTTACCTTCTTCACCCGCTCTACCGGTACGACCAATCCTGTGGACATAATCTGCAGAAGAGCGGGGTAGTTCATAATTAACCACATAAGGTAACAAGGCAATATCAATCCCTCTAGCAGCAACATCGGTAGCCACCAACACTCTAACGTGTCCCGCTTTAAAACCGGCTAAGGCACTCGTTCTAGCCCCTTGACTTTTATTACCGTGGATAGCTGCCGCTTTAATATCGATTTTATTAAGCTTTTCAGTTAATCGATTTGCGCCATGTTTAGTACTTGTAAAGACTAACACCTGTTGCCATTGCTCTGTTTTAATTAGATGACAAAGCAATTCAGCTTTTTGAGTTTTATTGCATAAATACGCTACTTGCTCTACAGTTTCTGCGGCGATATTTCTGGCGGCCACTTCAATTTTAATCGGATTAACTAATAAACCGGTAGTCAACTTACGAATTTCTTCAGAAAAAGTTGCAGAAAACAATAAGTTTTGACGTTTTTTGGGTAATAAAGCAATAATTTTCTTAATATCTCGAATAAAGCCCATATCCAACATACGATCAGCTTCATCTAAAACTAAACTTTCTACTTTATCCAACTTAACTGCATTTTGATTAACTAAATCAATTAATCGACCCGGTGTTGCGACTAACACGTCTACCCCACCTCTAAGCCTCATCATTTGAGGATTAATTTTAACGCCACCAAATACAACTTCTGTTTTTAATCTAGGATGGACATGTGCGCCATATTGACTGACAGACTCACCTACTTGCGCGGCTAATTCACGCGTGGGTGTTAAAATTAACACTCTAATAGGCCTATTAGAACTGTAGTGTTGTTGAGATAAACGATGTAATAGTGGTAAAGCAAAGCCTGCAGTCTTACCAGTACCTGTTTGGGCTGCAGCTAAAAGATCATGGCCTTTTAAAACCGCAGGAATCGCTTGTTCTTGTATTGGCGACGGATGAGTATAACCCGCTTCTGCAATAGCTCTTAATAACGGATCTGATAGTCCGAGTTTAGTAAATGGCATTTAATTTCCTCTGAATGGAATGCATCACTTGAATATTTAAAAGCATTACTTAACAATAGAATTTTAAATTAACAAGGACTTAAGGGGGGCTTATACAAGCAATCTTACTAGACTAGCGGGGTATTTGAACTAACGCTGCGCTTGTTGATCAAGCAATTGATTTATTAGACTAACTTAGCAACTAACTTCGTCTATAATAAAAATGTATTTTAATCTAACCTTGAATGCAATAATAGCATGAACACACTCAAGGTAACAGTGTAAATCGTCATAACCACATAAAGCACATTGAAAACTCTTATTAAAAACCTTTTTAAATCTAAATCCATACCCCCCTTATTAACTGGCTTGGCAGATCAACAACGTATTTATTGTATTGGTGATATTCACGGTCGAGTTGATTTACTTTATCAATTACACAAACTTATTATCGCAGACAGTGATAATTATCATGGGACTAAAACTCTCGTTTACTTAGGTGATTATATTGATAGAGGATCAGAATCAAAACAGGTGTTAGACTGTTTACTTGATGAAACTCAACTAACAAGCTTTAAAAAAGTGTATTTGCTAGGCAACCACGAACAAGTTTTATTGCAATTTCTTTATACAGATGATGCGCATATTGCAAATGATTGGTTTAAATTTGGCGGCCTTGCTACTTTAATGAGTTATGGTGTTGAATTACGTGGCATACCAACACTGAAAGATTTAGCCCGAATACGAACTGAACTACATAATAAAATTCCTAAACAACATTTAGACTTTTATAAAAACCTATCATTTTATTACGAGGCAGGCGATTATTTCTTTGTACACGCAGGCATTAAACCAAAATTAAAACTCGATAAACAAAGACCAGAAGATTTATTGTGGATTCGTGATGAATTTATTACCAGTCAATTATTTCATGGCAAAATAATTGTACATGGTCACACTGTTAGTCCAGAACCCGAATTACTTAGCAATCGCATTGGTATCGATACCGGTGCCTATAGCAGTGGAAAATTGACTTGTGCTGTTTTAGAGAATTTAAACTGTAACTTTATACAAACGAGTCAATAATCAATTCAATTAACAGATCATTAATTGATATTACTCACATTTGTATAATCTAGACATAATATTTTATTTATTTAATTTAATTAATTAATTATAATTAAACGACCACTTATAGTATGCCACCCTTACTATTAACAAATTAAAATATCTATGACAATTAGCTTAATACTGACAACTCTATTGCTGACAATTGGCTTCATTTTTGCTTTAAGACCTTTAGCTATCAAGATAGGTTTCTTCGATCACCCTGACGAAAGAAAACAACATACTAATCCAACCCCACCCATTGGGGGATTAGCCATCTTTTTAGGCTGTCTATTACCATTATCGCTATTCGATATACACTTACCTCAAAATTATGCTTTTATAGGTGCAATCAGTTTATTAGTATTAGTGGGTTTAATTGATGATCATCGGACGCTAACGGTAAAAACTCGCTTATCGGCACAAATCATAGCGGCGCTTATCATGACTGAATTAGCCGATGTCAGAATTACAGAACTTGGCGATTTAGTCGGTACAGGCACTATTCATTTAGGTAAATATTCTACCTTAATGACTATTTTTGCTGTTGTCGGAGGAATTAACGCCTTCAATATGATAGATGGTATTGATGGCTTATCAAGTAGTTCGGCACTCTTATCAATTGGAATAATGACAATTTTAGCCGCATTCTTCGGTAACGATTCAATTTTAAATCTTGGCTTGATATTTATTGGGGCTTTAAGCGCTTTTCTATGTTTTAACTTACGCGCATTTGGTCGCAAAAAAGCGGCCATATTCTTAGGTGACTCCGGTAGTACCTTAGTTGGATTTGTAGTTTGTTGGCTGATTATCAAAGGTTCTCAAGGTCAAAATACGCTAATTTCACCCACACTAGTTTTATGGGTGATTGCCCTGCCCTTATTCGACTCTATCTGTATAATGATGCGTCGCCTACACAAAGGCAAATCACCCTTTGCTCCCGATCGTGAGCATTTACATCACCTACTGCCCATGAAAGGATTTAGTGTTAATGAAACTTTGATTATCATATTAACACTTTCTACCATACTATCTTTCACAGCCATAATAGCAAGCTTATTTTTCAACATCAGCGACAAGATTTTATTTGCCACTTTTTTACTTTGTTTCTGCTTATTTTATGGTTTTATGCATAAAACGATCAACGCAGACACTTAAGCACAAGAAGGGTGCTTAATCATATTTTTTAATACATATACAATTTGTTCAACTGGTTTTCTTTTGTAGTGACGCATTATTTCATTCACTTTGTTACTCACTTGATCGTGCATATGAATTTTATGTTGCATGGTATTTCTCCTAGTATTAAAAATTAATTTACACAGCTATCTATAACTACGCATTTGTCCGACTAACACCCCTTGTATTTGTACCTGCTCAGGGTGATAGGTAAAAGCACTCATACTTACATTTGCAGGCACTAACATAATTTTTTCGGAACTTTGTTGATCAATATATTTAAGTGTTGCTTCAGTATTTTCAATTAAAGCCACCACTATCTCACCGTTTCTGGCGTGGTCACGCTGTTCAATAACTACCCAGTCACCATCATAAATTCCGGCATCAATCATAGACTCACCTTTTACTTGTAAAACATAACAAGGCTTATTAGTCTTTAAAGCATCAGGTACAGCCATATAACCGACTGTCGCCAAAGCCTCTATCGGTTTACCAGCGGCAATTGAACCTATAAAAGGCAGACCATCTGGCAACTCATCTTCTGCTTCATATGGTAACGTTAACCTAACCCCTGCTTGTTTATTTCCGGCAAAAGGTTCTACTAAACCTGCATTTATAAGTGCCATTATGTGTTTATATAAAGATCCCCTAGATGCCATGCCTAAATGTACACATAATTCATCTAAGCTAGGTGCACATGCAAAACTATCAGCGTTATCTCTTAGATAATTATAAATTTCTGTTTGGCGTCTAGTGAGTACAGTCATTGCTAATCTTATTTCTCTACGTTCGTTGGTATTATCTTATCAAGTTAATTTCAAAAAGCAAGAAAAAGAGAACAAAAAGAAAACAAATTAATATACACCACAATCATTTCACTTATTCAGTAGCCGAATACTCATAGAAAACTGCTGTTACCGCAGCGTTTTATTCTGCTATCATCCTTATTAACCCCCCCATCACTCTTCACTTTTATGCCCCCACTTTCATCACAAACAAAACCCAATCGAAATGAGTTACTACAAATGCTTAGGCAATGGGGGGGCGTTAGTACGGGGGGGATATTAGACGAAAACTGCCTTTATTTTACTAACTCAGAGATCCCTGGCTTAATTGGCTATCGATTAATTGATAATATTGCTGTTGTATTAGGAGATCCCGTTTGCGCTCCCGAATATAAAGGCCCTTTATCTCTAGCCTTTAAACACTATTGTTCAACCCAAAACACTGATTTTATATATATTATTGCTACTGAAGATTTTGCCTTATGGGCTAAGCTACATTTAAATCCCGTATTAATTGAATTTGGTGCGACTTTATTTTTAAATCCTAGTGATAACCCTTACCATCACACTGGATCCCAATTTAAAGCCTTACGCAAGAAAGTACATAATTGTTTACATAAAGGAGTGGTGATTAAAGAATACACAGATAACGATATCAAGATTGAATCCGCTATAACTGATATTGTAAGCAATTGGCAAAAAGCTAGAAAAGGGCCTCAGATTCATTTATGTAAACCGACCCCATTTAAAGATAAGTTAGGTAAACGTTGGTTTTATGCCTTACAAGGCGAGCAGATTCTCGGCTGTTTGATACTAACCGACATTAAATCAAATAATAGTTGGTTACTAAATAATGTCATGATCAGAGAAAATAGCCCGAATGGGCTATCTGAATTACTGGTTGTATCGGCACTCAATGTTTTAGAATCAGAAAAATGCACATCGGTAACCATCGGTCCAGTACCTAGAAATCAACTAGGTAAGGTCATAGGGCTTAACAAATTTTCTCATTTTATAACCCAACTTATTTATAAAGCCGCACAATACTTTTTTAATTTAAGTGGCCATGAAACTTTCTGGGAAAAATTTCAACCTTGCCGACAAGGCTCTTATTTAATATTTCCAAACCAAAATCTAAGTTTTACGTCGATTAGAGCTCTCATAAAATCATTACGCAATGAATAAACGGCTTTAAACGTTATCAACTAATTATTCTGAACAACTCGTATTAGGCCATCACGCGACTGTGGACTCGCTAATACTGGACCACTCATCAAATGCTGTATAAAAAAACCTACTGTCGCCCTCCTAGTTATTATCCTGACTTGCTTAGAGCCTGCAGTACCACATCGACAAATACCATATCCAATACGTTCAGGGTCATCAAGCATTTGAACATGATCAGCACCTTTTAATGTTAACTCCACTGTTCCCGCAGGGGCTTGTTCGTAAAAGCGTTGATAATTATTTTTCTTAGGCGCGCAAACACTAGCCGCTTGCCAAGCCACTTCTGCCCCAATTATTAATAAAGGTGCTTTTAAAGAAGCAACATAGTTACGTACTACCGATAGGGTCCCATTATCATCAGGATCAATTGCCACTACACTATTAAATAAACCCGATTTAGTTGCTGCTAATACTGCATCTTTTCCACCCATTGAATGCCCAGCTATACCTATTTTTTTAGCATCAACACCCTGTTTTACAACCAACCAATCAGCCATTACCTCTGCATCATGCGCCAACTCAAGATCCGTCATAAATAATGAATACCAACCACGCACGGCTACAATAAATCCTCTTGATGCCAAGGCTCGCGCATAACTTTCATATTGATCATCCGTTGCCATACGACCGGGTAAAAATACTATGGCAGGTTTAGCAACTTGTGAAGATATTGGTTGATATAAAGCAACTAAAAGACTTTCGCCCTGATGATCAATATTGATTCGAGTAGAAATAACTTCCATTTGACCAAGTCCCGCTAAATCATCTGTTATCATACCAACAGTGTCATTAGCTAAAGTAGAACTCGCATTCATGTGACCTAAAGCACTGCAACCGATTGCCAATGAAATTATGACACTAACAAAAATAAGTTTAAGAGGCATTAAAATCCTAAATGATAAACACTAAGTAAACAAAAAATTTAATAAACTAACTTGGCTGAATTTACACTGCTTTATGCACACATAATTCATAAGACTTTAATGTTTATATTAAGTTCATTTACCCAAAACGGTTTCATCCTATAACCCAATTAATAACTATCGCTTAACTTGCTGGATTAATGCAAATGCGCCACCAATTGAATTTTAAATTCCTCATGCTAAGAACCTAAATGGTTATCACAAAGATCACATCAAACCAAAAGAATGCTTATGTTGAATAAATTCAAATTGCTCGGGTTCATATGTATAACGACTATCATTCATTGTCCTTATGTATTTGCCCAAATGCCCACACCTCAAGCATTATTTACACAAATTGGCATTAATCAAAAAGACATACAGCTCATAAATCAGGGAGAAACTGTCTTATTCAATGTAACTAGCAATATAGAAACTGAACTGACAGCGGGAGTAATTATTTATGTGCCCGCCACACCAATACAAGTCAGCGCATTAATTAAAAAAGACGGTTTAGCCTCCTTGGATCCACTTGCTATTTCTGGGGGTGTAACGCCCTTAAATGCTTTTTCCCTAAACACCCTCAACAGCTTTAATTTTGCACAGGGCTCAACAGAAGAACATGACTTTTTAAACGCTACCCCAGGTGAACAATTTAATTTTTCACCCGAAGAATATCAATCGATTAAAGCCCAAGCATCGACACAATCGCTCAATGCATCTGACATCTACAGACAACTTTTATGGCAACGCTGGCAATCTTATCGTCATTTAGGCTTAAAAGGTATTGCTTCGTATGATAGAGGGAATAATAGGCTCATTAATCCGGGTACTGACTTAACTACTGCGGCTCTAGCCCATGACATTGCTTCTGACTATTTCCCTGAGGTATTCAAAGCTTGGCTTAATTATCCAACTGCAAATTTACCAAAGGGCGTCGAAGAATCATATACATGGAGCAATCGATTAGTACAAAGTCGCCCATCAGCCATACTGACACACCGTTTTATAATCAGTGAACCCAATGGAGAGTTAATCTTGGGTAGACAGTTCTATTCAGGCCACTCTTTTAATGTTAACCAACTCACGATTACTTGTTTGCCTTATAGGGATGGAGCGATACTGTTTTACACCAATCGTAATTTTACTGATCAAGTAATTGGTTTTGGCAGTGCGTTAAAACATCTCATTGGCAATAACTTAGCGCAAAACCAGGTTGTAGATTTATTAAAGACCTTACAACAAAATTTTAAAAATCACCGATAAAATATCTAATTAATTAAAATTTACATTTCACCTAAAACACAAATACACTATCACCTTAACAGGAAAAATCTATGAATAACAAGATTATCATGCGTACCGGAGAAGCACTTATTGCAGGTGGCCCTGCAGGCACAGCCGCAGAACCGGAAATTATAATTGGGGAATTAGATGGGCCTGTCGGCACAGCGATAGCCACAATGACAGCAGGCCAAACAGATGGTCATACTCGCGTATTCGCTATATTGAATACAGATATCCAAGTAAGGCCCGTGACATTAATGGTCAGTAAAGTGACCGTTAAAAACACGCGCTATACCAATATCTTAATGGGCACCGTACAAGCGGCTATTGCCAATGGGGTTTTAGATGCTGTTCGAGCTGGCGATATTCCTAAAGAAAAAGCGAATGACCTTGGTATCATCGTATCGGTATGGCTTAACCCTAGCGTTATTAAAGACGATAATTTAGATCATCAAATATTGTTTGATATACATAGAAAAGCCATGTCTACCGCAATCCATAAAGCCATGAATAATAAACCGGATATTGATTGGTTATTAGAGAATCAACATAAGATTACCCATAAATATTTCCAAATGGGCTTAGACGGAAAAATTTAATGTTAAGGGTAACAAAACTAGCCAAAATAATTGAGTTTTTAGCTAAAAATAACCCCTTTACCTAAAACGTTAAGGGGTTTTGAATGTTATAACCTATTCCTTTAAAGCCTTTATTAGCTTTTTACCCAAGTTAATACTGGGTATCTCTAAAACATAATAAAATAAGCACGCTAATAATTGCACAACAGTAATAGTCAATAATAAGCCGCCTAACCATAAAATTTGCTGATTTTGTGTTACCCATTCAAGAGAACATAACAAATAAGGTGTAACACAAATTAATACTGCCATATGCAATAAATAAGCGCTATAAGATACTTTACCCATTTGGCGCAAAACCACATTTGATAAAACAGACTGTATGTTTTTAGAACTTAGTACAACCATAATAATAAGACCTGCACCCAATCCAGTAGTGATCCAAAGTACAGATTCCCCGACTATGTTGGGAATGATGTTACCTGAAGTCATTAAAGCCAATCCCAACAACATGACACCATTACGTTGCAATATTCGTTGACTTAAATAATCAACAATTTGCTTAGAGTGCCTAGCAATGATTAAACCTAATAAAAAATGCCATAAAAATGGTGTTACCCCTAAAAAAAACACGGCTATAAAACTAAAGAATATCAACCAAGCTAAACATTGTTCAGCTAGCAATAAACCGATGGGTAGTAACAGCGATAATACCAACTCAATGGATAAAGTCCATGACTGCGGTAACAACACAACAACGGGTGGTAACTTCAACAAAAAAGCTTCTTGTATCATGTTCATAAAGCTTAAAGGATGCCCACGCCACAGTGTATTTACCCAATCACTTGTCATCAATAACGTCTTTAAAACAGGGGATTGAAGTGTGTAACGATATAAAAAAACACTCATAACTACCAATACCACATAAGGTAGCCAAATTCTAAATAGTCGCCCGATAACATAAGGCATCAACTGTAAGTTTTTTATATCAGGATGTTGGGTTAAGCGGAAATACTTAAGCGCTAAGACAAAGCCACTTAATACAAAAAACATAGATACCGCAGCTCCACCATCCCACCAAAAATGTAAGGGTGAGAAGTCTAAAATAGACTGACAGAACTGATCTTTACAAGGCAAGCCATAAGCAATCACAAAGTGCTCATTAATAACAGCCAGCGCGGCAAGGCCTCTGATACTATCTAAATAAGCAATATGATTATTGTTTGACACCATTCATAAACCAATAATTAAAAATACCCGACATAGATCAAAAACAATCTATATCAACGAATAGGCTATTGCTTAAACGGGTTGATATTTAAGCATCGAAGTCTTGCCCACCATAATATCCACAGCTTTTAACAAACGCTTGAATACAGGTTGTTGAATATAAGGAATATTATGTTTCTTACACAAAGCCTGTACCTGAGGTTGCACTTTTTGATATTGACTTAAAGGCATATCCGGCCACAAATGATGTTCAATTTGATAATTTAACCAGCCATAGAAAAAATCATTTAAATTAGAACCCGTTGGATAATTAACAGAACCCAAAATTTGGCGTAAATAAAACTCACCTTTACCATCGGTTTTATCGTCAAAGGCCATCACATCATCACCCGCATGATTAGGCATCATCACTAAAAAGCTATGCATATTAGTTAATATTTCAGCTAAAACAGAGTTAATCAACACACTCATAACCGCCGTAGTACCCAAAGGCAAAAATAACGCAGGTAACAATACAAAACGATAAGCCGTATAAGGCAAAACACTCTGTAACCACAGGGCTCTGCCTTGCGGCGTAAAAAAACTCCAAGCACCCAATCGCGTCATAACAGGTTCTGGCTCACCCATTTTCTGAGCGGCTTCCAAACACAGTTCTTTATGGGTTCTGGGGGTGTAATAAACAATTTTCCAAATACCCGAAAACAATGCCACTATCAAGTAACGTTGCCACATGGGTCTATTGGATTGTCTTAACCATTCCATATTGTGCTGAGCATTATTAGGGTCTTTCTTTTCACCCAAACTGTAATGATGTAACTTGTCATGCTCATAATGCCAGCCAGCTAGGGTCATCCAATCTGGCCAATCTAAAAATCTACGCCAACCTTGAGCAAACTTCTTACTGGTATAGTTCACTTTTTCGCCCGCAATTTTGTTGTAAGCTCTATGACTAATAGGGTGACCTACTTGGGTCCAACGCGTAAAACTCCCCTGACTAATCAATAAAGCTGATATTGGATTAGGCATAAACCAAGCTGTCGCATACCCTAAAATAGTACAACACTTACCCCAGCGCTCCATTTTTGCTAAATGCTTAAAATCAGCGTCCCCTGTATTAGCTAACGATTGTTGATGTATCTCACTAATGTCTTTAGCCAATTGCATACGATCGACTGCTTGATAACTCTGTAAACTCAAAACGAGGTGTCCTTTTAATAAAATGATGGGTAAATCGTCAGACATAAAAAAAGCCTTACACATCCATGTAAGGCTTCTAATCTAAAAACTGTACAATCGTTTGTATTTTAAATGAGAACCCAGATAATATCGACCTTTCTAAACATAATCCTTTAAATCTAAATTTAATTGCAACAACCAATAGCTGCGATCTGGATAATTAACATCTAATACAGGTAATTCGACAAAGCCTTGCTTAACATATAAATTACGCATGCCACTGGCTTGCAGATCAGTACGGCCGATGCGATAATCAAAGTGCTGTTTACGTAACTCCGTAACCAATTTTGCAGACATCTGCTCTGCAACACCCAATCTTCTATATTGTGTTCTTACCCCTAAACCACCTACATAAAAAGTTCTGTGATTATCTTTAGCCAAATAATCTAAATCATAGGCACCAGAAATTTTAAAAAAAGTCTGGTCACGGGGATCAGCAGACTGAGCAACCAACTCTTGCCCCAGCAAATACCCGATCAAATGGCATTGCGGTTTATGCCTTGCAATAATAAGTAGAGGGTTTTTTCGCATCATTTCAACACCTAAGCCAAACATAATACGCGCAGGGGAATAACGTTCGTTCCAGGGGGGCTCACTAAAAACTTCGCAAATAATGTCTGCTAGTTCTGCTATTAAAACACCCTGTTGATCTGCTCTTATATCCGCTAAAGAAATAACTTGAACATCAAAAACCTCACTCATAAGGCATTATGATTTTTTGGTAAATAATCGATAAGCAATAAAACCGGCTATTAAGATGATTGGAAATAAAGCCACCGTGAACATGGCGGGAGAACAACTCTTAGTACAATTAGTTAACATAATAAAAAAAACAAAAATTAAAACCCCCAATGCAGTTAGCACTCTCATTAAAAACCCTCCTCTGTAAAATTAATAGCCACAGTCTTTATAGTATAAAAGATATACAAGCAATTTTTATAAAAGCAACTAGCCCACATAAAGCCCCCCCCCCCCGAAACCAATTAGTTCTTGTTATTGCGTTAGTTAAATAGTTGAGGCCCTAATTTTCCCGTGAAAAAGGAATAAAATTATGCGTTGTGAGTCTGCGAATTCTGAATGCTATTCTCGGATTACCTGTCTCCTTGGCTTATTGCGAAGGTAATAAAAAAGATGGTATCTCTCATTCTCGAATTTCGTATGATATCCGCATAAATCTCTTAAATTTTAGATATAAAATCACCTTTCTTACATCAGCCAACGCCCCCCTATAAGGCTTTCTTAAAGTGATTTTTTATACAAATTTTAAGAGATATTGAGTCTTCTTTATCTAAACGATCAAGCATTGCTATAGATCACGATCCAATTGATCTTCATTTTCAAGCCATCGCACATTTCAAAATATCGAACTTATTTTACCCGTCAATGCTAAACGAATAATTTTAATAAACAATTTGTTAACTCAATATTTTAATATCTAAACAGAACAAGAAAGCTTTACTTATTATCACGTTTCGCAACTAAGAACGCCGCATAATGATAAGTTAATTGATCATGTGCATTGCCATTAGGATTTTTTAAATATTCTTGTTCTAAAGTACCCTGCACTGCCTGAGCCCATGGAGTTTTAGGAATATAATCATAAAGGACATAACCTGACAAACCGATCATCTTTTGACCTAGACTATTATCAGCTTTAACCGCGACACCGTAAGGATTAGCCTGAGGTAAACTCACATTGGGCAATTGAATATCTTCCCAATTATTATCGGGTAATAATGTTAAATCTTGCGTATTAGCAAAAGAAATCAACACCGCTGGCATACCCAAAATAACTATTAAAAACTGTATAACAAACCTGCCGTTTAACGCACAAGATAACGCATAACTGATCAGTGCAAAAAATACAGTTGCACTGACAAACAGCTCAGGAAATATTTTTATAGCGATATCAATGCCTAATTTTTGCAACAATAACTCTGTGTAACATGACACCGTTGCTGAAAATACCACAACAGGAAAATAAGCAATTCTAAAAGCCAATAATTGCAAACCAATAAACCAATAACGTTTTGCTAGCGGCAATTGTTTTGCCCACCTTAAAGACACAGTGGTAATAGCAAACAATCCAGCTAAATGAAAACCCAATAACAGTTGCCATGCTTGGGCATTTGAGTTTAATTCAACACTCAAACCAAATAACGCTAAAAGTATTAAAAACAGTATCGAGAGATATTTCATTTGCATCTAATTAGTAATTCAAAAGTTATTATCTATTTCATTAATTTACTTAATAGACTAAATAATTGAGGTAAAAATTAATAGTAATACGCTTTATTAGAAGTACTTTATGTTAAACGTAGATATTATAAAGAATTAAAGCAAATCGCCTCAATAAACCTAGTATTTCATGGTTTTTATCACGCAGTTATTCTTATAAAATTAGAAAAAACCGTGTTAGAGTTTACCTCGTCTTGTTACGCTGATTAGCAATAATATCTCAGTAGTCACAGACACCATAATAATAATTACAACGAGGTTTACATACCATGAAATTTTTAAAATACGCTGTTGTAACAACAACATTAGTACTCTCTATTGAGCCAGCAATCGTTAATGCCGAAGTCTGTTTAGGTATGGCATGTATGTACAATAGAATGACTGCTAGCGAAGGCATTGATGCCACATTAGTGCAAATTAATGAGTCTTTAAAAGCCATTCAAGCTAGAGTTAATGGCGATTCAGCCGACGGCAATACGGCCAGTGATGAGATCATTATTGAAAATATTAAAGATGCTTTAAAACTCAGTAAAGAGATTAATGCCAATGATAAAGTCGATAGAAACCGTAATCGTGCTAACGGTGATTTAAAGAAAGCCAGAGAAGCCGTTCAATCAGGTGATTTAAATAAGGCGACTGAAGAACTTAAAGTTGCCGAAAAACGTTTTAAAGATCTTAAAGGGATGATTGACTTAACTTTAGATGATAGAGAATCTCAACAGACTCACATGTTGAATCGAATCTTAAATACTGAAGATAAAAAAGCCGGTTCGCGTAAATAATATCTGTATGTGTACTAGTTTCGGAAAATATACCGAAACTAGTACAACACTCTTATTTTTGATCAAGTTTGACAATCAACAAATTTCAGATATTTTGTTATTTAATAAAAAATAATATAAAAACAATAAGATGGAAATTAAAAATGAAACAATTAAATTATTTTTATATGCTTGTTTTAATACTGATGAGCTTTAACTCATGGGCATATGGTGGCGGGAGCAGTAGTAGTACAAAAGCCTGCGCTAAACCTAAATTTAGTGAATTTGTACCCATTGAAAATGCTGAAGTGGCATCAGGATCTAACTTTTCATTTACAGCATCTGCAAACACATACCCTGAAAGCATTAAGGTAAGTATTAAGGGACTTCCCTCCACCATCAAAGTGACTCCCCAAAACGCGGGTAATAGCTTAAAAATTAGCGGAAAACTTCCTGACTCATTAAAAGGCACTTATGCAAGAATAGCCATTGATGCCTCAGCACAAAACAACTGCAATGGCTCGGGAGGATGGCTAATAAAAATAGCTGAACACTAAAAACCTAGTAATTTACTTTGTTTTTGAATAGACTATTTAGCATTAGTGTCGATTAACCAATGAGGATCACATCATGTTAGAAATAAATCAACCCGCCCCCTTATTTAACACACCAAACCAATCAAATGAATTGGTTAATTTAGCTGATTATGCAGGAAAAAATAATGTAGTACTCTATTTTTATCCTAAAGATGACACTCCAGGTTGTACCATTGAAGCCAATGATTTTACGCGCTTAGCCGATGAATTTTCTAAATTAGATACCATCGTTATGGGTGTCAGTAAAGACAGTTGTGAAAGCCACGTCGACTTTATTGATAAGTTTGGTTTAAAGGTCATATTACTGGCTGATACTACGGGTGAGCTTTGTGAAAGTTATGGCGTGTGGAGAGAAAGAGAGAAAAATGGAGTCAAAATGATGGCAATTTTTCGCTCAACTTTCATTATTAATAAAGCGGGTATTTTAATTGATGTCGAATATGGCGTTAATCATGAAGGTCATGCCGAAGCCGTTTTAGAAAAAATAAGCAGATTAACTTAATTTGGTGACTTACATGATTCCAGAACAAACCTTAAACCTAACAGGTAAAGTCGCTCTAGTCAGTGGAGCAGGTGTTGGGATAGGTAGAGCTGTGGCTTTAGCATTAGGTCAAGCGGGTGCCTTTGTGGGGATTCATTACCATTCAAGTAAAGCAGGTGCAGAACAACTTCATAAAGAGCTAATGTCAAAAGGCATTTCATGCATGTTACTTCCTGCCGATCTAACCAAAGAAAGTGAAGCCAATAGTATTGTTGATAAACTTGTGACCAAAACAAGCCGGCTAGATATTTTAGTTAATAATGGTGGCGGGCTTATCAAACGCGCAAAAATTGAAGATTGCACCTTGGAAAACTGGAATAAATCGATAGATGTTAATTTAACAAGTGCCTTTTTATTAACCAAGCAGTCCATCCCACACTTACGAGCCACTAGTTCCGGACGTATCATTAACATATTGTCCCTGTCTGTGCAAACGGGCGGGGCTAATGGTGGAGGCGCTTATGCTGCAGCAAAAGGTGGGCTGATGGTTTTTACCCACACCTTAGCGAAAGAACTTGCACCTGAGGTCAGAACTAATTCTGTTATGCCAGGCACAGTTGAAACACAACATCATGAAGTTCATTCAACCGAAGAAATGCTGGAAAACTATCGTAAGCAAACGCCGTTAGGTCGAAATACCCACGCAGAAGAAGTCGCGAGCTCAGTACTATTTCTAGCAAGCGATATGTCATCTCATATCAATGGAGCATTAATTGACATTAGTGGGGGACGATTTTTGCGTTAATCTGTAACTTTAACTGTAACTCTGGGGATTATAGAAAATAACAAAAATATGTTCGGTTATTTTAGTCATTACGCTACTATAAAAAAAATAGTAATACCTGTTTTTTGTGTTTTCCACATGACAGCGATAGCCTGGTGGACACTACCACGCAGCTTCGCTGGCATGGTTGCAGAAAATCATAATCAAATTACACTAGAAACAAATCTGTTTAAATGGTTTAACTTTACAGAAAAAAACTGGCCATCCATTATATTAACTCGCTATATTGATATTACCGCTAGCCAACAATATTGGGATTTTTTTGCCCCACAAAGCCCAAAGTTCCATCAATACTTATCTGTTTGCAGTAGCCTAGACACTGATAAATCTTCTGAAGAAATCAATTGTGCTGGCGCTACTTTATTTAGCAACTTAAAGCCTAACATGGATACTTATGCGTTTTTTAGCAGCAGCAGCCGATACTATCGTTTAACAGAAACCTTAATCAATCAAAATAATCCAGAATTATTTAAAGCATTTACCCACTATTATTTAACGCATCAAGCTAACAACTTTTCTAATAAATCTTCTAGTCAATTAGTGTTGCATCAATTCGAACTCTACCCAGACCTTAAAGAATTATCTAAAGCGGGTTATCGGACTGATACGATACTTTGGGAGACTTATTAATGCAGAAGACTTGGCACTGGTTTTGGTTCAAACTAATCGACGCGAGACAATATGCGACCTTAAGAATTTTAATCGGAAGCTTTTCGGGAATATATTTTTCAGAACTTTTACCTTATATAGACAGTCAGTTTAGTCATACAGGATGGTTAAGCAATAGACAACAAATTACGAATCAAAATGGTGGTAGTTGGTCTGTGTTTTTTATAGATTTAGACTGGCAACCTAATATAATCGCCAATATTATTCTTGGCATAGGCATTGTTGCAGCCTTTCTTATGATGATAGGTTGGAAGAGTCGTGTCAGCACCTTTATAACTTGGTTAATTTGGGTCTCTTTATGGAATCGAAATCCTTTAATACTGGATGGGGATGATGCGATACTTAAAATAATGTGCTTTTATTTAATGCTGGCACCCTGCGGAAACGCTTGGTCAGTTGATGCCCATCTCTATAAAACCCATCAACAAGTTATCGTTTGGCCATTACGGCTCATACAGTTTCAAATTGCTTTAGTTTATTTTGTCTCAGGCTGGGTTAAACTCCATAGCCTAGAATGGGATAACGGTAGCATCATGGAATACGTGTTAATTCATCCTGAATACTCACGCTGGAATGGTTGGTTGCTAATGGATTCTGCTTTAGTAAAGCAATTATTAGCCATACTGGCTTGGTTTATTAGAGATTGGGAGTTGTTATTTCCGATACTACTGCTCAACCGCTACACTCGCAGATTGAGCATTATAATAGGTCTACTATTCCACACTGGATTACTACTCACCCTGCATTTACGATGGTTTCCAGTGGTTATGCTTGCAACTTATCCGGCATTAATTTCAAATAGTTTTTTTATAAGAATTGAAAAAAAATACCTACAACTCGACAAAAACCAGAAATCAATCAAGCAAATAATTAAACACTCATAATCATAATATAAGTCTTAAATCTCAACTAGGGCTTATATAGTTATTCAGTTATTTTTACTAACCAACTACCACTCCCTTTACAATTACTTTGTGCCTCAATCAGAATTTTGGCATAAGTGTCTTTTAATTCAATAGGCAGTGTGCCATGCACTGTCACGCTCGTACCCGGATTTTTTGGTCCTACTTCAATAACAGCAGGAACACCCTTAACACTCACCTTGATTGTCTCGGGATGCGTATTACCTGATGCTCTAAAAGAAAAACTAGCACCGGGTGCAATCTCTGATTTATCTACTGGAATAAAATCAGTAAAACGAGGTTTATTACACGTATTAACACTGCCACTACGACTATTATCACCCACGCCATAAGCACTAGCATTGCTAACGACGGTCACTAAAATTAAAAAACCTAAACCATGATATCGTGTCATTATCAGACTCCATTGTATTGTTATTATCAATACAAAATATCTGAATAAATCGGATTGTCAAACGGGTTAACTAAGGGCTAGTCTTTACTTATTAATCGTCTTTTTTCCAGTCAACATGGTTTTCACTAAATTTTCTTTATGCAATCTACTTGAAACAACAACGCCAACAATATGCAAGACAATCAAAATTAACATCAGTTTAGTATATTCTTCGTGGAGTTCTTTCCAATAATCCTCACCAACTTCATCTTTCTCTTTTATTAAATATTGTTCAACATCATCTTGCGCATATGCTGATCTAATAGGACTGATTGATTGCATTTGTATAGCTAAGGGGCCTTCAGCGTCTTCAATCGCGATTATTTTAAGACCACTATAGGTAATCATAAATAACGTAAATAGCATGGCTATAACCATCCAACCGCCTAATGGATTATGTCCGATATAATGTTTGGGTGTTTTACTAAAAAGACTTTTTAAATACACCACAACTTTACTATATGACGTTACAAAACTGTTGAACTTAGCATGTTTACTGCCAAAAAAACCCCAAACAATTCTAAATATTACTAGACCCAGTACGGTATAACCCGCATAAATATGTATTTCATTTTTTTCTTCACTCGTAAAATAAGTCGTGATAAAACTAACGACTAAAGACCAATGAAAAATACGTATACAAATATCCCAAACGTATACATTTTGTTGATTATTATTCATATTAAAGTCCTAGAAATACTTTAATTAGTTTGACCTAGTTCATTCTGCCCATTGCTGAATACCATCCAGCAACCATTTAGTTTGCACTCCCGACTTAGGTTTAACAAAATGCCAGACTTCTTTAACGTGCTCTATTGGGCCATTAAGCTCTTCACGCATAACCGCTTCAAACACCACGGTAGCGATAAGCTCTGAACCTAATTCACGTAGTTCTAACAAATTAGCTTCAACATTTAAAATATCCGTCTGATTATCTGTGGTTGTAGCTTTAAGTTGAATTTGAATTTCAGCAAAAACTTTATCGGTAGTTAACCCTCTAATTTCGTATAAATCTCTAGTATCCCAAGCATTTTGCAAGGTTGTATAGGCAATTTTTGCACCTGTTAAAAAGCTATGAGTATCAAAGCCTGCAAGCAAATTAGTTGCATTCATTTGGTTGCCCGCAGCATTAGTTGACTTCTTAAATAAAAGATCCGTATTAAACCCTTCGGAACGAGAAGGTGTTTGTGTGGAATGAGAAAAATCTACATTACGTTGATATCCTTGTGGCTGTGACTGTGCCGACCTAAATTTAGATAAAAAGAATCTAATCATAAAAAAGGCCATAACCAGTAAAAGGATATCCATAAACTTAAAACTCTCGAACGCACCACCAAAAAACATTGAGCCTAATAAGCCCCCAATGGCTAAACCGCCAAGCATGCCCACTAAACCTCCGCGCTGAGCAAAACCTTGTCTAGATATTTGATTTTGAGCAGTTGCCTGTTGTTGACTAGCAGATCTTATGGGTGCTGACGTTGCAGATGAACCTGAGAAAGCAGTACTGTGAGAAGGTCGACTTCCGAAAGAAGTTCCGCCACCAAAACGTTTTGCTTCTGCATCGTGTGTTCCAAACGACAACACCGCGATACTTATAACCAGAACAGCAGATAAACAATGAAATTTTTTCATAAAACAACCCACATAATTATATTTAAAAGTAAGAAATTAAAACTATCCGATTAGATATTAACCCAATTGTTAAACCCACCATAAAGCACAATACACCAAACTACTACACGTATCCTTGTTATTAAAATATTTATAGCAATATAACTTTATATTTAACTTATACAACAGCGTCAAAATGTATTAACCCTATTTAAGCGTTAATGAATCAATTATACGTTGATTACTCTACCATAAACACCGTCATGTCGGCGCTGGTAGTCTATTTAACAAAAAGATTGTAAACAATGACGAACGCACCATCTTAGAAATAAATCAATCTGTTATTAACAAGTGATCTGTTATCTCATTTTAATGATGCATTGACTGAGAGTAATGGCTAATTCTTTTTGCGATCAAAATGACAGAATTTGGTCGAACAATGTGTTAGTCTGACGATTATTTAACTTTTAAAAAAAACATGTTGGAATTTAATATTAATAAAGTATCGGAATTGATTAACAAACTAACTTCAATAATACCGACTGACAATCTGCTAGAAGCCGTTATTTTCGGTTCCTCTGCGATTACTTTATACGATATAAACTTAGAGCGAAGAATTAATGATCTAGATATTTTTGTTTCAGATACAGATTATGAAAAATTAAAACAACTTACTCCTATTGAAGAATTAAAGAAAATAAGCAAGAACATAGAAAACAAAACACTAACACTTAAAATAAATGGAGTTCAACACATAGAAATCTTAAAAGCTTTTCCAGGTGTTAACCATAAAGAAGTTTTATCAAAAGCTTCACTTAAAAATCACTCTAACACACTAAAAGTTGCGAGTATCGAGGATTTAGTAACTTGGAAAACTGTTCAAGGGCGCCCAAAAGACGTTTGTGATCTTATAATCATAAACAACTATTTAAAATCATTACCGACTATATGAGTAGTGCTAGCCATTAGTTGCTTAGCAACTGGCTTCGCTAAGCCTATGCTCAATTACCTTAGCAACATCACCCGTTGGATCTAAAGGCAAATATGACCAAGCTTCATATTTATCACTCAGTACTTTGACGGCCCCATAATCAATAAGCTTACCGATAAGTTCCCTATGATAAATTTCAGTAGCTCCTTCACTTAAATCAACTAAAACGGGCTTACCTGTATAAGCGGCTTCAGAACACATAGATAAAGAGTCACCAGTAGTTATAAACAAATCAGCATGAGCAAGCAGCGCATGATAGAAGCTCTTTTCTTTTTGCTGCCAGTTGAAAAAAAAATAGTCTATTCCCTCTAAATTTTCTAGTAAGCTAATCAACGCAGATTCGGGGGTTCTACGACTATTTGTTATCACCAGAAACCCGCCCAATGAATGAACTAAACGAGTAATACGTTGTGCCAATTGTATGGCATGAATCTCATCAAACCCATCACAGTAGCGGGTATTACCTCCCATTAACACGGCAATAACTGGCTTTGGTAAGCTACTAAAGTAATCTTCATGTTGTTGGTACGCCTCAGAAAGCAGGTGAGGGTTAAGATTATGCAGCACTGAAACCAGAGGTACTATATTGGCTCCGTTAAACTGAGGGGAAGCAACCAAATCATATTCAGAAAGTCGTGGGTGAGGTAAATCTGGCAGAATGGATGCAAGATAAATATTTAGACAATCGTCAAACTGCATTTTTAAATCAGCAATTTCTGCAATGGTATCCTCACCGGTTCCACTAATGATGAGTAGTTTTTGTTTATTACCTTGGGTACTCAGAATATAGCGCTCTTTAAGAATATGTTTGTATTCATTGTGATTATTACTACTTGGCAAGGGTATAACATCATAACCATAGCCCAAGCGTTCTGCGAGTCCAATACGGGCATTTAATTCACCTGTGAAAGCACTGTCTACAATCCATACTAATGGCACTAACATCGACACACCCCATGATTATCAATATCTTTTGCAATAGTACGAGCTGCAATTGCCCCATCTGCGATTGCAGTAACAACCGATTGTAATGCTAGATTAGCAACATCTCCAACAGCATAAACTGATTCTATTGAAGTACGGCGCTCAGTATCTATTTCAATATATCCACCGGTTTGAGTCTTTATGCTTTTAAGATTATCGAGCGTAAGCAGAAACTCGGTATTAGCTGCATATCCAATGCGGACAAAAACCCTATCAACGGGTATCGTAATAAAATCCGCGTTTAATGATCTTAAAGTCAATTCGATTCTACCTTCAATTTGACTAAATTCACTAATCTGTACCGGTGAATATTTAATAATCCGTCCCTGATCGATCAGGCGGTTAACTTCATTACGAATTTTTATTTGGGATTTTGGCTGCGAACGCATTAGCAAATAGGTTTGTGTTGCAACTTTTGCAACATCATTTGCAGTGAAATGAGCATTATCGCCTCCACCGATGACAGCAACAGTTTTATCTCGTAAACTTTCTAGTTGGTCAAGGTGATCAGTGGGAAAACAGCCAATCAGTCCTGCAAAAAACAACGAATTAAACCCAGGTATTTTAGAGAATACTTCTGATCCTATTGTGCGCGCACCCGAAGCAATTACAATCCCTTTAACTGAAAACAAGCTTTGATTTCCACGATTTTTTTTCACATAAACCTGAAAACAAGATGCTGTTTTTTCGATAGCTACGATTTTTGAATCGCATATAACGGGGATATTTTCTGCGATAATATGATTACTGTATTCTTGGGCAAGTTCTTGACTTGTTAGACCTTGAAAGCCCAATACCCAACGATTTATTCTATCAATCTCTTGTAACTGGCCACCGAGTGATGCATTTTTCTCAATAATCACCGGGAGCAAACCCAGTTGTTTTAACCATAAGGCACAAGACATACCCGCTACACCGCCACCAATTATAAGAACTGGTGAGTCGCTATTTGATAAATCACTACTTGCATTTACACTGTTCAGTTTTAAAGTCATTTTAGCTTTATATCTATAATTACTATATCTTCAAAGTATTAATCACAACCAAACTGACTCTGATTTGCCATAACGGAACCGTATGAATCTCTACATCTTCTAATGAACATTATTATAGTTATGTGTAATTATTATTAATTTTTTAAAATTTTAATAATTAATTTGTCTTCAATGTATCAGCTAAATAATTAATAGCAAAAACATACTATCTTAGCATTACAAAATACATCATTTTATATCTCATCATGATATAATACATATAATTATCAATATGTTGTGACTATTAAAATCACCCTCTCCACTTGGAAAATAAATGCCACCTGTTGTAGTTTGCGCCTTATACAAATTTGTTACCCTTGATAATTACCAAGATTTACGTAAACCTCTACATAATGAAATGGAAAAATTCGATATTCGAGGTACCTTATTACTTGCTTGTGAAGGCATTAATGGCACTATTGCCGGCACAGAACAGGGGATTAATCATTTATTAGCTTGGTTAAAATCAGACCCTCGTCTTAATGAAATTGATTATAAATTATCATTTACAGACACTATGCCGTTTAACCGAACCAAGGTAAAACTCAAAAAAGAAATAGTTACCATGGGTATTGAGGGTATAGATCCCAAGCAAGTAGTTGGCACCTATGTCGATCCACTGGACTGGAATGCTTTAATTTCAGATCCTGAAGTGATACTTATTGACACCCGCAACGATTACGAATTTACTGTCGGTACGTTTAAAAACGCTATCAACCCAAACACCGAAAGTTTTCGGGAGTTTCCTGACTACATAGAAAAAAACTTTAACCCGGAGCAACATAAAAAAGTAGCTATGTTTTGCACGGGCGGTATTCGTTGTGAAAAATCCACTGCTTATTTAAAAGAACAAGGCTTCGAAGAGGTCTACCATTTGAAAGGCGGCATTTTAAAATACTTAGAAGTCGTCCCAGAAGAACAAACCTTATGGCAAGGTGAATGTTTTGTTTTTGACGACAGAATCACTGTTAATCATCAACTAAAAAAAGGGCAGTATGACCAGTGTAATGCTTGTCGATTACCGATTACAGAAGCCGATAAAACTAGCCCTCATTATGAACAAGGCGTCAGTTGCCCTCACTGTTATGACAAAGTAACTGCCGAACAAAAAACGCGTTTTATGGAGCGAGAAAAGCAAATTGCCTTAGCCCACCAACGAGGTGAAACTCATATAGGCAAGGACGCCGCTAAAATATTGGCTGATAAACGAGCCGCCAAAATTAAAAAACAACAAGCTATGCAACAGCAATAGCAATAGCAATAGCAATAGCAAAACAAGGATTATAAATGTCACAACCCCAATCACTTCCACAACATCTTGAATTAATTAGAGATGAAGTTATTGAACTTGCTGTAGGTCGCTCAGATATCCAACCTATTGAGTTAGATAAACTTTTAGCATGGTTAGAAACAGACGGATGGGAAGTTCTAATCGAACCTGTTTATAAAGATAACTATGCTGTTGATATCTTATATTTGGCAAAGTTATATTTTAATGATCACCAACTAGAATCTTGGTGGGGCATAGACTTAATAGCAATAAATGATGAATTAAGACTTAAATTTGCTAGAGAAAGAATACATAATGTTTTCGACGATGAAGCGTTTGTAGTTAAATCAATTTGCGCCGCTTATTTCGAAAACGAGCATAATGAAGGCGCTTTGATTGGTGCTTATATAGAAATTCAGGGGCAAGGTGGTGCTATCCCTTTCTGGTTAGGAATATTTAGAGATTACGAACATTATTTAGAATACATTAGAGAATCAGAAAATCTGGTTTTGTTAGATGACTGCCCTAACCTTTCTGATGAAGATCTGCTAAAACTATGGAATCATGTATAAACAGCCTCTAATAATAAGGGCTATTGCTTATCACGACCCATCTTTACCACAAACGTTTTTTTTAAAATGCACATATTGGGTTATTTACCCAGTGAAACACTATCAATTTATGTAACAGGAATCTGATAGTTTTTTTCTTTAAATAAACGTAAACAGGCATCTACTACGCTTTCATCAAATAAAGTCCCCTTGCCCTCTTCTATAACCTTTAGAGCTTGATCCAAACCAATAGCCGCGCGATATGGCCGATGTGAAGCCATAGCTTCAATCGTATCAGCAAGCGCTATAATTCTTGACTCTAAGATAATATAGTTGGTTTTTAAGCCATTCGGATAGCCGGAGCCCTCTAATCGTTCATGATGTTGGTATGCCATTTCTGCAATTGACCAGCAGGACCTAATCCATAGGGTGTTTCAGCAAACCAACTTACAATAATGTCTTCTGTATAAGCTTTTGCATAGCCAGAGACGCCCGCAATCCGTATTGTTTTATTTTTATCATTTTCAGCTAATCCAACCCAAGAAACTAAGTATGGCGGTTGTTCTGCAATCGCATTACACACATTTTGAATTAAATTTTCGACTGTATCTGCATGAAACAAAGCTAAAGCCGCTTGCGCATAAGCCAACACTGCCCAGTTACGTTTTTCTAATTGCACTTGAGATGCTTGCAATTCAACTTCAACTTTTTTTCTTGCAGTGATATCACGAATATTGCATTGAATAACACGTGTATCGCCCACATCATAAGCGTTACTTACAAACTCAACATTTATAATCAAGTCTTGCTTTGTCTTTAAAGGAATATCTTCATAACGAATGTAACCTGATGCCTTTAAGGCAGAAAAAGCAGAGATTGCAGACTCTTTATCAACAATTGCACCAATTTCCCAAAGTGCTTTGCCAACAACTTCATCTTTTGTGTAGCGTAGCAAAATTAACAAAAATGGATTTGCGTCTTGAATTTTACCCGATAAAAAATCAATAATTAAAATGCAACTTGTGCTGTTTCAAACAACCGTTGTTAGCGTAATTCTGATGAGTTTAAAGCGAATATAATCTGTGACAACGCAAAACTCCATTAAAATAAATAATTTAGTTAATTGAGTATACGCCTATCCATTAAAATACCTACGGTATTTATTGATAGACAAACATATGCTATAAAACCCTTTAATATAATTACACATGTCATTTATAGGAGTTTAAGCCTTGCTCTCGCAGCCGAATCACCACGATAACCCGTTCCCCTTTTTTTATGTTGATTCTGCATTCTCTGAGGAACAATGTGCCGCACTTAAGGCTTTATTTTTGCAAGACACTGATTGGCAGCATCGGGATGGGGCTTTTTATAGGTGTTCTCTTCGGGATGTTACCGAGGAAATTTCCGCAACATTTCAAACAGAAATACTTAGTAGAATGCGTGAGATTACAGGTTTGCCACTGATAAATCGTGTTTTAATTACAGCTCAACGAATGTTGCCAGGACAAGTGATCGGTATACACAGTGATCGGCCACTATTAGGCTATGAAATCGCTAGACTAGTATTACAACTCAATAAAGAATGGCAAGTTGAACATGGAGGTGTGCTGGAATTATTCTCATCTCCACAGAGTGGCGTCGTTTTTAGTGTTAATCCCGAATACAACAAGGCCTTTGGCTTTACACTGAACGTAAATTCATATCATGGTGTCACAGAGGTTACCCATCCGCGACAAACTGTCGTCTTTAACTTCTGGCATGCGGCCAATACGCCTGAACTTGCGGCACACATTCAAACTTTATTTACCCATGTTAAATTCTCTGAATTGCCCAGCGCTCTTGATCCAGTGGCTTCGGATGCAGAATCAATTCTTCCCGAAGAGACAACATTACGCGCTGGCACAGCAGCGATTGCACTCCATCGCTGGGGCTACGATGCACAAACTATAATAAATGGGTACCAGCATAGTGCTGGACTACCTAGCTGCGAGCCAGAGGATGTGGAAATATACGCCGCCGTGCTACTGGCAGATTGGGTTGCGTATTTACATAGAAATTCGTTTGATCTAACACGCTGGAAAATCTTAAACGACAAACTTGAAGGGATAGAGGTTTTTAAACGCCTAGAACCTACATGGCAACTTTGTTTTCCGGAAAAAATAAGCTAACATTGCTTAACAATCTATGTCAATAATCATGAACCAATACTAGCTAAATATTAACCTTCACCGTTCATCACCATCGCACCGTATTCTTCTGGCGTAATGATACCCCCTAATTTTTCTGTAATACCTTGATCACATTTGGGTAATACATCTTGTAAGGCATCAATTCGCTTCCATTGTGGGGCAAAAGTATCCTGACCTTTTTGCGGGATATATTTTGAAGATTCCACACGCTCCATACGGTGGATATAGCGTGGACAGTTAATAAATATTTCACTGATCTTTACTCTGATAATCATATCTGCGCTCGGATACTCTGATAGCAGTGGATCATAATCCTGAATAAAAGCATCACCATGCACACGAATACGATGTGGCGTTTCAAAATCGATAAACAGCATACCGATCTTAGCATTGCCTTGGATGTTACCCATAGACAGGAACATACCGTTGCCATCATAATTTGGAAAAATCAATGTCTCTGGATCTAATACTCGAACGAAACCAAGGTTACCTCCTTTATAAGAGCAAGTGGGATAACCTCGATGATCAACAGTAGTAAGAAAGAAAAAATCTCGGCTCTCAATAAAATACTGATGTTGTTCACTTATCTGGTTTTCGACGATTATTTCTTGGAGTCGATCTGCTAATTGATGGGTATCATTTAGTCCCTGCAATTGCCGATGCTCTTTACTGTAAAAATCGCTCATAAAATAGTTCTCTTAATGATTGTGAAAGGCAAAATCGTCAGGGTCTGACGAGTATCATTATAATGCAAACCTCATGCGATTATGATTTTACACATTCTCTTACGATCTTTTTAAATAAACAACCTCGAGGGACGCCTTTAAGGCTTTATTCAAAATCATATAGATATCTTTATCAAAAGCAGCTCTGGCGCTGTCTAGTAAGGTAGGAATCTCCGATTTAGTTTGCACAGTACCTAAGTAACACCATTGATCAATCACGTGCAGATCTTCTGCTTCTTTAATTCCAATAACACCGTCGTAGGGCCAATGACTGACTTTTAACTTGGCCATGGCCTGTTGTAACCTAAGTGAATGGCTCAACATTGATTCTTCACCTACACAACCCCCTTGGCATTTATGCAACTGTCTTGCAAAACAGGGGCGACCCTTTGTTACTTTTTCTAAGCCTAGCATACCTAAACAAAGACTATTATCTCGTGCCAATTTACGTAACGCATTATGGGCGTCTCGCTGTGAACGAAACAAACCATATAGATTCTCTTGACCGCCAAAATCCAAATCCTCTGCCCATGTCAGCATAGGGATAACACAATCTATTTTTTGTTGTAACTGCCAAGTACATAAATTATTGCTACGTCTTAAACGACGATTATGCGTGGGTTGCAAGGTCTTAATTAATTGCGCTTCTTTTAATAAAGCCCCTATTTCACCCGCCGTTTCTATATAGTCAATCCGGCGCAATTGCTGAGATAAACTCATTTCTTTACCATGCCGGTGATCGGATGAAAAATGTGATAATACTCGCTGTCTAATATGATTACTTTTACCAACATACAAAGGCAAATCATTTTCACCGTAAAATAAATACACTCCTGGCGTATCAGGCAACCCTTGAATTAAAGCATCATCGACCTGTGAGGGAATACTGGGATGACCTACCAATTTTTTAACTGAGGCGGCAATATGTTCAGGATCTGAGGTTTTATGGATGTCTTGCCAAAATTGATAGATTAATTGCGCATCACCCAAGGCTCTGTGTCTGTCCGATACAGTTAAACCATGCCGATCGATAAGACTATCGAGGTTGTGGTGTTTATGTTCTGGAAATAAAGCTCTGGACAGTTTTACACTGCATAATATAGTGGGTCTAAAGACCATATCAAGGCGTTTAAACTCATTTTTTAAGAAACCATAATCAAAACGTGCATTGTGGGCAATTAATAGATATCCCTCCAACAAACCGTTAAGAACATATGCTATGTCTTCAAATCTTGGTTGGTGTAAGACCATCTCGTTACTTATGCCCGTTAACCGCTCAATAAAAGCAGGTATACGGGTTTGAGGATTAAGTAACTGACTCCATTCTCGCACACCGTCTTCATCTACTAAAACAACACCAACTTCGGTGATACGATCCACCAAAGGATTACCGCCGGTTGTTTCAAGATCTACAAAAGCTAAACGCAACAATGAATTTAAGATATTAACGCCTTTAATCCCTGAGTACTAAAATCAAGATGATCATTAAATTTACTTAATTTAAGCCGGAACAGAGTGATGAAATAGGTGTTTCACAAAATGTCTTAATTGCTCACAAGGCTTTTTCTTATAAGCGTTCATGATATCTTGCACTTGGTTAAAAGCTTGATCTCGCATGTGTACTTTATGTTTCATTTTCATCTCCTTTTTGTTTCTATAAGTTTATCGCAATTACTTTAAAATGCAAGAAAAAGAGAACAAAAAGAAAACACAAATACACTTGAAGGTTTTATAAGTGGTAAGAACTAATCATTGAATAATATTTCATACTAGACTTAATCATATCTTTACACTGTACTTATGGGGGTATATAGTGACTTTGAAATAAAAAACCCTATATAAAATATGATTTTTTATTCGATACGCAAAGCTTGATTTATACAGTTTTTGTCTAATCATTAACTAACCTTAGGAATTCAGGTATGCAGCAACACAATCTTAGCCCACTAATATTCGCTTTATTAGTTGGCATCGCTACAACGCAAACCTCTGCAATTGCGGCATCAGCAGATAACTCAATAGAATCCAACCAAGAAACACCTTATGAATGGACAGGTACCTATGCCGGTGTCAACTTGGGAGCTGTATGGAGCGGCTCAGAATTTAACGCTTACCATCCCAACATGGTACCTGCTAATCCAAATGGTGCTTATAATGGTGCTATAGCTGGCGCTGAAGTTAACCCAGGCTTGCAATTTGGTTATCTAAAGCAATTTCAAAATAACTATGTAGTAGGGGCTGAAGCAGACTTTAGCTATCCCAATAGTAGTACTCATTTTCAACAAAACGACCCCGATGTCAATGCCATGTATGATCGCTTTACGCTCCACAACAACTTACAAGGTTCTTTAAGGCTGAGAGCAGGTTATGCCATTGAACGTTTTCTGCCCTACATTACTGCCGGCATTAGCTTTGCAAGTATGGGACTCAGTTATAACAACGAAAATAGCCAAGAAGCCTACTCTAAAACAACCACTCAAACGGGTTGGGTTTTAGGTGGCGGCTTAGAATATGGTTTACTCAGTAATTTATCGATACGTACTGAATATCTGTACACGGATTATGGGAAAGCACTTAACTTATCCATCCCTACTGTACAAAACACGGTTGATAATTTGGGGGCCGCCCATGCAAGTCTTTACAGTAATGTAGTCAGAGTAGCGATTAACTATCGTTTTTAAAGACCTAACCAAACATTTTGAAATTTCATCTCTTCCTAATAGGAAATCATCATGAGCACTAATCATCAAAAAGCCATCACTCTATTAGCAACGCTAATAACACTTACTGCGACACAAGCTGAAGCTCAACGAATCGGCCCCAGAGGACCAACCGGCCCACAAGGTATTCAAGGAGCTACGGGTCCGCAAGGTAATCAAGGTGAACAAGGTGCTACTGGCCCTTCAGGCTCCACAGGAGCAACCGGTTCGACTGGACCTACAGGAGCTACAGGCCCAATTGGAGAGACGGGAGCAACCGGCGCAACTGGTCCAGCAGCCCAACAGGGATGGATTTATTTAACCAGTCAAGATGGAAGCACACTCCCAGCAAGCTTCACTCAAATTACAGCAGGGGGAACGCTTTCATTTGATACTGGACAAATTAAAGCTACCAGTGATGGTGTTTATCAATTTAATTATACAATTGATCTAAGTTCTGATCCGTTTCAACCGCAATGCTCAGTCTATCTAACTAAGAATGCGACTACAATTCCAGGATCACAGAAGAACGCTAGTAACTTTTTCATTGGTCCCGGTGGTGGTAACAATAATTTAACTAATACAATGATGATAAGCCTATTAAATGGTGAAAGCGTATCACTAACTACAAATTGCTTTTCGAGCTCAGGCGATCCAAATGTAGCTGCTATTCAGTTTTCTGCCATACAAGTTGGTTCGACACTGCCACCAAATTGATTACTTAGACAACACAAAGTAAAAGTTAGGGGCGGCTACTTGCCGCCCCCTTCTTAAATTAAAAGGAGATAGAACATGGCATCAAAGAATATGTAATGGCGGAAAACCATTGGCAGTCCCATTCAAAATATCCAATTTGTGTGCAATTTCATGAATTACCACGTTTAAGCCAATCTGATAAGCCGTCATGTCCTTCTCAACATCATGCCACGACAATTAGAGGGCCTCACCCCCAAGATTCCCCGATAAATATTCTTTCTTGATGATGCACAACACCTGAGAAATCAGTCACATTTCTATTAACGCTGAAGGCAGTTGGGTAAACAATTATTTACAGCCATTCAGATAAACACAAATGAAGTATTCCCTATTATTTATTGATAAAACACATATTGATAAGCTTCATAAACAAGGAGCGATCTTTTATCTGTGGAATACCCCTCGAGACAAAATGGGTATAGTTGGTAAAAAAGAAGTTTTAATTCGATCGGTCACTAGTTTTGCCACTGAAAAAGCAGATGGGGAAAGGTTTATAGCATTATTGGATTGATATAGTTGGATTTACAAGGCCCAAACAATCAAGAATTGCTATAGACCAGCAATGACAATCCAACAAGAGTGCAAACTAAACTAAACACGGTTCTCATCATTTTCATTTTAGATTTGGCAAACACACTCAACACAATACCTACCAGCATCAGAAGCGAAGTTGTTGTTAAAAAACCCAGTGTATAAACCACCAAATTAGCGCTACCAGTTAACTCAGTAGCATGCGCAAACCCGTGATAAACAGCAAAGGTTGCACTGGTAGCTACGGCCAATACGGGTGAGAAACGTTCCTTTCGCCAAACTATCCACCCTGACACAAGTACGCTTAAAGTAACCCAAAGTTCTACTGCATCTAAGAAAAAACCATGATGTTGTAGTTCAGCACCTAAAATCATAAAAGCTAAAAAGCTCATAGGAATTAACCATAATGACTGACCACCTTGTTTAACGGCCAAAAACCCCATCGCAATCATCACTAAAAAATGATCCAATCCTATTAGAGGATGTATAAAGCCGTCTAACAATCCATGCACAGTACCGACACGCGTATGAGCATCAACGGGTAACGATGTTATTGAAATTATGGAACTTAATATAACTAGATATTTCATTTGCATAAATTTTCCTTAGATAAATATTAATTTGCATTCGAGGCTAACCATCTTGTAATGTATCAGATGATGAAAAACTCATTGTTGCCATGATGGCGCCAATGTTGATTAAATTAAAGAGGAAGTTTGACAAAAATCAACAAATATTGTCAAAACATCATTGATATAAGATAACCCAAAATCAAAAATAAAAACAAGGGGGAAACACCCCAACACTAACCTCCAAACCACAGAGAAGCCTCTTGTTGCAGAAAACAATTGCAGAAATGCGGGTGACTGATAAAAATAGCAGAATGAGAATGTTATTGCTTATAAAAATTTAACAGATACATTAAAAATGTGGCGCAATGATTATTGTAATTTAAAATAAATTAAACATCCTTATTACTTAAATTAAATGATTATTTGTCACAATTCTAATAACATTCAGGAGAAGATAATGAGCAATATCACTACAAATAAATTATTAAAATCTATCACAATAGTAAGTTTTCTTGCAGTAACCTATTCCAATCCAGTGACAGCAAACCAACGGGAGTCAGGCTGTGCACAACACATTCAAGATAAAGTTGCATGGGACAATAAAGGACACACCCAATGGGAACAAGTTAACATTATCAAACTATGCCAAGGTACAACAAACCCTAAAGAACCTGGTGAATGTTTCGATAAAGTCATGAATGGTCATATAAAATGGGGTGAAGGAGACGTATGGAAATGGGAAAATGCAATAAGTTTATGTGCAGGAACAAGTGATGCTGAAAAGACAATTGATTGCTTCCAGAAACAAATTCATGCAAGTACTGCATGGGATAAAGCCATTCAACAATGCCAATTTAAAGATGCGTCTACTACTAATATAAAATAAAAAATTAATATTGTTAAGTTAATATAAGCAGTTAATTTGATAAAAGTTATTAATCAATTTGATTAATAACTTTTAAATATTAGCACACTAGTTGTACTAGCTAAGACCTGATCTGACAGTTACCGATTTTTTTAGGCTGACTGTCAGATTAAGTCGAGTCCTAGTTCATCTTAACACTTTAGTAACTTTGTTTTAAATTAATGACTAACGACTAATAAACAATTATTTACTTGCTTACCCGCGCTTGTGGTTAATAATGCAAAGTTGTTTACAATTTTATTACACGCCTTTCTATATAATAGCTTTGCTTTAGCGTAATCTTGCTTAACACCTTGCCCTTTTTCATACATTGAAGCCAAGTTATCACAGGCTAATTCGTTTCCACCATTACATGCTTTTGAGAATAACCTTGCCGCTTTAAAGTAGTCTTGATTTATAACATTTCCACTTTCATACATAAAACCCAAGTTATAACAAGCATCGGAAACATTTGCATTACAAGCTATAAAATATAGTACTGCAGCTAACTGATGATCTTTCTTAACACCTATTTCAGTGTCATACATCGTGCCAAGTCGATAACATGCTATTTCATTAAATCCTTTACAAGAAATTGAGTATGATTCAGCTGCTTTATGAAAATCCTGCGGCACTTTTTTTCCTTTGCTATACATTTCACCTAAACTGTAACAAGCCTCTGCATAATTCCCTACGCCTTTAATACAGGTATCAGTTAAATCAGTTGCTGTATTTGCGTAACAGTAACTAGTCAAAAAAACAAAATAAAATATAATCAATGCACTGGGTAATTTCATTACTAAATCCCCCTACCCGTTATTTATTAACCAATTTAGCTTAACATTTAACACACACCATTTTTATAATCACTTAATTATTTAAAAGACTGCAAACAAAACCGTTTAAAAACTAAAAAACATGGCATGTTGATCCGTTTATGTTGTTTCGAACATGCTGAGTAGATAACATATCACGACTATTAAAATACACAAATCATATAACTTACAATATGATAAAAGATTTATACAGATTAAGCCGAACCTTGTTTTTCAAAAGAGCCTAGCAAATATATAGCGTAGATAAACAATTAACATTAGATAATCCAAAATCAAAAATAAACTCCTTATTTGCTTTATTTAAGAAATCGGTTAAATCTAATATCGGAGATTGTGTTACAAGCAGAAAAATTGATTGGATTGATATATTACCTGTCAATCCATTCATTAATTAACATGTTATCCTTGAAATAAAATCGTTTTTCAATAATTTATTAATGGTATTTATATGAAATTAGATTATCAGTATTCAGATGAGCAACTTGAGAAAATAAAAAACCAAGGTTTAATTTATGCCTGTGTTTGTCCTAGTCAAGTCAGCGAGCAAATTTTAAGCCTTAGATTACTTTTAAATTATCAGGCTCAATGTCAAAAAGAAGTAGATGAGAGAACAATTGATACCCATCATCTAATTGTTGATGCATCGGTGAAAGCACATGAAATTATGGAAAAATGCTTGCATGATATTCTAATTCGTGAAGGTTGGGATTTGGAAACTCTTCAAATGCCAGATTATATTCGCGATTTAATTGTTGAAAAATTATTGGGTTAATCACATTCTAGTGGCTGGATTCTAAAATAAACGTATTACTCAGCACCAAATAAGTAAAAATTTAATGACAATGGGTAAAGTTGGGCTTTACTGGTTTGGTAATGACTTGCGTCTTCATGATAATGCTAGTTTATTAAAAGCTGCGCTTGAAGTTGATGAGTTACTCTGCATATATTGTCTTGATCCGCAGTGGCTAATGCCTAATCGTTATGGTTTGGCGACGATGTCACATCATCGTTGGCGGTTCATTAAAGAATCGTTGATCGACCTAGATAAGCAATTACATAAACTGGGGCAACATCTTATAGTTTGTTATCAATCGCCCGTAAAAGCCATCTACGATATCGCCAGTTCGTATCAAGTTTCTTATCTGTATCGTAGTCGCCAAACCGGTTATTATGAGAATCAACAATGGTTATCTCTACAAAAACAGTTACCATTAGTGCAATTTATAGAAACAGATACACATACTTTGTTTGCTCTGGATCAATTACCTTTTCCCTTAGCAAAATTGCCTGACACATTTACGCAATTTAAAAACGCAGTTGAGCAATGCACAATCGCCAAACCGCGGTCACCTGTGGGTTTTCTACCATCAAGTCCAGCAATGAAAACAGACTGGCTAAACCGTTTTCCAGATTATTCTAAATCTGAGCATGAAATATTTTTTTATGGTGGAGAAATAGCCGGGCTAACGCAATTAAAAAATTATTTAGCTTCGGAAAATGCAAGTCACTACAAAAAACAGCGCAATGAATTGGACGGTTGGCAGAATTCAAGTAAGTTATCTCCTTGGCTGGCTAACGGCAATCTCTCAGTCCGGCAAATTTGTTTCAATCTTAATCATTACGAACAACAAACCGGTGCTAACGAATCAACCTACTGGCTATTTTTTGAATTGTTATGGCGCGAATATTTTCAATGGTATGCCCATCATCATGGAAAGCACTTGTTTCGTTTTAAGGGTATCAAGCAGCAAAAACCCTTAACCAGCTTTTATCCCGAGCGCTTTCAGAAATGGTGCAATGGTAATACACCTTATCCGCTGGTTAACGCTTGTATGAAACAACTGAATGCAACAGGCTTTATGTCAAATCGTGGTCGTCAGATAGTTGCTAGTTGTCTAGTCAATGAATTAACTGTGGACTGGCGTTACGGCGCAGCCTATTTTGAGCAGCAACTGCTGGATTATGATGTGGCTTCAAATTGGGGTAATTGGCAATATCTGGCTGGAGTGGGTGCCGATCCTCGTGGCAAACGGCATTTCGATTTAAATAAACAAACACAGCAATACGATCTGGACGGGCTGTTTATAAATAAATGGCAAGGCGGTATTCAAAATTTGCCACTGGATTCAGTTGACGTCGCTGATTGGCCTGCTGTTGCCGAGTAAATATCCAACCTATTAATATTGCTGTGTTTTTGATAAACATCAGGATTCTAGATGAGCTTATGACTTGTCTAGTTTCATTAGAAAGCTTTTCGCAACAGCGATATGATTATTTTGTTTCTCTTCTGACATATTATCAAACATTTTTACCATCATGCGCATACGTGGGTTTTTTAAAAAGAAATCCCTGTGAACATTTATGAAACGCCAGAACAAGCCATCCCATATTTCAATCCAGACACCTTTTGGATAGTCACTCATTTTTAACAGGTAATGACTTCCGCTGATATAGGGTTTGGTCGTCATTAGACCACCATCAGAAAATTGACTCATACCATAAACATTTGGCACCATCACCCAATCATAGGCATCCACATACATTTCCATAAACCAGTGGTAAACATCATCAGGATGAAACTCACAAAGCAACATAAAGTTACCCATGACCATCAAACGTTCAATATGATGGCTGTAACCTGTTTGGAGTAGTTTTTGTATCACATTGTCGACTGGTAAAATTCCCGTTGTACCTAACCAAAAACTTTTTGGAATCTTTCTTTCGAACCCCCAGAAGTTTTGGGTTCGTTGATAACTACCCTCTCGTTCATAGACTATCCGGATAAACTCGCGCCACCCCATAATCTGTCTGATAAAGCCTTCTAAAGAATTCAATGGAATATTTTTTCGTTCGCTTATTTGTAATGCGCTATCAATAATTTGTTGTGGAGAAAGTAAGCCAATATTCAACATCGGGGTTAACACAGAATGATGCAAATAATGTTCATTTGCTACCATCGCATCTTCATAACTACCGAACTTTTCAAAACGCGTCTCTAAAAACTCATCCAGCCAGAGGGAAGCACCCGCATGGTCGGTTGGATAAATAAAATGCATCGTACTGGAATAATTGTTAGGGAAATACGTTTCTACATAAGCCTCGGCTTCTTTTAAGTAGCAATCGTATTTTGCAACAGTGACTTCGGGTGACTGGGTGTTTTTTGGATACTTGAGCCGATTTTCTGTATCAAAAGTCCATTGACCTGCAAGGGGATGTCCTGCTGCATCTAGTAAAGTTAAACGTTGCTTACGTTGCTCAATATAAAAGGCTGTTTGAAAATAAGTTTTCTTTTTATCGAAATAGGGTTTTACCTCATCAAGCGTATTTAAAAAATTGGGTGATCGCATCTCCGTCATCTTGATTTGACATCTGTTACAACTTTTTTTGATGCGGGTCTTTAACCAGTTATCGGCAACATCGGCACACTGTATTTCGGTAATGTTTTGTTGAGCCAAGTGATTGATCAAATTCCTGACGTCACTTAAATCATCTTGGCTGTCAATATAGTTCACCTTTACATTGAACTGACCTAGTCCGTGGGCATACTTTTTCATGCTAGCCCGGTGTAATACCAACTTATGCTGATGAAAACAGTATTGATTGAAAAATAGAAATTCTTCAATCAGATAAACATCCTGGTCTTTTACGATGCAGGGATGGTCGACAAAAAGTTGATGAGGAAAAATCAATGTGACAGTGGTCATACAGTTTTATTCTCTTGATTTTAAGAAGCTAATATATTGCTTATTTTCTATAAAACATAATGTATACCAATTCCCGTTGGACTAAATGAAAATAATAAGTTGCTACACTTTCAGTCTAACTCAGCAATTGCGATAAATTTTGGATATTGACCGTAATCAACACTCACTCTTGTTAATAAATTAATGTTAAGGAAAAGGCTCGGATGGTTCTGGATTTATGAGCAATAATTATTAGAAACGGTATGGTGTATTTTAGTTGAGAATTATGCATTAGTATTTTGATATTTTTTATCTTTAATATCAGAGAAAAAATATAAAATACAACAATCAATTTAATTTGATTGTATTTGACAGCCGTTTCAAATAAATTAATTATAATAATAGTTGGATTATCAAATAATTTATTTTATTTCAGAGATTTATGGTTTCCCGTTAGAACTTAAGGGGGGCTTGCTAAAAGGTATGCTCGAGTATTAAAACTTCGGCTATTGAAATGCCGCACGAGTATTTGTGTTAGAACTTTAATTTGTATACTGAAACTTAAATAATAAAAATTAATCTTAAGTATTATTAATAACACATAGGTTTTATGTATTAGTCCTCAAGTTTAAATACTGACAAAATAAATTGATTGTTAAACCTAAGATTTAAGTAAGGAACTTTTTGTATTTAATATTTCAACTTTCGTTTGAGAACCAGAACACAAGCTTGGCTATTGAAATGTAAATTTTTGTTCGAGAAAAGAAGTTTTAGTGTAATTACTCAAGATTTAAGACAAGCCAATATGTTTTTAGATTGATCCCTGGGTAATATTACTAACACCCTAGTTTATTTGTTTAACCTTGGGTTTGTGAAACATTCCAAATATCACAATATTAAACCTAAAGTACGGAAAGCAACTCTAAATTCGGTTTATTGTCATTAATACGTTGAACGTTAAAAGCCCCATACCATAACGCCTCTTTAAAAGGCGCGCAAAATTAAATATGATTCTCACCCGGTTCAATAATGCACTACACATTTCCAGACTTTCTTTTATTTGACACCCCCGGATAGGGATCACTATTTATTACAGTTGTGTTTCATCAAGAATTTATCCAACTGATTAGCAAAACATTGAACGTCACGTGAACTTAATGCAGCAGGTCCCCCAGTATCGATGCCGCTAGAACGCAACGTATCCATCAAGTCGCGCATATTCAAACGATCACTAATATTGTCTTGTGTATAAAGCTCACCGCGTGGATTGATTGCATGACCACCGGCAGATAGCACTTCATAGGCTAGCGGAATGTCACTAGTAATCACTAGATCCCCAACTTCTAATCTTTTGACAATCTCATTGTCAGCCACATCAAACCCAGATTTTACCTGTAAAAACCTGATATAGCGGGATGGGGGGATTTGTAATGGATGATTGGCCACTAAAGTCGTAGTTAAACTCAACCGCTCTGATACCCGAAATAAAATGTCTTTTATTGCTTTGGGACAAGCATCGGCATCAACCAAAATATGCATTAATTATTCCCGATTAGTAAAAAAATACATTACGCTGAAAACAGCTCCAAACATTGACTAGTTACAACAATTGTTTTTGTCTTATATTAACAATTAAACTTTAAAAGACATAAAAAAACTAAATTTACACACGAACCCACTTCCAAGACGCCCGAGACGCAACGAGTTTGCAGCTTAGTCATATCCAAGCTAAAACATCGGAAGGTCAATTGGAGTTATTTGATTTTGAGGATGATGACTTACCGACAGAAAATAGCGCATTGATGGTGACCATTGATAAGATCAATAAACGCTTTCCCAAGAAGATAGCCATTGCCGCCACAGGCTTTGATAAATCCTGGCAACCCAAAGCAGAACGTATCTCTCAGCGTTACACCACTGATTGGAAAGAATTGGTGTTGGTTCAATAGACACTACTCTCGATTTAACGTTACTTCCATTCAGTTTAAAATTTACCAACAGACTGTTAATTAAATAAATTTTAACGCAACTGAATCACATTAATTTCAGGTGTTATCCCTACCGCTCGTGCAGTTTTACAAAAACCTTTATCAAACGTATGCATTAGGGCTGAACCGCATACGGAAAGATGTAAAGAATCAGCAAAATCAGCACCCAATTCATAAAAGTCTAATGCTTGAGACACTGCAACCGAGTCTTCAATTTCAGTATTATCTACTTCAAGAAGCGCCCTAAAGAAATTAAGAATATCAGTGCGTTTATTTTTATAAACCGTGCGTAAAACCCATTCAGTTTCTAACAAAACAGTTCGAGAAATAAATACACTATGTTGACTTATCAGATTACGGACAATCGCGGCCTGCTTTGGTTCATCAATGACCACAAGGCGAACTAAAAGGTTGGTATCAAAAGCTATCATTTACTTTGATACTCAGTGTCTTCCCAATCACTACCATATTCAACAGGTTTACAAAGTTCTTCAATAGGCACAGAGGGGCCATCATATTTAAGCATTCCCATTAAGTCTTCCAATTTACGCCCTGTTTTTTTCGGTGTAGCTTTAAGCATTACACCCGCAGATGAAGACACCAAAGAGAGTTCTGTACCGGCTTGCCAAGACAACTCATCCCGTATTTCTTTAGGTATAACGATTTGACCTTTAGTGGATAATTTAATGGTTGCTACAGACATAAATTCCTCGGTAAGACAGTGAGTAAGACTTAATTATCAATTTATTGCGCAGAAAAAGCAACATTCACTTTATGATTTTCACCTGCTTCTAATATGTGCTGTATAACAAACAGGGGTTTAAAGCCAAGCACCTTATCCTTCCTGCAGTAATGATAGCGTTTTATTGGATATCCGTTGATAGCTTTATGTTATTTACAACATTCAAAGTTAATAACATATCTAAAATATGTATATAAAAATCATGTAACTAACAATATGATAAAAGATATCTACTGGTAAATATACAAGGCTGATTAACACATTCCTGAACGTGAGGGGCAGTTGCCTGTTTTGATGACCGTGATGTTTGATGTTTCTTTTTTCATATAACCTCCAGAATGAGTTGACTTAAATTATTTACATAAAAAAAAATTGCGCGTGAGATTAGACCGGCCAAATTGCGAATGTCTCACACATCGACAACAACACCGGATCCCCTCCCCGCTTGGGAATGATGATCTCGATACCGTCATCGTCGAACACATACAACATGACGTAGAACGTGCCATGGTCTTCCAGCACCTCACAGCTGGGCACAAAATCTGGATCTGGATATCGGCATTCACCGAACACATCGGATAATAAACAACAGCCAGTTTCGTCTTCAATAGTGGTCACGTCATCACCGGGCTCAACGATAAAAATGGACACATTGATGCCTGCGTCCAATTTCGCTTGCCGTAACTTCAGTAAATCCAGCACATCGTTGTCGATATTGTTGGTGGTAGTCGCTCTTCTGTGCGTCGGCATGGCGGGCTACGACAGCTTCATTGGGTCACATGATGATCCGGGTCACTCGCTTCACCAAGAGCTCATTGGCGCTGTGGTATTCGTGCTCTTGGGGGTGGTATTCCGTGAGAAGATATATTTTCGATTCGACCCAGTCGAAAAGCTGATCACCTGG
>CAJADF010000050.1 GCA_903938485.1 uncultured Methylococcaceae bacterium
AGTAATACCCTGCTTAAACAAAGCATGTTACATATGAAAGGTCCTATCTTTATAGAACTTATCAGCTTACCCATCTTTATTGAGCACTATCCTGATTGGCGAAAACTCCTAACTGATAATGAGCCCATCACTTGGACTCGACAAGGCATATTGGATGGCCTTTGGTCTTGGCATGTCTGTGGCACTATTTACATGAAAAATCCCACGCATGAATGGTTCAAGCTAACCAAAAAACAAAAAGCTACTTTTTACTGTATTTCAGAACTGGGTTACGAATCCATCTATCGAGTAGCGAAAGAGATGAATCGTAATTACAGACGCGTGCTAGACGATGTAAGAAAACTGGTCGATTTAGGCATTATCCAACAACGTGTTAAAACCGTTAATGGGCGACGAACTATGATTGTAGGCGTTTAAAAAACGACACCCCCTGTCACTAAAAAACAGCATAATAGCGCCAAAATTTATAGGATTTAAGTATGAGCAATAATCATCACGACACCTTGGTTTATCGTTTGGCACAGATGCTGATTAAACTTAATCAAGGAGAGAAGCTTGAGCCACAAGCGCTAGCTGAAGAGTTTGGCGTTAATGTAAGAACTATTCAACGCGATCTTAACGAACGCTTTGGTTATTTGCCTCTAGAAAAAACCGACGGCTATTATCATCTAGACGCCAGTTTTTTAGGCAAAATTAGTATTAAAGACATACATCGATTCGCAAGCTTAGCCGGCGTAAAAGGCTTGTTTCCATCCTTAGCCAATGATTTTCTACGCGATATATTTGACTCAAGATTGCAATCTGCCGTGTTGGTTAAAGGCCACCATTACGAAAACATCGGTGATAAAGCCAAATTATTTAAAGACTTAGAAAAAGCCATAGTTGCCCACCATCCCGTCAGTTTTAACTACTTAAAATCCGAAGGCTCCAAAACCTATCAAGCCGTAAACCCATACAAACTTGTTAACCATAAAGGGATTTGGTATTTAGTGGCTCAAGACGGCGACAAACTTAAATCATTTAGCCTTACTAAATTATCCGGTTTAATCACCTTAGAAACCTTCTTTAAAGCTGACCCCACTATTGATAAACAACTGGATGAAGATGACGGCATCTGGTTATCCGACGCTAAACAAGAAGTCGTTTTAAAAGTACGCGCAGAAGTAGCCGGCTATTTTAAACGCCGCAAATTAATCGCCAACCAAGTAATAGAAAAAGAACTAGAGGATGGTGGGTTAATCATTTCTGCAAAAATCGGCCACAGTAATCAAATAATACCCATCGTGCGGTATTGGATTCCGCATATTAAAGTGATTAGCCCTGAAGAATTACAACTAGAAATTGATAAAAGCTTAAATGAGTATTTAGGACACGGTGATTAAATCTTTAATGACATAAAAATTTAACACTCTAGACATACTTTTTTTATTACCCAATTGCAGCTTTTTTCTGAAAAACAAAAATTTATTTAAGACTAACGTAGAAGTTTTTACGACCAATCAATAAATGTTTTTAGAAGATTTAAATCTGAGACCTTTGCACGAATCCAGTCAAAGTCAGCTATAAATGAGATAATACGCACAACATAAATGACTCTCAAAGGTATTTAAATGGCGTGGAAAAATCTAGAACAAACAACACTTGTTGATGCGATGCTGATTGAGCATGC
>CAJADF010000051.1 GCA_903938485.1 uncultured Methylococcaceae bacterium
ACTCAAATTACTAGAAGAAGCGCATGAGCTATTCCATGCCGATAATAGAGACGCGGTTATCAATGAATCGGCAGACTTACTAGAACTGATAGAAACCCTACTCAAGCAACACAACATTAGCCTTACCGAAGTACAGGATAAACAAAAGCAAAAACGCGACAAAGTGGGTAGTTTTGATAAACGCCTGATGCTATATGCCACAGCGACCGACCCTGCCCTGCTTAATAATCCAATTAATAACCAAATTAAAGAGCCCCGCTTACCGCAATTACTGACCTTTAACTCAGTTACTGGCTTAGTGGATGTTATCAAACGCGAACTAGAAGATGCTGATGCCCTTTATATCGCCTCGGCATTTTATTCAAGAAGCATGCTTAACCTGCTCTTGGATCCGTTCTTAAAATTTATAAAACGCGGAGGAGAACTTAAACTCCTTACTTCCATCATGGGTAACTTTAACAACCCTAATGACCTCAAACATTTAAGCACCCAACTAGCCGACATTAAAGTAAAAATATTCTACCCACTGGATGAATATGGCAAAGCAGACTTTAGCCAAACGCCACCACCCTTTCATGTAAAAAGCTTTCTCTTTACCAAAGCCACCGGCCAACATGCCTTAATCGTGGGATCATCTAACCTTACTGAATCTGGCTTATCTAGAAACCATGAATGGAATTACTTTTCTAATAGCGAACCTAACCTCGTACTAAAAGATAAACTCTCCGCCTTTCAGTATGCCCAACAAGAATACCAACACTACTGGGAGCAAGCCTCCATTCCAGTTGATAATGACTTTATAGCCGCCTACTTACCGCGTTGGCAAAAAGCGCACGAATTACGCACAAAAGTAAGCCAAGAAATGGCCGTTGCTTTTAAAACGACATTAGCACCCAGACCCGCACAAATCCAAGCCTTATCTGCATTGGCCGATCGTCGTGCAAAAGGCATTAATAAAACAACCGTGATTGCCGCCACCGGCTTAGGTAAAACCTATCTGGCCGCTTTTGACTACAAAGCAAGCGGTATGAAGAGCCTGTTATTTATCGCGCATCGAGAAAACATTCTGATTAAAGCCTTAGAAACCTTTAGAGAAGTAACCCAAGATCCACACTTTGGCAGTGTTTTATCAGGCAATCAAAAAACCAGCACCGCTAGCCCATGCTTATTTGCTATGGTGCAAACACTCTCGCAAACTGACACCTTAGCGCAATACGCAGACACAGCGTTTGACTATATCGTGATAGATGAATTTCACCATGCCGATGCCAGCTCGTACCAACGCCTACTGGCTAAATTTAAACCTAAATTTTTATTGGGCTTAACCGCTACGCCCGAACGCATGGATGGCCGTGATGTCTTAAAAATCTGTGATTACGATATCGCCTTTGAAACTCGCTTATTTGATGCCATTAATAACCGCTGGCTAGTGCCCTTTCAGTATTTTGCAATACATGACCCTAGCGACTATAAAACATTACGCTGGACTAGTCGGGGTTATATAGAAACCGAACTGGATGCAT
>CAJADF010000052.1 GCA_903938485.1 uncultured Methylococcaceae bacterium
CTAGGTGCATTACACGGTATTCAGTCTATTGCATCTGTGCCATTACCATTACCTGTTATGTTGTTTGGTACAGGTTTAACTGCGTTAATGGGCTTTGCTCGTAAACGTCGTAACCCAACTAAGTCAATTTAAGCTGCAGATAAATAGGAGAATACAAAATGACTATAAGATTAGTAACAAGTACAGACGTAAAGACAATAACGCCTATAACAAATCCTACTTGGGTAAAATCTAAAGCTAACCCTAGTTCAGAAACAGGAACTGCTCTTAAACCAGGCGATGAGATTAAAGCAGATGGTGCATCTAAAGCGACTACAATTGATTTTTCAACTAGTACTGTTGATAACACAATTGATGCTAGCGCAAGCACTACTGTAAAAGCAATTACAGGCGGTAAAGGTTATGATGTAATCATTGGTTCATCTACTGTTAAATCTACTTTGACGGCTGGTGCAGGTGGATCTGACATGACGGGTGGTGCTGGTGATGACAAATTAATCGGTGCTGCTGGTGATGATAATTTATCGGGTGGTGCTGGAAAAAACACTTTAACGGGTGGTGCTGGAAATAACACATTTTTCTCTTATGGAACTGACAAAATTACTGATTTAACTTCAGGTGATGATTTATATGTGGGTTCATCGGGTGTTGCCACTGCAACGGTAACAGGTGATTTCGTTGCTAACTCTGCCACATCAAATGATGGTAAAGCTATTATCAATGCTGCTGGTGGTAAAACGGTTAATTTAGCACATGCGGGTCATGGTCTTGGATTTACTGTTAATGCTGACAAAACAGGTTCAACATTAATTGGTAGTTCAAATGCTGATTTTTTAGTTGGTGCTGCTGGAAATGACGTGATTACTGGTGGTATTGGTAACACTTTAACCGGTGGTAAAGGTAATGATACATTTAATATCGTAGCAGCTAATAACACTATTACAGACTTAGGAGTAGGTAGTGATGTACTAAATGTTGCTACAGGGATTACTGTTACAGCAACTTCAGCTAAAGGTTTTACTGCGACTTCAGCTACAACAGTTGACGGTATCGCTAACATTTCTGGTGTTAAAACTTTAGATGTGACTGCTGCTCAGGGAGCGGGTACAATCAATCTAACGGGTTCTGCTGGTAAAGATACATTAGCTGGTTCTTCTGTTACTGCTACATCTTTAACAGGTGGTGATGGTACTGACAAATTTGTAATTAATGGCACACACAACACTATTACAGATTTCGGAAAAGGTGGTGATGATTTAGTTGTTAATGCAAGTGCTTCTATTTCTGTTGCTGTCACTGCTGATTGGATTGCTTCTAAAGTTACTGCTAACAACGGTACAGCTACTTTTACAACTCTTGCCTCTAATGTTGATTTAACTAAAGCAATTGGTCCTAATGGTTTCACGGTTGATGCGCACTTAAGTACTAAAGGTTTAGCGTTAACTGGTGGTGCTAGTGGTGCAACTATCATTGGTGGTACTGGTGCTGATACTATCACAGGTGGTACTGGTGTTAACGTATTAACAGGCGGTGCTGGTGCAGATCATTTTGTTTTTGCTAAGGGTAATGTTTTAGGTCACACTACAATCACTGACTTTACTACAGGTTCTGATGTTCTTCAAATCAGTGTTAAAGCAACTAAAGGTTTGGCCGCTGGAGTTGTTGCAGACACAGCATTCGTTGTTAATACAACCGGAACTGCTGATACTGCCGCACATCATTTTATTTACAACTCATCTACTGGTGGTTTGTATTTTGATGCTGATGGCTCTGCAGCAAAATCAGCGCCTGTTTTAATTGAAACGCTAGGTGTTGATACGCATCCTGCATTAGCAGGTGCTGATATCACTATCATCGCTTAATAGGTGATCTGATTACTTGATTTATTTGGGTAATTAAACAAATTAAAGGGAGGCTTTAGCCTCCCTTTTTTTTTATTGACATTTAAATTCTTAATAATCATCAGATATACACTCATTAATACTTGCCATTAATGTGGTTTGCTATTAAAATAAATTAACATTGTAATTCGTGTTTTTTTAATGTATTTTCGTTATAAGTGACAGTTTTATAATATTTTATCGATTAGGGTATTAAGGATTAAATTTTCTTGAAGGTTATATGACTATTAAAGTTGATAAAAATACCAGTATTAGTATAGTTACACCCAAAACATATATAGATTGGGTATATTCCTCCTCAAAGCCTACCTCAGAAACATTGACTCAATTAACTGGTGATGAGCTAACTATTACGACTACCGCTAATGCAACTACCATAGACTATTCAACAAGTCGGTACGATAATACTTTAGATGCAACTGCAAGTAGTAGAGTCAATAAGATCATTGGTGGTACTGGTTCAGATGTCATATTAGGTTCAAAATTATCTTCTACATTAATTGCGAATTCTGTAGCTGGAGTAGGTTCAATGATCTTACCCACTACGGCTGAAATAATAGGTGGCATCGGTAACGATACTATTACAGGTGGAGCGGGTAATGATAATATTGCCGGCGGTCTAGGATCTAACGTTTTAACAGGTGGATTAGGCGCAGATTTGTTTGTAGTGTCTGGTTACGATACCGTTACTGATTTGGGTATTGGTGATAATTTATATGTTGCGGCTAAAGGAACTGTTACCGCAACTTTAGTCGGCGATTTTATTGCTACGGCTATATCAGGTAACGATGGGACTGCGACATTAATCAATAAAGGTGGGTTTAATGTTGATTTGTCAAAAGCGGTAGGGAGTCATAATTTTATAATTAATGCTTCAAAAAGTATTAATTCAATAAAAATAATTGGATCTCATCAGGCAGATAGTTTGGTTGCAGGTGCGGGTAATGATACTTTAGATGGGGGTGCTGGCGCTGATACTATGACGGGTGGTAAAGGCAGTAATACTTTTTATGTTGATAATGTGGGTGATAAAGTTATTGATACCTCAATTGGCGGCGGTATCGATACCGTTATAAGTTCAGTGAGTTATGCTTTAGGTGCCAATATTGATAATCTAACTTTAACAGGTAGTGTTCACTTAGTAGCGAAAGGTAATAAATTAAATAATGTTATCACTGCTAATGATGCAGGCGATGTATTGATTGCTGGTGCGGGAAATACAACCCTTTCGGGTGGTAAGGGTGACGATATCATCTATGGTAGTACTGCTAAATTAAGTACAATAAATGGCGGCGATGGTAATGACACAATTGCAGGCGGTGTCGGCGTTAATTTAATAACAGGCGGTTCCGGAAATGATAACTTTATTTTTAACAAAGGAAATGGTTTGACCACTATCATTGATTTTGCAAGTAAAGCTGATAATATCCCAAGTCTTGGTATTGATCATTTAGAGATTAATCATAAAGCTTTTAAAGGTATGTTGGCCGTAGAATTAAATAATAAAAACTTTTATTCAGGTATCTTAACATCAGCGCCAGACCCAGCTACCGAGTTTTTCTATAATACCCAAAGTGGTAAATTATATTTTGATGCTGATGGTTCTTTTGCAAGATCAAAACCTATTGTCATTGAAATTTTAGGTCTTTATACACATCCTAAGTTACTTGCTGAAGATATTACTATTTTTTAGGTCTTCTAGCGCCTCTGTAATGCTTTTGCCAATAACTATTTTTAAGGCTTGATACCAATACCTTTCCTGTTTGTTCACTAGGCGCGTGAATAAATTGGTTATTATTCAAATAAATTCCTACATGTGAATAAGGTTTACTATTCACGTCAAAGAACACTAAGTCGCCAGTTTGTATTTTATCGTTGGTTATGACTGGTAATGTTAATGCCATATCATAAGCACTGCGGGGTAACTTTATGCCTTGTTGCTCATAAACATGTTTTACAAAACCACTGCAATCAAAACCTTTTTTAGGCATATCTCCACCATAATTATAAGGTGTGCCTTGAAGACTTAGGGCATATTTAATAGCAGGTGTCGGTTGGTTTTTGATAATTTCTGAGTGCTTTTCTTTTACGGTTGCACAACCAACAAGGCTTAATAATAAAATTATTAGCAGTGTGGGTCTCTTAAACAATAAATAAAAATAAATGAAGTGCATAGTTTACTTATTAAAATGCTATCGAGGCGGCCACTGCTCTAATATCTTATGTTTATTAAGTGCTAACCACTGGATGGCAATAATGGGTATGGCAGACTCTATTTCGTTACTGTCAACCATTCTATAAGCGGTTTCAAAATCTACGCAATGTACTAGGATATCTTCATCTTCGGCAGATAAGCCATGAATGCCAGTTACTTGAGTGCTATCAACCTTGCCACAGAATAAACTAATCCGTTCTGATACACCACCAGGTGTGGTATAAAACTCATTAATGTAGTGCAGAGCTTCAATTTGACACCCTGTTTCTTCAAGTGTTTCTCTATGTGCTACATCAACAGCTGTTTCACCTGGTTCGATTCCACCGGCTACAATTTCTATTAACCAAGCTTTATAGGGGTTAGATAAAGCACCTGCGCGGATTTGTTCTATTAGGATAACTTGATCGGTGTTAGGGTCATATAAAATAACGGCTACACCGCAGCCTCTGCTAAATACTTCTCGGCTGATTTCTTCGCTCCAACCACCTGCAAATAATGTATGTTTTAATCTGTATTTTTCCATGCGAAAATAACCAGAGTATAAAATTTCATGCGCTATGATGTTGAATTTTTTTGTCATAGTATTTATCATTTAAGCTATTTAACATTGATACCTTTGTAATCTTTACTTGAATTGCACGTTTGAGTTATTAAAGCAATCTGTTCAATCCTAGCGACATGTGTCCAGCTATTGATGTGCGACAAAAAACGAATGTAGTATTTAAATGTATTACTACAATACGTTAACAGAAGATAGACTAGTCACATTCTATTATCAGATTTTATCTAATCTTGACTCTTTAAAAGATGATAATGTTGCTTTACTTTTCGAGTTTTCTTTCATAACAATGCGTTAAGATTTCTGCACGTTTTGTATCATCAAAATTTAGCCAGTCGCTAATCTCATCCAAATTACGATAGCAACCCAGACAAATATTGTCTTCATTAACGGCACATATTCCGATACAAGGAGAAGTTATATTGTTTTGTGGCTTAATCATTAGTTTTTAGCTTTGAGTAATTCATCTAATTTTTGTTTTTGTTCCAACGCATATAAGTCGTCAAAACCACCAACATGGTAATCCCCAATGTATATTTGCGGTACGGTGCGGCGTTTGGTTCGTTGTAACATAATCTCACGCTGTCCAGATTCACGATCGACATTAATTTCTGTGTAATTTGCGCCTTTTTTATCGAGTAAGCGCTTGGCCATGATGCAATATGGACATATTGTGGTGGTGTAGATCAGTATTTCAGGCATGTTTTTGTGATGTTTGCTACCATATATCAGCAGATAGTCTAATAGCTAAGCCAGTTAGTTACAACATAACTAAATACCTTGGTGCAGGTTGCTTAGGGCTTTACTATCGTTTGGTTTTAATTATAAGAGAATGAATGATGACTAATTTACCAGAGAATTTGAAATATGCCCAATCCCATGAATGGGTCATTGTAGAAGATGATAATCTTGTGCGAGTTGGCATTACAGATTTTGCCCAAGATCAATTAGGTGATTTGGTGTATGTGCAATTGCCAGAAATGGGTCGTAAAGTTTCAGAAAATGAACAATGTGCAGTCGTTGAGTCTGTTAAAACAGCCTCAGATTTATTTAGTCCTGTATCTGGAGAAATAGTTGCAACTAATTTGTTATTAACCAGCGAGCCAGAGTTGATTAACGATCAACCTTATACTACTTGGATTTTTTGTATTAAAGCTGATAACTTATCAGGCTTAGATACTTTAATGACGGCTGATGCCTATAAAGAATACATAGCATAATTATTTAATATATTCAGCGGTCACAAACTTTTTATATTAGCTAAGTACAATTACCACCTTTTAATGGATATTAACTAGAACACAACATGGCAAATCAAAATGCGAAAGGTTTAAAGCGCCTAATTAATGCTTGTTTTTTTTCAGCTGCTGGATTTAAAGCGACATGGACACATGAAGAAGCTTTTAGACAAGAAGTTATTCTATTCGTAATATCAACTCCTGTAGCTATTGGGTTGGGTCAAACTACCATTGAAAAATTACTACTGATTGGTAGTATTGTTTTAGTAATGTTAGTTGAATTATTAAATTCAGCCGTTGAAGCCGTAGTTGATAGAGTAGGTTTTGAACATCATGAATTATCTGGTAGAGCAAAAGATATAGGTTCGGCAGCGGTGATGATGTCTTTAGCATGGGCCGCGACAACGTGGGCATTAATTTTACTTTAAGGACAGCGATTTATGAGTGCTTTAATCTGTGGTTCTATGGCTTACGACACTATTATGGTGTTTCACGATCAATTTAAAAATCATATCTTGCCAGAAAAGGTGCATATCTTAAATGTATCCTTCTTAGTGCCTGTATTACGTCGTGAGTACGGTGGCTGTGCGGGTAATATTGCCTATAACTTAAATTTATTAGGCGAAGATGCCCAAATTATGGCGGTAGTGGGGCATGATTTTGAACCTTATAGTCAATGGCTCAATCAAAATCGGTTGTCAACGGAGTATATCCATATTTTGGATAACCAGTATACCGGTCAGGCTTATATCACCACTGATCAAGATGGCAATCAGATTACTGCCTTTCATCCGGGTGCGATGAGTTTCTCGCAAATAAATGCAATTCCAGCAAATACCGATATCAGTATAGGTATCGTGTCACCTGATGGTAAAGAGGGGATGCAGCAACATGCGGAGCAATTTGCGGAACTAGGTATTCCTTTTATCTTTGATCCGGGTCAAGGCATGCCGATGTTTAATGGCGCTGAATTACTGACCTTTATTGATCAAGCGAATTACGTCACTTTAAATGATTATGAATCTGAGTTAATGCAAGAACGCACCGGCTTAAGCTTGACGCAAATAGCGGAGCGAGTAGAGGCTTTAATTATTACTTTAGGTGCACAGGGTTCTAAGATTTATACGCAAGGTCAATGTATTACCATTCCAGCGGCAAAACCCCATGCGGTTTTAGATCCAACGGGTTGTGGTGATTCTTATCGTGCGGGTTTATTGTTCGGTTTAATGAATGAATATGATTGGGAAGTGACAGGTAGAATCGCTTCCTTAATGGGTGCGCTTAAAATTGAACATAATGGTACGCAAAATCATACCTTTACAATGGCTGATTTTAAGCAGCGTTTTCATGAAAACTTTGGTTACACGTATTAAGCTAATTAATTCTGCATGTTAAAAAATACCCAACAACTTTTAGATTTAATGTCACGGTTACGTCGTCCCGAAGATGGTTGCCCTTGGGATATTAAACAGGATTTTAAAAGTTTAATTCCTTATCTGATAGAAGAAGCTTATGAAGTTGTTGATGCTATCGAGCGCAATGATTTAGAGGATTTAAAATTAGAATTAGGTGATTTGTTGTTGCAAGTGGTATTTCACTCTCAAATTGCCCAAGAACAAGGCCATTTTAATTTTGAAGAAGTATCAGCGGCTATTAGTGATAAATTAATCCGTAGACATCCGCATGTTTTTTCTGATGTCGTATTTGCCAATGATGCAGAACGTCATCAAGCATGGGAAGCCGCCAAAGCCTTAGAGCGTAAAGAAAAGGCTAAAGATAGTACCGAAAGTGTTCTGTCGGGGGTAGCGGCAAACTTACCCGCCTTAATGGAGTGTGAAAAGATCCAAGATCGTGCGGCTCAACACGGTTTTGATTGGACTGAACCTGGTCCGGTATTTGATAAAGTCTTAGAAGAATTAGACGAAATTAAAGAAGCCTGGGCATCGGGTGATCAGGCGCATATTCAAGAAGAAGTGGGTGATTTATTGTTAGTTGCAGTTAATTTGGCTCGACATCTAAAGGTAAATCCTGAGATTGCCCTTAAGGAAAGTACTAAAAAGTTTACCCGTAGATTTCAGTATATAGAACAAAAAATTACGGCCTCGGGTCGGGTATTAAAAGAGTGTGAATTAGCTGAGTTGGATGCTTACTGGGATGCAGCAAAAGACTATTTTAAACACAATCCATACGCGTCATAACTCATGAGTACCGAATATAATGCGGCCGCGATTGAAGTCTTAAGTGGTCTAGATCCCGTTAAAAAACGTCCGGGTATGTATACGGACACTACACGTCCTAATCATCTCGTTCAAGAAGTCGTTGATAATAGTGTCGATGAAGCGATGGCGGGTCATGCTAAAAGCATCGAAGTAGTTATTTATAAAGATGGCTCGGTCTTAGTCGCTGATGATGGCCGAGGTATGCCCGTTGATATTCATCCAGAACAAGGCATACCGGGTGTTGAAGTTATTTTGACCCAGTTACATGCAGGCGGTAAATTCTCTAATAAAAACTACCAATTCTCCGGTGGTTTACACGGCGTAGGGGTTTCTGTTGTTAATGCCTTATCGGTTAAATTAGAAGTCCAAGTTAAACGTAACGGTAAAGTTTATGGCATCTCCTATGCAGACGGTGATAAAACCTCTGACTTGACAGAAACGGGCACGGTAGGAAAATTTAATACCGGCACATCGGTACACTTTTGGCCCAATGAAAAATACTTTGATTCTAGTAAGATTTCAGTCACTAAATTAAAACATGTCTTAAGGGCCAAAGCGGTGTTGTGCCCGGGTTTAAAAATTAGTCTGAAAGATGAATACGCTAATGAAGATTATGAGTGGTGTTACCAGAATGGTCTGCGAGAGTATTTACTGGATAGGATAGGTGACATTGATTTTTTTCCTGAGCAACCTTTTATGGGTGATGTGACCGGAAAGCATGAGGCTGTCGAATGGGGTCTCGTTTGGGCCTTAGAGAATCCAGCGGAAATACTCAACGAGAGCTATGTCAATTTAGTTCCCACTGCGCAAGGTGGTACACATGTTAACGGTTTGCGAGCCGGTTTAACAGAAGCCATTCGTGAATTTTGTGATATTCGGGGTATTTTACCGCGTGGTGTTAAGGTGGCTCCAGAAGATGTCTGGGAGAATTGTCATTTTGTCTTGTCGGTTAAGTTAGAAGATCCCCAGTTTTCTGGCCAAACTAAAGAACGCTTAAGTTCTCGAGAATGTGTGACTTTTATTGCGGGGGTTGCTAAAGACAGTTTTAGTTTGTGGTTAAACCAAAATCCAGCGCAGGGCGAAAAGATAGCCGAGATTATTATCTCTAGTGCCCAAAAAAGATTACGCTCAAATAAAAAGATCGTCCGTAAAAAAATTACTTCAGGCCCCGCTTTACCCGGTAAGTTAGCGGATTGTTCGGCCCAAGATATCGCTAGAACAGAGTTGTTTTTAGTAGAAGGGGATTCGGCAGGCGGATCTGCTAAGCAGGCGCGAGAGCGAGATTTCCAAGCGATTATGCCGTTGCGTGGCAAGATTTTAAATACCTGGGAAGTTGAATCGAATCAAGTCATGGCATCGCAAGAGGTACATGATATTGCAGTGGCCTTGGGTATAGAGCCTGGCTCAGATGATTTACAAGGTTTACGGTACGGTAAAGTGTGCATCTTAGCGGATGCGGATTCTGATGGTAATCATATTGCTACTTTAATTTGCGCGTTATTTTACCAACACTTCACGGCCTTGGTTAGAGAAGGGCATGTATTTGTTGCAATGCCACCGTTATATCGAATCGATGTGGGTAAACGGGTGTTTTATGCGTTAGACGAATCAGAACGCCAAGGCGTATTAGATCGCATTAAAGTAGAAAAGCTCAAAGGCACGGTGAATGTGCAACGTTTTAAAGGTCTGGGTGAGATGAACCCTAGCCAATTACGCGAAACCACCATGAACCCTGATACACGACGCTTAGTGCAATTAACCATTGCTGAAGATGATGAGACTAATAATAAGTTGGATTTATTATTGGCTAAAAAACGCTCATCAGATCGTAAAGTATGGTTAGAAGATAAAGGTAATTTAGCGCAAATTATTGGTTAACAGCGTGTTAGATTCCGAGGGCGTTATCAAATATCAACTCACGCATACGCAAAGACGCATTGAAGCTGATTTTTCCATCACTGAATTAAATGCGTGGCGGAAGCTATTATTCAAGTTGGGTTTAATAGGTCAAGATGCGGATCGTTATGGCGGCTTAGGTTTTGGTAATATTAGCCAACGTGTCGCTAAAGCCAGTCAACAATTTATCATTACCGGTAGTCAAACAGGGATGTTGTCAACTATAACACCTGAGCAGATGACTTTAGTCTTAGCGTCTGATATTTATCAAAACAGTTTGACATCAATAGGACTTTACCAGCCTTCTTCAGAATCATTAACGCATGCCAGTTTGTATAAACTTGATGATAATATTCAAGCGGTGATTCATGTGCATAGTCCGTCGATCTGGCGGCATACTCATAATTTGGGCTTGCCGAATATTGATGCCGAAATTCCCTATGGTACGGTAGAAATGGCAAATGAAGTTGCCCGTTTATATCAATCAGGTTGTTTGCAAAAGACATTGCTTTTTACCATGTTAGGTCATGAAGATGGGGTGGTTGCTTTTGGTAATACCCTAGAGCTTGCCGCCTTAATAATTATCCAATATTTAGCATTATCTCTGCAATTAGACTAATCGTTGTTAGCTATATCTACGCTAATAATATTTGAAGTCATAATAAAGTCATAATAAAGTCATAATAAAGTCATAATAAAGTCATACTTTTATTCAGAGAAAGTTTTTTATTTATGCTCAAGATGCCCTTGACGACTAAAAGTGGCATTGAGAAAACATCTATTTTATGGTGTAATGCCACCGTATTATTTCTTAATGCACCTTTTGTACCAATGAGGTTTAACAAGAGGATGGGTTCGCCGCAACTTGTTTGGAGAGTAGGCTTATTAACTATGCGATTTACTATTAAAAACGGCTTAGACTTGCCTATCACGGGGGGTCCTAAGCAAATTATTGAGGAAGGCAACAAAGTCGGTTCTGTTGCTATTCTGGGGATGGATTATGTAGGTATGAAGCCTACCATGTTGGTTAATGAGGGGGACTCGGTTAAGTTAGGTCAGGTTCTTTTTACTGACAAAAAAAATCCAGGTGTTGTGTTTACTGCACCCGGTACGGGGGTGGTTAAAGCCATCAACCGTGGCGAGAAGCGCGTATTACAATCGGTGGTTATTGAATTAAAAGGCACAGGTCAAGTGGCTTTTAATAAGTATAATGCCAGCGAACTTGCTTCTTTAAATGTCGAAGAAATTAAAGAAAATTTGATTAACTCTGGTCTATGGGCAAGTTTAAGATCGCGTCCATACGGTAAAATTCCTGCTATTGATGCCGTACCTAGTTCAATATTTGTTACAGCAATTGATACGCGTCCTTTAGCGGCGGATCCTGTTGTTGTTATCAATGATCGTCAAAAAGATTTTGCGAATGGTTTAGCGGTAATTGCAAAATTAACGCAAGGTAAAACGTATGTGGTTAAAGCAACTGGCGCAGATATCAAAGTAGATAATGTGGCAACTGTTGCAGAGTTTGAAGGTCCGCATCCAGCGGGTTTACCCAGTACTCATATTCATTTTATTGATCCAGTAAACATTAATAAAAGCGTTTGGTATATTGATTATCAAGCCGTTATTGCTGTTGGTGCCTTATTCAGTACCGGTAAATTAAATGTGGAACGGGTGGTGTCTTTAGCGGGGCCCACTGCAAAAAATCCTCGTTTAGTGCGTACACGTGTGGGTGCAAATACAGATGATTTAGTGGCCGGTGAGTTGCTTGATGATCTAGAAAGTCGAGTGATTTCAGGTTCTGTGCTTTATGGGCACTCAGCATCAGATTGGGCGGCTTATTTAGGCTTTTATAGTAACCAAGTGTCTGTGCTAGAAGAAGGTCGTTCACGCGAACTTTTTGGATGGATTGTACCGGGTAAAAATAAATATTCTGCGCTTAATGTTTATACCTCAAGTGTTGATCGTAAAGACAATCGTTTATTTCCATTAACCACTGATAAAAATGGTAGTAACAGAGCGATTGTGCCAGTGGGTGTTTATGAAACAGTCATGCCACTGGATATATTACCTACACCTTTGTTGAAATCTCTTATTGTTGGCGATTCAGATCAAGCTCAGCTATTGGGTTGTTTAGAATTAGATGAAGAAGATGTCTCTTTATTTACATTTGTAGATCCAGGTAAACATGACTTTGGTCCTGTACTGAGAGCGAATTTAACTAAAATTGAGAAGGAAGGATAATGTCGGCTAGAGAATTTTTAGATAGCATAGAGCCGCATTTTACAAAAGGCGGACGTTTAGAAAAGTATTACGGTCTTTATGAGATGGTTGATACTTTTATCTATACCCCCGCTGATGTAACTCGCGGTACAACTCATGTGCGTGATGGTAACGATCTAAAAAGAACCATGACTTTTGTGGTGATTGCAACGGTATTTTGTGTGTTAATGGCAATGTATAACACCGGTTACCAAGCTAATCTTGCAATGGAAGCAATGGGTCTTGAAAAGATTGATAACTGGCGTAGCATTCCGATGATGATTTTTGGTTATAACGCCATGAACCCATTATCAAACTTAGTCCATGGTGCTTTATATTTCTTGCCTGTTTACATTGTTACTTTAGCAGTGGGCGGGATATGGGAAGTCTTATTTGCTACCGTGCGTGGTCATGAAGTGAATGAAGGCTTTTTAGTCTCATCTATGCTTTATACCTTAATCATGCCACCTGATATCCCTTTATGGCAAGTTGCCTTAGGTATTTCTTTTGGTATCGTCATCGGTAAAGAAGTATTTGGTGGTACAGGTAAAAACTTTTTAAATCCAGCTTTAACGGGTAGAGCCTTTTTATACTTTGCTTATCCAGCATCAATGACAGGTGACTCTGTATGGGTAGCAGTTGATGGCTTTACGCGTGCAACGCCATTAGGTATTGCTGCTAACGGTGGTTTGGATGCAGTTTACGCAGCTAACTATAGCTGGTTCCAGTCATTCTTTGGTTTTGAACCCGGTTGTTTAGGTGAAACGTCTACCGTTGCTATCTTAATTGGTGCCGCGTTCTTGTTATACACAAAAGTAGCTTCCTACCGCATTATGGGCGGCGTATTTGCAGGTATGGTGGCAACCTCTGTGTTATTTAATGTTATCGGTAGCGATACTAACCCCATGTTTGCCTTTCCTTGGTACTGGCATTTAACAGCAGGTGGTTTTGCTTTCGGTATGGTTTATATGGCTACTGATCCGGTCAGTGCGGCAATGACTAATACAGGTCGTTGGGTATTTGGCGCATTAGTAGGCGGCATGACTGTATTAATTAGGGTTGTTAATCCTGCTTTTCCAGAAGGTATCATGCTGGCGATTTTATTTTCAAACATGTTTGCGCCAACAATTGACTATTTTGTGATTCAGGCCAATATTAGAAGAAGGGTGAAGCGTCATGCCTAAATGTAAACAGATTGAAAAATTGAATGCAACCTTAGAGCAATATGAACAGTATCGACAATTTATTATCTATAAAGATAAGATTCTTGCTCTTGGAAATGATAGTTTAGAAAAGACAATCGCAATTGCAGTTGCCTTATGCTTAGTGTGTGCGGTATTAGTTTCTTTTGCTGCTGTCGCTTTAAAACCCTTACAAGTGGGTAATAAAGCAGCGGATATGAAAAAGAATATTCTTGATGTAGCCGGATTATTAGAAGATGGCGCTGATATCAATAAAGCTTTTTCTGACAAGATTGAAGCTAAAATCGTGGATTTAGAAACCGGTGAATACGTTGAAAATATCAATGCTGATGAATATGATCAACGTAAAGCGGCTAAAGATCCTGTGCAAAATGTCTCTATCCCAAAAGATAAAGATATTGCACATATCAGAGTAAAAGCTAAATATGCCAAAGTTTTCTTAGTAAAAGAAAATGGTGGTATTAAGTCGATTATTTTGCCAATTAATGGTTATGGTTTATGGTCAACGCTATATGGTTTCTTATCTTTAGATCCAGATGGTCAAACTGTACAAAGTATCAACTTTTATGATCAACAAGAAACCCCTGGCTTAGGTGGTGAGGTTGTTAATCCTAAATGGCGTGCTTTATGGAAAGGTAAAAAAGTCTACGCAGAAACTGATCAACCTTCTTTAGAAAAAGGTTTAATTACTGAAGCGGATATTGGTGAACCAGCCTTAAGTTTAATCAAAGGTTCAGTTGATAACACTAAAGCGGGTTCTCAATATCAAGTTGATGGTTTGGCCGGTGCTACTTTAACTAGTACAGGTGTGACTAACTTAGTAAGATATTGGACGAGTAACGAAGGTTTCGCACCGTATTTGAAAAAAGTAAGAACCGTTAAAGAGGTGAAATCATGAGTGCAATTTTGAATGATGAAACAAAAAAAGTATTAGTCACTCCACTGGTTAATGACAACCCTATTACGCTACAAGTATTAGGTATTTGTTCGGCTCTAGCGGTGACTTCACAAATGTCAACTTCATTAATTATGGCGTTGGCGTTAACTTTAGTAACTGCCTGTTCAAGTGCGGCTATTAGTGCGATTAGAAACCATATTCCAAGTAGTATTCGGATTATTGTGCAAATGACGATTATTGCTTCTTTAGTAATCGTTGTTGACCAAATTCTAAAAGCTTTTGCTTATGATGTTAGTAAACAATTGTCAGTATTCGTAGGTTTGATTATTACCAACTGTATCGTAATGGGTCGTGCTGAAGGTTATGCGATGAAGAATCCACCTTTAGAAAGCTTCATGGACGGTATTGGTAATGGTTTAGGCTACAGCTTAATATTAGTGATCGTAGCTTTCTTTAGAGAAATCTTGGGCTCTGGTAAATTATTAGGCATTGAAGTATTCAAGTTAGTTAAAGATGGCGGTTGGTATGATCCAAATGGCTTGATGTTATTGCCACCTAGCGCATTCTTTATCATCGGTTTGATTATTTGGGGTATGCGTCAATGGAAACCCAGTCAAGCTGAAAAAGTTGAATTCAAAATTATGTCAATTGCGCATGGTGAAGGAGGACATCACTAATGGAAAATTACATTAGTTTATTTGTTAAAGCGGTTTTTATTGAAAACTTAGCATTATCCTTCTTTTTGGGGATGTGTACGTTTATCGCGGTATCAAAAAAAATATCAACGGCAATGGGTTTAGGTATTGCGGTAATGGTGGTACAAGCTATTACTGTTCCGGCTAACAATATTGTTTACCATGCTTTACTAAAAGAAGATGCTTTATCATGGATTGGCATTACTGGCGTTGATTTAAGCTTTTTAGCCTTACTAAGCTGCATCGGTATGATTGCTGCTTTGGTACAAATATTGGAAATGATTTTAGATAAATTTTTCCCTGCTTTGTATCATGCCTTAGGGGTGTTTTTACCGCTGATCACAGTAAACTGCGCTATTTTAGGTGGTAGTTTATTTATGATTGAACGTGATTATAATTTTGGCGAAAGTGTGACTTACGGTGTAGGTAGTGGTCTAGGTTGGGCCTTAGCTATTACGGTAATGGCCGGTGTACGTGAGAAACTCAAATACAGTGATATTCCAGCTGGATTACAAGGCTTGGGCATTACATTTATTACTGCGGGTCTGATGTCTCTTGGCTTCATGGCTTTCTCTGGAATCCAACTTTAAGAAGGTAGTGTAATGCTGGAAATTCTATTAGGGATTATCATTTTCACGGCTTTTGTTATTGCATTAGTATTTGTAATTATTGGTGCAAAAAGCAAATTGGTTGCTGAAGGTGATGTTGAAATCCTGATTAATAATGAAAAGAAAATTAATGTACCGGTAGGTTCTAAACTTTTAACAGCATTAGCTGAGAGCGGTTTATTTGTGTCATCAGCGTGTGGTGGTGGTGGAACTTGCGGTCAATGTAAAGTAAAAATTCATTCAGGTGGTGGCGAAATTTTGCCGACTGAATTAAGTCATATTACTAAGCGTGAAGCAGCGCATGGTGAGCGTCTATCTTGCCAAGTGTCTGTTAAACATAACATGAACATTGAAGTTGAAGACGATGTGTTCGGTGTTAAAAAATGGGAATGTACGGTTAAGTCAAACCACAACGTAGCGACATTTATTAAAGAATTAGTACTAGAGCTACCAGCAGGTGAAGAAATTAACTACCGTGCCGGTGGTTATATTCAGATTGAATGTCCTGAGCATGTTGCAAAGTACAGTGACTTTAATGTTGAAGAACGTTTCCATGAAGATTGGAATAAATTTAACCTATGGCGCTATGTGTCAACAGTTAAAGAACCTGCTTTGCGTGCATACTCAATGGCAAGTTATCCTGAAGAAAAAGAGATTATGCTTAACGTACGTATCGCGACACCTCCTCCAGGTGCGCCAGATACCGTACCGCCAGGTATTATGTCTTCGTTTATCTTTAACCTAAAGCCAGGTGATAAATGTATCGTTTCTGGTCCTTATGGTGAATTCTACGCAAAAGAAACAGAAGCTGAGATGGTGTTTGTGGGTGGTGGTGCGGGTATGGCACCAATGCGTTCACACATCTTTGATCAATTACGTCGATTAAAATCTAAACGTAAAATGACTTTCTGGTATGGTGCGCGTAGTAAACGTGAAATGTTCTATGTAGAAGATTTTGATATGTTAGCTAAAGAGAACGATAACTTTGAATGGCATGTAGCGTTATCAGATCCATTACCTGACGATAATTGGGACGGTTATAAAGGCTTCATTCATAATGTATTGTTTGAAGAGTTTATTAAAAACCATCCTGCGCCAGAGGATTGCGAGTTCTATATGTGTGGACCTCCAATTATGAATACCTCTGTGATCAACATGTTGTTAGCAAATGGTGTAGAACCAGAAAACATCATGTTAGATGATTTCGGCGGTTAGTTTATAAAAGCAGGATCTATTTACTCTTCACAACTCGCTAGGGTTTGTGAAGAGTAAACATAAAATGGAACGAGGTTTGGCTAGTCCAAAGCCTCGTTTTTTTATTTTAGAAATACAGGTGATAACATGTCTTTATTCTTAGTAACTTTTGTAGTGATGTTAGTTGTAGTTTTTATAATGGCCATCGGGGTTATGTTTGGCAGACGCGCCATTAAAGGTTCGTGTGGTGGCGGCATGAGTAAAGCCGAGTGTGTTTGTGTGGAGAAGTGTGATAAAAGAAAAAAACTTGATGCGGAAGCTCAATTAAATCAAGGTTAATAAGCATACCCAGCTGATAGTGTTCAGGGTTTTACAATTATTATGAAAACCTACTATTGGCATGATTACGAAACCTTCGGTATTGATCCGCAAACTGATCGGCCAGCTCAATTTGCTGGCGTAAGAACCGACGAAGATTTTAATATTATTGATGATCCGCTGGTTATTTACTGTAAACCCAGCGCCGATTATCTGCCTAATCCAGATGCTTGTCTTATTACGGCCATCACTCCACAATTAGCGCTTCAAAAAGGGGTCTGTGAAGCGGAGTTTATCGCTCAGATTCATGCTCAAATAGCACAACCCAATACATGTACAGTCGGTTATAACAATATTCGCTTTGACGATGAAGTTACTCGAAATTGTTTATATCGGAATTTTTATGATCCTTATGCACGAGAATGGCAGAATGGTAATTCGCGCTGGGATTTAATTGATGTGGTACGAGCCGCTCGGGCATTACGACCAGAGGGTATAGTGTGGCCATTTGATGCAGATGGAGTGGCCAATAATCGTCTTGATCAATTAACCATCGCCAATAATATCGTTCATGAAGCTGCACACGATGCTTTATCAGATGTTATTGCCACGATTGCACTTGCAAAATTAATTAACAAGGCACAACCCAGATTATTTCAATATTTATTAAGCCATCGAGTTAAATCTAAGCTTAACGAGTTACTTTGTGTAGGACGTTTTACGCCAAGTGTCCATGTTTCTGGGATGTACTCTACAAAAAATAACTCTTTGGCTATTGTGGTACCTATTTGTCAACACCCTACCAATAATAACGGGGTGATTGTCTATGATTTATCCGTTGATCCTGAACCCTTATTAACTCTAACGGTTGAGGAGATTAAACCCCGTATCTTTACCGCAAGCGCTGAACTGCCTGAGGGAGTTGCAAGAATTCCTTTAAAAACAGTACATCTTAATAAATGTCCCGTATTAGCTCCTATTTCTGTTATTAGACCTCAAGACGCTGAACGCTTGCAGCTTGATTTAGCGGTGTGCAAAGTAAACTGTCAGACAATTTCAGTAGCTCAGGATTTAACTAAAAAAGTTGCAGCCGTCTTTAGTGCGCGTGATTATTCAGAAGTGCCCATGGATCCTGATACGGCAATTTATTCTGGAGGTTTTTTTAATGATGCTGATAAACAAAAATTTGCCTTAATCAGAGATTGTGCATCAGAAAAATTGCCGCATTTAGCTCTAAACTTTAGTGAACCTCGTTTAACGGAAATGTACTTTAGATACAAGGGTAGAAATTATCCTGACAGTTTAAATGCAACCGAACAACTGCGTTGGCAACAATTCTGCAAACAGAGGTTAATGGGCCAAAATACCGATGGAGTAGTCCCTATCGATGCGTATAGAGCAAAACTAACTGAATTAAGCACACAAGAAGGAACTCCAGTAGCGCTTATTAATGCCTTGAGGGCTTATGCTGATTCGCTATGCGCCCCTCATACCCTATAAAAAATTACCCTAGTTGGTTTTCATTAAGCCATCTAACGTTAAACCACAACTGGGTACAAAATGCGCCATAAAAAAGATAACTTCCGGTTGGGTGGATTCACTAATACTCAATGCAATTTGTTCCGCAGCATTAACAAACTCCGTATTACCCGCTTTTAATTCAGCTTGGCACTTTAAATAAGCAGAGATTTTATCAGCCGCTTTTATAATTTCTAGATGGGCGGTGGGTATTTTATTATGTTGTATGAGGTCAGCAAAATTAGTGCGTAACGCATCGGGGAGTAAGTCTAATAATTCTAGCTCGGCTTGTTGCTCAATTTGTTTATAAGCGCGGCTGATTTCAGGCGAATGGTATTTGATAGGTGTCGGTAAATCACCCGTAATAACTTCGGTAATATCATGATAAAGGGCTGCCGTAGCCACCGCATTTGCATCTACTTGTCCTGCGTAATATTTGTTTTTTATCAGCGCGATAGTATGAGCAATAACGGCCACTTCCCAACTGTGTTCCATAACATTTTCTTCATGGGCATTACGTTTTAAACCCCAGCGTTTAATCCATCGTAACCGAGATAAATACGCATAAAAACTACTTGAGATGGATTCGTTTGTCATGATAAAGAGTATCCTGCGTTACAATAGCGGTTTAAAACCTCTCTATGTTAAATCAATGCATTGATTAAAGACAATAGCAGCGCAGTAACATTCACTTCATATATATATTTAGCTATGCTTATTCAGTGGTACCCCGGTCATATGCACAAGGCCAGCAAAGAAATTAAACAAACTTTGCACCAAATAGATGTCGTTATTGAAGTACTGGATGCGCGTATACCGTTCAGTAGTCAAAATCCTATGTTATCAAAATTACGCGGGGATAAACCATGCATAAAGGTACTCAGTAAAAGTGACTTAGCCGATCCTGACATCACGCAACAATGGCAGGCTTATTTGGAGCGAGAGCAGAGTGTTAAAACCATAGCGATTACCAATGAGCAACCTGAGAAGATTCGCAATTTAACGGATTTATGCCATAAGATGTTGCCAGATAAGTCGGGTACAGATCGGTTGATCAATACCTTAATCGTCGGTATCCCTAATGTGGGTAAATCGACCCTCATTAATATATTAGCCGGGAGGATGATTGCTAAAACGGGTAATGAGCCGGCTATTACTAAAATGCAACAACGTATCGCCATAGGCAATGGTATTGTCTTAATGGATACGCCGGGGGTTTTGTGGCCTAATGTAGAAAATAAAAATAGCGGTTATCGTTTAGCAACTACCGGCGCTATTAAAGACACTGCGATTGATCATGAACAAATCGCCGACTTTGCGGCTGAATATTTATTAAATCATTATCCAGAATTAGTAACAGCCCGATATCAATTAAACACATTACCTAGTTCCTCATCAGCCTTGTTAGATGCCATCGGTAAAAGTCGTGGGTGTTTAAAGTCAGGTGGTATTATTGATAGAGACAGGGTGTCTAAAATACTCTTGGCAGAATTACGTGCCGGCAAGATAGGGCGTTTAAGTTTTGAAACCCCCGTGATGATGGAAGTAGAGATAGCTGAGTTAATAATAATACAAGCTGAAAAAGCAGCAAAGAAAGAAGCAAAAAAATTGAAAAACAAACGAACTTAGTAACGGGTTTGTATTTTTATTTGACTATTTAACATTGACTTTTTTGTTTATTAAGGTAAATGAACAATATACTGGTTTTTTAATAGAGAAAACTATAATGATTAAAAAAAAGCATATAGATGAATATACATACAAACCCAATGTTGATAATATTCTTAAATCATTAGATAAAGATATTCATAAAAGTGAGAATATATTAATGTATGGTCTTGGGGCCGGTATGTTTTCTTCTTTATTAGCGCCAATCGCACCTCCCAATGTTTTACTTCCCTGTGTTGCATTAATTTTTGTGTTAACTACCACGCTAGCAAATAAAAACTATAAAAATATGCAAAGGCAGTTTATAACGGCAATGCGTCAATTAGACTATCAACAAGTCCGAGATATTGATCCATTGATAAATATATTTAAAAAACATCCAGTACAAGATCTGGGTGATGGATTTAACCCTTTAAAAAATTTAAAAAGAACCTGGAAATCTGTCTTAGGAGGGTTATTCATGAATCCACTTTGGATGCCCATATTTTATGTTATGGGTATGCATATTTGTGAAGAAAAAAATGTAATTCTTCTGCATCAAGCAATAAGAGAATTAGAAAGTAATTATAATTCTTAGTTTTTAAAGTATTAGTTCCATTTATTTAATCATTTTAGACCTAATCGACTTTTTAAGTTTTATCTTCAGTATTACCGACGTTGTATTCCTTATCTGGTTAGTAAAGCCAATATTAATGGATTGAGTTTTTCATTTTAATTAAACATCTTTACTTTGGATTGGAGTAAGTGTTTTACATATATTGGGAGAAATATTTTTAATATGGTTACTTACGCGACAACTTTACGTGGGCGACCACTACGAGGTTTGTCAAGTAAAGCACAAACGCCGCGTTTACTCCATCCTCTCAACCATGTTGCTGCTGATTGTCTACATACACCGAAAATTTCTGCAATTTCTTGTACTTCAAACCCTGATTCAGATAATAATATTGCATGCGCTCTCATTCTTGGTGTGTAAACAGGGTGGTTTTTCTTCATATCTTCTAGAGTTGTTCTTTCTTCATTAGAAATTTTTTTTATGCGTATCATGCTGATTACCTGATGTTTTAATGTTAAATTAAATAGTTAAGTTGTTTGATTTACTTATCCTGTATTCTATTAAAAAGTTAATATTTACAGTGATTTATAATAAATAACCATAAAAGTATTTATTATTTAACTATTAATTGCATTAAAATTATAAAAGGTTCAAATCTTGTTAAAAAAAGTTAATATATTTTGTTTTATTTATATATGTAATTGAATTTTTTTTAAAATAA
>CAJADF010000053.1 GCA_903938485.1 uncultured Methylococcaceae bacterium
AGCGTACTAGCGCCGACTCCTGTAATAGTTCCATTGCCAGTCACAACGGCATCACCTATGCCGCCAAAGACTCCTAGTGGTGAAATGCCTACAAAGCCAATAAGCGGAGACCTGCGTCCTAAAGGCGTTGACTATACTCCATCCCAAATAGCGCGTATTCGAGAAACCTACGTTAATATGATTGCAGAAGCAGACTGTGATATGCTTCGCCTCATGTTTTCGATGTTTGGATATTCTACTCCTGAAATTCGACCCGAAGATGTAGCATCAATTAAACTTGGTTGGGAAATGCTTGCTATGGAGTGGTTCATTAATGGAGTACCGCCAGCATGGTTAGTGCTTACTCTTACACATACGAAATTGATTAGCCGTATGGCAATCAATGCGAAACCTAAGCAGTTACCGAAACAAGAGGAGAAAGCGCAATGACAATTGTCCAATGGATAAATTGGATTACTAGATTAGCTAGCACAATACTAGTTGCCGTTGCGCCAGCTGCTAAAGAACCATACAAAACTGCAATGCAAATGCTTGGCGCTGGATTATTTGGAATGACGATTACTAGTCCTGGACAATTAGCTAATGGAAAATCGGTACCACCAAATGGACCAAATAAGTGAAGATGAGTGCCTAGCCGACATTGCTAAGTCACTAATCACAAAGAAAGAAGGTTTCCGTCAACTGTGGGTCGGATACACCGGCTATGGAAAGACAGTTTGTAACGCAAAACTAGCTCACTATCTAATTGATAATGTACGAAAGCTATTCGTAATTTCAACCGACCAAAAGAACAAGGAAGTTTTATACCCAGGTGAACAGGTAGTATTGCAGACGCAGATAGCTAAAATCGAAGGGCAGGAAGTAGTGATACGCGGGCCAGCAATTTCCCATGCTGCTGATGATGAGATAGACTTCGAGGAGCTTGCTAAACAAGTTTGGGATATGGCTCGTGTTACAGAGGTACCTGTAGCGTTATTTGTAGATGAGCTATTTGATGCCTGTAGCGCTTCTCAACAGTGGGCTACTCATAAGGGCGAGCGCAAGTCGCGCATGGAGCGGCTCTACAGGCAAGGCCGAGTAATGGGTATCTCGATTTCAGCCACAACCCAAGTACCTCAAGAAATACCACGTCTAGCGTATGCTATGTCGGATACTGTGTGTATTTTCCGTATGGACGGACGCGAAATAGAATACTTGCGCCGTCTAGGAGTAATCGAGGATTCCGACGCAGAAGTGTTACTTAATTTCACAGTGGGCGACTTTTTGCTATGCAGAAAGGGACATCCTAAAAAACAGTGTCGATTTTCCTTGTGATTTTTTGGCATCAAATTTGCTATACTAGAAAGTATGACAACTCACATTCTAATCGCTCTTTCTAGTTTCATCGTCGGCATTGTTGCGTCTCCAGCGCTCGCACGTGCCGCACGTCCATACCTCTCGCGCTGGTTCTTTGGGAGGTAATACTATGCACTCTGACATCATTCTTTTACTCATTGTTACAATTCTAGCGGTTATTGCCGCTGGCAAATTCGTGTGGCATTTTTTGGCTGCTATAATTCTAGCAGTCATGTTGCTGCACTTCTTTGGCCCCTATCCATTTTGGATGATTGAATCATTCTTGAGGTAAATCATATGACACGAAGTGTCCAGAGCGCAAAATTCGGACAATTGACAGAGGCATGGATGGCCGAGGGAGTAGAACTAAGCATCCACAACGACACAGCAGCTCGTCTGGCCGAATTTGAGAAGCGGTTCGCTCCAGTAGTCCGACCACTCCCTACCTGGCAAGCTGTAGTGCTGGTAATCGGGATTAGCCTAGCCCTGGTTGGTTCGATTGCCGGATTACTTTCTCTTCCGGCATGGTTTTCCTATTTGCAACCGATTCTACCTTGACTTATAATGATACCGTTCTATACAGAAAGGACTATACAGAGAGGAGGTGAAAAACATGGGAATTAAGGCTACTGTAGTTATTACTAAGCCGCCGGAGGCACTCGAATTTGAGTTGCCTACGTCGGGCTTCGCAGTTTCGCAAGGCAAGGTTTTTTGCGCCTTTTGCGCGACTGATGCACAAGCGAAGTTGGTTGCTGGATTGCTCAAAGGTAGTGTCGAGCAGGTCACACTATCGAATGGTTAGGGACAGAGTGTCTCGGTTTTCGCCTCACTCCCTATAATAGGCAATAAGTGGGACGAAAATCAAGGGATTTAACCCTTAAGGAGAAAACATCATGGCCAATAAAACGAGTGAAAATCCTGGAACGCCAAAAGTCAAGAAAGTACGACGTGACCTCAAGGCCGAAGTCGAAAAACTTGCATCAACTCCCGGGGGCGCACTTATCGCCAAGCACTATGCAACCTTCCTGGACAACCGCACCGAATTCAAGGCGTCGCGCAAGCGGCTTTTGAATGGCCTGGACTTTCTCTCGGGGAAGTAATCATGGCAATTCGTGAGTGGAAAGACTGGGAGCCTAAAGCACCTCCGCTCAAAGTGCCAATCAAACAGATTCTAGCAGTAAAACCTAAATAAATTATTCCCGACAAGGAAAAGGCCCCTAGGCGCAACCTAGGGGCCTTTTTTCATGACCAATGGTACTTACTATTCGCGGGACATTACAGTAGCGAATATAGGTGGTCCAGGACCTTGACCACCTTCTTCAGACGCAAGCGACATTCCAAAACGAACCCATTCCCAAGTTTCATTTTTGAATCGTCGTGCGTCAGTGTAAGAAGTAATACCTCTAAAAGTGCAAGGATGCGTATTTAGGTCAAGCCAATCGGGATACTCAGAACCAGCAAGCAAAAAACTGTCTGTTGTGAGTTGCATACTCATTAGTTCTAGCGGCAAATACTTGTCAATAAATGTCCAATGAATTCCATCATGTGAATATTCACGCCAGAACCATACCTTATTGTAGGAGTAATCTGGTAGGAAACCAGTATCTGCGACTACAATAATTGAGTGCCTACTTCGATTACGTATGCATTGCGGTTCAGTATATGCGACTGGTAATCCTGGAATGCCTGGAATGGTAGTGCTAATTCTCCAACCACCATTGGGATAGTTTAATGCGCATTTCATAGTAGCATTTGTGTATATCATTCCATAATAAGGCAATACGGTAATCATCATTGTTGATGCAAAGGGGATTATAATTGGTGGTTGTATTGTGCCTTGATTTCCGATGCCAAGAAATGATAGATAGAAAAAGGCTGTTCCATCAAATGGTGATGGTCCGTAGTCTGTGGGAGTACCTAGTACAGTAACGTTAATTACTGTACTTCCGATCCATGAGGCTAGAATTGCAGTATCCCAAACTAAATCACCGCCGAATGGTAATGGAACGTCTTGATTAGAAACGCTAGCTAAGGCTTGAGGTATTGCTAATGATTGTAATGTCGCAGCATCGATTGGAAAATCAACAAATGTGGTAGAAGGAACTATAGGAACTAACACAATTGTCATTGCCATATTCCAAGTGCCATCATAACTGAGGTCTACAGTGCCGCCAGCTACACCTTGTACGCCCAATGTATTTTCCGTAATAGTACCAAGGCCAGTTTTGGGCCAATAAAAAT
>CAJADF010000054.1 GCA_903938485.1 uncultured Methylococcaceae bacterium
GTATTACTCAAGCGGAAACACTTAGTGGCTTAAAAGCCGGTGTTGATTACAACATCGTAAAATATGACCTTAACAGTCAAATGCTGTCTTTGCTCTGGTATCCCGACTTTTTTAGCCAAGCTTTCCCTGCTTTAGATACCAGTTATCGCATTGATCTTGAAGCAGAGCGCGTTGAAAAACGTAGTTATCAAACATCAATTAACCCACCGATACTGCACCGGAAAGAGTTATTCATTAGGGCTAACGATCCCCGAAGCGATCAATTTAAAGAACTTACGAAAAGCGCCGAGCAACTCGGTTTATTTGAAGACACCATTCATATTGGCTTTAAACAAGCATGGGAAAACCTCATTGCAGAAAAAGGCTTTCAAGTTATTGATCATCAATTTGTACCCATTGGCAATGATGAAGCCAGCATTGAACAAAGCGAACCTAATCCAAACTCCAGCCAAATCTCCAGACACTTAACGGCACTCTCTAGGAGCAATTTGTCTGCACCTATGCAATGTTTAGCGAGACATGGATACCTAGATGGCAGTTTAACCGTCTTTGACTACGGGTGTGGCAAAGGTGATGACATAAGAAACTTAATGGCTAATGACATTACGGTTTCTGGCTGGGACCCGCATTACGCACCTGATCAACCCAAACATGAAGCTGATATTGTTAACATTGGCTTTGTGATTAATGTCATAGAAAATTATCAAGAACGACTAGATGCCTTATTAGGCGCTTACGCTTTAAGCCGCCAAGTATTAGTTGTGTCGGCTATGTTAACGAACCAGAATGCGTTTAAAGGTCAATCATACAATGATGGCGTTATTACGCTTAGAAATACATTTCAGAAATATTTCACGCAAGCAGAACTCAAAGAATTTATTAGCGACACACTTGATGCGGATGCCATTCCGGTTGCCCCTGGTATTTTTTATGTCTTTAAGGATACTGACGCAGAACAACGGTTTTTAGTTAAAAGACAGCGTAGCCAACGAAATGTTTTACGCTTAACGTATCGCTCCGCTAATCCTAAACAACCCAAACTGTCGAGAAACGAAAAGAAATACCTCGCTTATCAGCACCTGATTGATCCTCTTTGGCAAAAAACCCTAGAGCTAGGACGATTGCCAGAAAAAACTGAAATTGAAAACTTAATTGAAATAACTCAAAGCTTTAATACCATTAATAAAGCCCTGCAGTTTATGTTGGGGCAATTTGATGAAAGCTTATTAGAACAAGCCCGTCAAAATCATATTGATGATCTACACCTGTATTTTGCCTTGCAAACCTTTGCTAAACGCAAACCTTACAAACATTTAGAAACCAGCTTACAGAAAGATATAAAGGTCTTTTTTGGTGATTATAAAAATGCCGTTGCCTCTGCTACAGCGCTTTTATATCAAATAAGCAATACCGAATTAATTAATGCGGCTTGTTTAAAAGCGACCGAAGAGGGTTTAGGTTATTTAGATACCGAAGGTGCCTTGCTATTACACAGCTCTTTAGTGGAACAGTTGCCGGTTATATTACGGATTTATATTGGTTGCTCCACTATCTTATATGGTGACATCGAACAAACTGACCTGATAAAAATACATAGCCAATCGGGTAAACTGAGCTTAATGCGCTATGACGATTTTGATAACAAACCTTTACCGTTATTAATAGAACGCGTAAAAATCAACCTGCGTGAGCAACTGTTCGACGTGTATCAATATGGTGATGAATATGAACCAACCTATCTATTCTTAAAATCTAGGTACATTAATGAAGAACACCCCAATTACGCTGAGCAGTTACATTTTGATGAGCAATTGTGCGCACTTAATTTATTTGAGTTTAAGCATCATGGCCCAACCCCCCAACATTTTAGAGAAACCCTTAGTAAGGCGCGTTGGGAAATTAAAGGCTTTAGGTTAATCCGTAGCCAAACCATTCCTGATCTTGATAGCCTTTGCGGGCAAAATTTAAGCTATAGACACTTAATTGAATGTGGTGAAACACAGGCTAAAACAGGATTAGCAAATACACCCAAACAAGCGGATAGTTATACCGCTTTATACGATTTAGCCACCAATATATTAGATCCCGTGATTGACTACTTTGGGATGATAAAACTGACTTATGGTTTTTGCTCACATGATTTAGGTAAGCATATAAAAGGCCGCGTTGCTCCTAAATTAGATCAACATGCAGCGCATGAAACAAACAGTAAAAAGACTATCATCTGCCCACGCTTAGGTGCTGCCGTTGACTTTATCATTGAAGACGAAAACATGCGAGAAGTGGCAGATTGGGTAGCAGAAAACACCCCCTTTGATCGACTCTATTTTTATGGCGAAGATAGGCCTATACATGTGAGTTACGGGCCTGAGCAAAAAGGGAAATATATTGATTTGGTAATGACAGAGAATAGTAAACAAGTACCTAAGGTAAGGAAATATAAATTCCTTAATTTTTCAAACTAAGTTATAATTTTGCTATGACTGAATTATTTTGGTGACTAACAGGGTTTCACGTTTTTTTTA
>CAJADF010000055.1 GCA_903938485.1 uncultured Methylococcaceae bacterium
ACATTTGGAAGAAACGATGCGCAGGATCACCTAATCCAGAAGTATAAGGTACAAATTTAGTGATTTGGAAAGAACCATTGGCAGTTAAAGAAGCAAACCGTGGATCTAAAATGTTCCCGTATAACTGGAAAGTAGCTGGATCATAGGCGCCTGTTAATAAAGGCTGGGGTAGCTTTGTATAAGGACCCGTGCGAGTAGGATGTAAATTATAAATACCTGATTCAGATGCTTGAGATTGCACCGTTTTAGAATATTTAGCACCTGGAGTACCATCGGCATTAATAATTTTTTGAGATAACAAATTATTAACAGATTGGCCTTTAGGTGGCACATAAGCACCAAATAAAGTATCAAAAGTAACGTTTTCACCAGCAACCACGATCAAATGTTTGATAGGAGTGGTTGTGGTTTTTTTTGCGGCTATTGCGGGTTGCGCAAGACTTATAGCTACTAGTATAGAAGCAGCTAAAGGTAATTTTTGCATGGACTTCATAACGATTGTTCCTATAGATAGAATGAATCGTTACTATAAATGCTGAATGTTAACCTATTGTTACAAAAGGAAATTTATCGATGGCTGGGGTTTGTAGAAGTTAATATATTTAACTTTTTTAAATTAATTATGTTGCATTTATTTTAGCCCGTTTAAGTAAACACGTAGGCTAGATGGCTATAAGTGTTAATTTTAAATTTAAAATCATTTACTATCTTGAATGATGATTTTTATCTAAAATGCCGTCGATACTAATAGGAATAATGTATAAAGCCACAACTAGTAAAAAAGTATGTTGAAAGGGCTGGCCGAAGGTGGTGCTTTCTATGCAATAAAAAGCCAAGCCGCCTGTTAATACATAGAGCCAGTTAACGCTTTTCTTTCTGGTGAGATCATCTTGAATAAGAAAAATGCTACCACCTGCTAGCAGAATAATTAACAGCGCGGTAATAAAGGTAAAGTAGCTGGTAAGCATGGTAAACCCCTCTTAATTAATTAAAATTTGTTTTATCCTGCAATTACATTATGCACTATTCGTTCCAACTTTAGTAGCTATTAAAAACAATGGGTTAACTGTTGCTTATTGATTTAGTACGATTTTTTATGGTGCAATCTCGTCTATATCTGATCTAAAGAGGTGCATATCTGATTTAGGCATACTCTTATTTCCTGAGTTAGGTTTGAACTCTCTAAACTTTAACGTATATTATAAAGTTGTTTAAATTGCCGGAATGATTTGATGGATACAATTAGCATCCGTGGTGCCAGAACCCATAACCTCAAGAATATTGATATTGATTTACCCCGAGACAAATTGATCGTCATTACGGGGCTCTCAGGTTCCGGAAAGTCGTCTTTGGCGTTTGATACTATTTACGCAGAAGGTCAGCGTCGGTATGTGGAGTCTTTATCTGCATACGCTCGACAATTTTTATCCATGATGGAAAAGCCTGATGTGGATCATATCGAAGGCTTATCTCCCGCTATCTCTATAGAACAAAAATCTACTTCGCATAACCCTCGTTCTACCGTAGGTACTATTACCGAAATTTACGATTATTTAAGATTACTCTACGCGCGAGCCGGCACACCGCAGTGTCCAGAACATCATGTCTCTTTAGAAGCGCAAACCATTAGTCAGATGGTGGATTTGTTAATGGCGCAGCCACAAGAACAGCGGTGGATGTTATTGGCGCCCGTTATTAATGAGCGTAAAGGTGAGCATGCTCAGTTATTGGATGATTTAAAAGCACAGGGTTTTATTCGAGCGCGTATTGATGGAACGGTTTATGACTTGGATGATGCGCCCGAATTAGATTTAAAAAAGAAGCACACCATTGAAGTGGTGGTGGATCGCTTTAAGATTCGTGATGATTTAGCACTACGCTTGGCAGAATCTTTTGAGACGGCTTTACGAATTGCTGGCGGTATTGCTATTGCGGTGTCTTTGGAAGATAACTCAGAAATCGTATTTTCTGAGCATTATGCCTGTAAGCATTGTGGTTACAGTTTAACGGAATTAGAACCGCGTATTTTTTCGTTTAATAACCCCAAAGGCGCGTGTGTCAGTTGTGATGGCTTAGGGGTTAGACAGCATTTTGATGCCGATTTGGTCGTGCATAATCCTGACTTGAGCTTGGCCGGCGGTGCTATTAGAGGTTGGGATAGACGTAATGGCTATTATTATCAAATGATTTGCTCTTTAGCCGATCACTTTAGCTTTGACATAGAAGCGCCTTATGCAGAGTTGCCTAAAGAAGCTCAGGAACTGGTGCTATATGGCAGTGGTTCAACGCCCATTGAGTTCAGGTTTTCTTCCGGTACGGGCCCCGTAAAAATTAAAAAGCATCCCTTCGAAGGTATTATTGCCAATATGGAGCGTCGCTATTTAGAAACGGACTCACAGTTAATCCGTGATGAGTTGTCTAAATATCAATCTAATCGACCTTGTACTGCTTGTAATGGTGCGCGATTAAATTTGGCCGCACGCAATGTGTTTATAGAAGACTATCCTCTGCATCAATTAACGCATCTACCCATTCGTAAGTCGTTAGCTTTTTTTGAGACTTTAGCCTTGCCCGGTCAGCGCGGTGAGATTTCGGTCAAGATTATTAAAGAGATTAAAGAGCGTTTAGAGTTTTTAGTGAATGTAGGCTTAGATTATTTAACTTTAGATCGCAGTGCCGATACGTTATCGGGGGGAGAAGCGCAACGGATTCGTTTAGCGAGCCAAATTGGTGCGGGCTTAGTGGGTGTGATGTATGTGCTAGATGAGCCTTCGATTGGTTTACATCAACGCGATAATGATCGTTTATTAAAAACACTGTTTCATCTACGTGATCTGGGTAATACCGTGATTGTTGTAGAGCATGATGAAGATGCTATCCGTGCCGCGCAACATATTGTAGATATTGGTCCAGGGGCAGGGGTGCATGGGGGCAATATTATTGCTCAAGGCACCTTAGAGGATATTCTTAATAACGATGCCTCTTTAACCGGTCAATATTTGTCAGGTAAAGTGGGCATAGATGTACCTAAAAAATTAACGCCTGTCGATAAAAAGAAACAAATAACCGTGCGTAATGCGCAAGGGAATAATTTAAAAAATGTCGATATCTCTTTTCCAGTAGGTTTATTAACCTGTGTAACTGGAGTATCGGGATCGGGTAAATCTACCTTGGTTAATGACACCTTATATGCTCATGCAGCACGTTTAATTAATCGTGCGGGCGTTATTCCGGCGCCTTGTGACAGCGTTGAAGGTTTAGATCATTTTGATAAAGTGGTCGATATTGATCAAAGCCCCATTGGTAGAACGCCGCGCTCAAATCCAGCGACTTATACCGGTTTATTTACCCCGATTAGAGAGTTATTTGCCGCGACACCCGAAGCGCGTTCGCGTGGTTATAGCGTTGGGCGCTTTAGTTTTAATGTAAAAGGGGGGCGCTGTGAAGCCTGTAAAGGGGATGGCGTTATTAAAGTAGAAATGCACTTTTTACCGGATATCTTTGTCCATTGTGACGCTTGTCATGGTAAACGTTATAACCGTGAAACCCTTGAGATTCGCTATAAAGGTAAAACCATCAATCAAGTGTTGGACATGACAGTTGAAGACGCGGCCGAGTTTTTTAGTGCTGTACCGACGCTCGCTAGAAAACTGCATACTCTAATGGAAGTGGGATTGAGTTATATCACCCTAGGCCAAAACGCGACTACGCTGTCAGGTGGTGAGGCGCAACGCGTTAAGCTGGCTAAAGAACTGTCTAAACGCGATACCGGTAAAACGCTGTATATCTTAGATGAGCCTACCACAGGCTTACATTTTCATGATATTAAGCAATTGCTTGGCGTATTACATACCCTACGAGATCACGGTAATACTGTAATCGTTATCGAACATAATTTGGATGTGATAAAAACCGCTGATTGGTTGATAGATATGGGGCCAGAAGGCGGTGACGGTGGTGGCGTGTTAGTCGCAGAAGGGACACCTAAACAAGTCTCAGAGAACCCTGCATCGCATACAGGCTTTTATTTAAAGCGGTTTTTTGAGTAAAACATAGGCGAATTGACGTGAATAAACATAATTTTAAAATCATAACCGTTGATATCGATTTTAAAGTAGTTAATGCATCATATCTATCAACAAAAGCTTGTTGTTATATCTTTTTGTTACTACAATAAAGCCATGGGTTATGAATGGGATGATAATAAGCTAATTTTAAATCTTGAAAATCATAAGGTACATTTTTCTTTAGTTGAACAATTTGACTGGGAAACTGCGTTGATTGAATCAGATAATCGCAAAGACTACAGAGAACAACGCTATTCGGCTTTGGGTGTGATTGGTACGCGGTTATATTGTTTGATATATACCTTACGTAATGACGTCAAACGAATTATTAGTTTGAGAAAGGCTAATCTAAGAGAGGTTAAACGCTATGTTGCTGAAAACTAAATCAGGCCGGTTTGTTGAGTTACCTACCGAGGAAGAGGACGCAGAAATAAACGCGGGTATTGCCTCCGATCCAGATGCCTTTGAATGGACGGATGACAATTTTAAAAACGCTATACCGTTTTCAGCATTACCTGAAACTATGCAAGTGACATTAAAAGGGCGCGGTAAACAAAAGGCAGAGACTAAAGTCTCTACTACAGTGCGCTTTGACGCCGAGGTGTTGTCAGCTTTTAAGGCTACTGGACGTGGTTGGCAAACACGTATGAATGATGCTCTAAAAGAATGGCTTAAAGAACACGCAGCCGGATAAAGTTACTTATTTTTTATGAATCTAGCGTTAATAATACCCGTTATAGCAACCGTATTACTGTGGGGTTGTATGGTCTTTTTACCAAAACTGGCTTTAACAGAACTCAGTCCCCTTAGCGCTATTATCTATGAGATTTGTGGCGGCCTAACCGTGGCGGTTTTTGTATTGATCTTTATCGGTGGGCGCCCCGAATTTAATCTGCGCGGTGCGGCATTGGCTTATAGTGTTGGGATTTGTGGGTTTCTTGGGACTTTAACTTATTTTTACGCCATTACCAAAGGCCCTGTCAGCACCATAGCCACCATGACCGCCATGTATCCCATAGTTGCCATCATCTGTGGCGTGTTCTTTTTGAATGAAACATTAACTATTAAACAAACTATCGGCATAGGCTTAAGTTTGTGTGGGTTGTTGTTATTGGTTTGATATGACATTCTCGATAGCCATTCCAATTACCGCTAAGTGCATGGTCATTATATTTTTCTGGCAACTCTTCATCATTTAAGAGCTTATAAACACCTCTATTAAAGAAGTTATTAACTCGCCTTGTTTTTGAAATCTCGTTTAAATACCTAAGAATACTCAATTGTTCTCATTAAAATCAGCAATTAGATCGTCGATCATATTCACTTGCTGACTGTAAATATCCGCCCAGTTATAAACAAACCAAGACGGTAAATGATTATTCTTAGGGACAATCGTATATTTTTGGTGTATTTTTTAGGCTTTTATTACACATAGAGAAATTGATGCGAACTAACATTATTATTGATGACAAATTAATGTCTGATGTTTTAAAAGTAACCGGTGTAAAAAGTAAACGTGAGGCCGTAGAACTTGGCTTAAAGACCTTGTTAATGCTAAAACAGCAAGAATCTATTAAAGCATTTAAAGGGAAATTACATTGGGATGGTGATCTTGAAACAATGCGAGTTGATCATTGATTCTGGTAGATTCTAGTTTGTAGGTCGGGTTAGCGCTAGCGTAACCCGACATTTAGACTTGCGCGTTTTACAAGCCCATGTTTTACCGGATTGTAATGGATATAATCAATATGCTTCTGAAAATCCTGCTTATATCGCAAACAATGCTCCCATCCACGATGCCGCCATATTTCCTGTTGTTTTTTATTTTTACGGTTTATGTTTTGAACGATAAATGGATCAGCCAAAATTGTCGGGTTACGCTATCGCTAACCCGACCTACTGAACTAATGAAATATTGTGTTCCCAAAGAGTGTAGACTACACTTCAACTTTTTAATATTAGGGATAAATCATGTACGCCACCAATGTTAGGAATTTAAAGCGCAATCCCTCAGAAGCATTAAGACATGCTGAATCAGCTCCTGTTTTAATCTTAAAAGGTAATCAACCGAATGCCTTGTTATTAAACCTAAAAACCACACTAGGCGAGTACGACGAACAACTAAGACCCGCACTCGCGGCCAGTTTGTTTAAAGATAAAGTATTGTCCCTAGGTGCTGCCGCAAAAATCAGTGGCTTAAGCCTATCTGAATTTATTGATCATTTAGCCCAATTAGATATCGATATTGTTACGCCTGATCAGCAAACGACAAAGGAATTAGGTATTCTAGATTCATGGATATCGTAATTGCGGATGCTGGGCCATTAATCGCACTCGCAAAAATTACACACCTGCATATATTAAAAGATCTTTTTTCTGGAATATTAATTACCCAAGCGGTAGTTAATGAATGTTTACAAGCTCAAACTGATGACGCCCTTTTAATCAAAAAAGCTTTAGAGTCTGGATGGCTAAAGTGCGTTGAAAATCCACCCTTTAAACATGCATTATCAAAAAGCTTGGGTTTAGGTGAACAATCTAGCATTGAGTATGCTTTGCAATCAGACAGCAATACCTTGCTAATTTTGGATGATGCCTTAGCCCGAAAGCACGCATTGCGTAACCAATTGAATATCGTAGGTACCGCTGCATTATTGTTTGCCGCGCAAAGAAAAGCATTAATTACCGATGCTGAAGTTGTTATCGCAGAACTTAATCAAACGGGTTATCGAATTTCAAGTTTGGTGGTGTCTCAACTTAAGATCTCTATGATATGAGCCTAAAGTTGAAAAAAACCTTAGCTCAAGATACTTTTGCCCGCTTTTAAGCTGCTAACTGTTAATGTCCGCCCAATTATAAATAATCCAAGACGGTAAAAGATTATTCTTAGGGACAAGCGTATATTTTTTGCGTATTTTTTAGGCTTTTATTACACACATAGAAATTGATGTGAACTAACATTTTATTGATGACACATTAAGATACCACTCGCTAATGCGCTTGATGTCTCAAAGGAAGCCATATCTCAATGACTGAATGATAAATCTTTTCCCCGCCCCAACAAACTACTGCACTTAGGAAAACTGCTTAAATTAAGCTTAGATGAGCTGGTGATTAAAGACGAAACTAATGCGCCCGTCGTTGCTTTTCGAAAAAGACACGGCACTAAAACCAAAGATCATCATATTGAAAAAGCCCAAGAAATGGGCCGATTCCTGCGACTCTTAGCGCCTTATTTACCCTTAGCACATGATTTGCCTAAATTAGAATTCAGTTCTAATCTTTATGGCTGGATTACGAAATTTAATCAAAGTTATAAAAACTTGAGTTCAGCCTTGTTGGGTGATGTTTCTGAACTTAACGCGAGAGACTACATTAAAAAAACAGAAGACGGTTTTGAATCGCCATTTTTTGAGACCTTGAGACACTACTTAAAACAGACTAATAAAGGCACTGGCATTGTTCAAAGTGTTATTGATATATCATTACTGGATGCAAAATGGCTATCTGATACATTTAAGCTAAGTTTAGATCAGTTTTAGAAAAATCATTGCCTTTAAATAACAATGGCTTATTAAGATATTTAGCTACGGCATAACTACAGCAATCACCAAAGTTTAATTTTGCGGGATGTCGGCCTTTACCGAACTTTCTCCAAGCGGTTCTTGCCAGTTTGGACTGTTCACTATCAAAGGCCACGATAGTTGGGTTAATGATTTTTAAAAATGTATCCAGTTGAATCGCACCCGCAATACCTTTTTTGTACTCAATAACCATTGATGCTTCAAGAATACTGACTGCACTTATAAAGGTGTTTTCAGTATCAATAATAGATTGTGAATAAATTTCTGCGTCTGATTCAGCAAGTAATATTGCTATGATTACAGACGAGTCTAAAACCATTATTGTTCGTCCCAAATACCAATATTATTTTGCTGATACCCTAAAATTTCTTCAGGGCTACGATCATCAAGCGTAGGTAATGCAGCACATTTCTTTATCAACTGCATCATGGCTTGCTTTTTTTGTTCTTTAGAATTGGGTGCGAGGGTATTTAGCGTTTCTTCAAATTCTGCAATACGTTGCTGAATAATCGCTTGCGGAAGATTATCAGGTACATTTAAAGTTACTTGCATAAAATTAGCCCATTAAAGAAATACATTATTCAGAATTATAAATGAAACATTCAATAGCGCATTGATTTTGAATCACTTCAGAATATGATTATAACGGTAAAACTTATATAAATACGTTATTCTTTCTGTGCCAATAATGCTTTTAAACGCTCAATCTCTGCTAAGGCTAAATTCATTTCCTGTAAAGCTACTTTCTTTTCATTTAAAGCTAAAGCTTCTCGCTTATTGGCCAACTCCAACTCAGATTGAATAGTGCGTTGTTCACGCAAGTATTCTTGGCGGGCTTGGTATTGATAATATTGCTGATCTTTTTCTGAAAACGTACTTAAAGTGCTCATGGCTTGCTTCATCTCCTGAGTAATCATCCAATCGGGTAAGGCTTCATCATTTAAACGTTCACCGTCTTTAAAGAATTTTAACCAACGTTGGTCTTCTGTTTCAACTTGAATTGCATTAAACTTTTTTAATTCTAACAACCAAATGCCACCGTGTGGCGTTAATGTCTGACCTTGTTCATCACGCATTTTATAATGATGCACATAGGCATTATCATCGACAAATAGATTTTCTGCCAGTAACCAAATCGAATAAGTCGGCCTAAGCTGTAGATATTCTTGACCACTTTTAAGTTGCTGACTGTAAATGTCCGCCCAGTTGTAAATAATTCGAGCCGGTAAATGCGCGTAACTGGTTAGTTGGATTTCAATTTGATAAAGCAGATCTTGACTATCTCGGGCTTTAACATCAACGATACTCAGCTTGTCACTGAGAAACTCTTTGTCATTATAAGGGTTAAGAATATCAACCCACACTAAAGGTTCTGCTAAATCCTGCGCTAAAAAGGCATTAAGAAAATGAATCAAAAGGTTGCGATTCTCTTCTGAGCCTAATAAAGCTTTAAAGACGCAATCTATTTTCGGGTCGATGGCATGCGCATGGGGAATTAATTAATCAGAAATTGATTTAATAGCTTGATTGGATATTTTAACATATTGATTAGTAAATAAATAATAAAGATTAAGTGCAATCGAATTATTTAAATTAATTACTTCGTCTTTTCTTACACTTAAATTTAATAAACAGAATGAGCGAATTTAAAAGACAATTAAAGCATGTGTATTTGCTGTCGATTTATTAAAAGATAAGGTATTGTTCTTATAAGTGACTGGAAAGTGAAAGATTTAATTCTTTTTTCAGTATTTTCTACATACTTTCAACAGAAGAAGGATGATTTTTCTGTGCCAGCGCTTGAAAATTAATAGTAGGTATTAGTATTGGTTCATAACCCGCATTAAGCGTAATAATTGAAATAAAACTTCTCAAAAATGGATAAGCAATAGCCGGAGCATTAATAGTAACGAAATTTGATTTTTTAAAACTTTCATTTATATCTTCATCAGTTTCAAAAAATGAACTGTATTCAACAGTTAAATCATATCCCTCTTTAGAAGAAATGACTGCCTTGAACTTTATTCTGAAGGATTTTAAATCATCTTCAGAAAAGCCAGTCTCAAGACCTAACTCAAAATTATTTTTTGCGGATTCATTTTGTACCAAGTTAATATATTCGGTTTTAAATGATGCTATTCTAATTTGGTTCATGCTGCAAATTTGTAACTGTATTCATCAACACAATAAGATTCATCATTTGCTGAACTGACTTGAGCAATTCCAGAAGAAGTAAACTTTTCTACTTCAACAGGAGTTTTAGCTTCTATAGAAAACGATATTGAATTAAATTGATCACTGCTTAAGCATATAAAATCAAGTGGTTCGTATACTTCTTGTTTTCTGACAACATCTATTCCAAATGCTTTAAATTCTTTTTCAAGCTCATCAACGGTTAAAGCTTTAATTGATGCTATTGCCTCATCCATCATTGCTTTAAGGTAAGTGTTCATTTTATGACTCCAGTTTTAACCTGTTTTATTAAAGAAATATCACACAACTCAGGTTTCACAAGCAACATAACAGTTGTATTAGGGATTTTTGAAACTATATTTTTAATTCTCTGCGTCCGATTTTTTATATAAAGATGACTAATTAATAGCTCTAATTTTAGATGGCTAATCGCTTGATTGCATATCTTTTGATCATCGTCATTTTTATCTCTGTCACGCACAAAAAAATGTTTTTGAAGTTCGTTTATAAGTAGTTCTCTAATAGTATTGAAAACTATAAGACCATCTGTGGTCGTTAAATCAAGTAACCTTGAATTTTGCACATCGACTTCAGCTTGAATAACACTATATGTCTTATATTTATGGCATTTTTTATCGTTATCCCAAGCCTGATTTTTAGCCCACTCTTCGGCATTATTTTTAGGACAAGAAATACCATTGATAAAAAAATAAACGCCATGTCCTATCCAATCATCGTGATTTTTACTAGGTATAAAGCCTTGATCTATGATTGAATTAGCATTTTCTCCGCTTGTACCATGATAACCAATAAATTTAGTGGAAATTTCAGAACTCCCTTCATTTCACATAAAGGCACAAGATAAAAATATGTGCTAGGTCAACTAAGTAACTTTCATAAGCTGATTAATTATACAGCTTATTCTGCTTGTACAAAATGTTGTGAGCAAAATAATCCGTAACGCGATAATTAGAAATCAACGATTGCTGAAAAGGTGTAACCCTTAAAAGCATTGGAATTATTCAGAGTCTTACAAATATGCAACTACCAGCAATATACACCGAGTATCAGTGCAAAGTTGGATTAATATTGTAACTTATCCAAACAATAATTTTTTAGCGAATAAAATACATGATTAAAATATTCTTTTCCTATTCCCATGCAGATGACAAATATCGTGATGAGCTTCAAAAGCATTTAATGAGTTTACAGCATCAGGGGATTGTAGAGTCTTGGCACGATAGGAGGATTTTAGCCGGTCAAGAGTGGGCGAATCAGATAGATAATGAGTTACGCCAGGCGGATATCATACTGCTTTTAGTCAGCTCTGATTTTATTGCTTCAGACTATTGTATGGGGATTGAAATGAAACTGGCTTTAGATCGTCATGAGCTTAATGAAGCGGTGGTTATTCCTGTGATTCTACGTTCATGTCTATGGCAATCGTTACCTTTTGGTAAGTTACAAGCCGCTACCAGAGAAGGTAAACCTGTCGAGAGGTATCCCAGTTTGGATGATGCATTCCTTGAAATTACCCAAAATATAGACACCGTAGCCAAACGACTTGCGAGTCAAGGTAATCGATCAACTTTAGATCATACAAACTCGAACATTTCATCTGGTAACAATGGTATTTCTGACTTAACAGGACAAAATAATATATTGCCACGATCAAGTAATCTAGCCATACCTAAAGTTTTTACCGATCACGACAAGGATCTTTATGTTGTTGAAGCTTTTGATTATTTAGCTAGTTTTTTCGAGGGTTCGCTTAAGGAGCTTAACGAACGCAATCTCAATGTAGTGAGTTCTTTATTTCAAAGAATCGATGCACGTTCATTTGAAGCTACTATATACAAGAATGGCAATCAAATTTCCAAGTGTGGAATTTGGCTCGATAATAATTTATATGGCTCAAGAGGTGGCGCCTCATCAATAATCTATAGTAGCTCTGGGCTTGGACAGAGAAATACTTATAATGAAACCTTGAGCATAAAAAATAATGGCAATATACTTGGATTGGAACCAATGAATATGTCATTTTCAAGCCAGACTAAAAAGTCACTTACAAATCAAGGTGCAGCAGAATATTATTGGGCCATGTTTTTTGAACCTATGCAAAGATCTTATTAAGTTATTTAATTCAACAGGCCATTTAACATGCAAAGAATTCATATTGACCCGAACAACCCTAGTAAAGCTTGTTTAGAATTGAATGAGAGGTATGAGAAATCAGATAAAAATAATGAAATTGATTGTAAGATTAGCGTTACCATTCAAAGAAGTGATAATCTTGATATTGATATAAAAGAAGCGGAATTAATACTGATCGATGCTGTTCAAGAGCTTCTTAAGCGTTTTACTCAACGGACAGTTTTATAGAGCAAAATAATGAATCAATACAAACAGTATTACATGATATTGATTAACGATAATCTTAAAATTAGAAATATATCATGAATATAAAATTTTCTCGTGGATCGGAATGGCGCAAATGGGATCTTCACATTCATACACCTGCGTCTTTTCATTGGGAAGGTCAAAAATTTAATTCTGATCCATGCTCACCAAATAACGCGAGCTTAGTTGATGAAATGATCCGTGCTCTAAATGCTGCCGAACCTGCAGTGTTTGCCATTATGGATTATTGGACTTTTGATGGTTGGTTTGCACTAAAACATCGCTTATCGCAACCCGATTCACCTACACTGGAAAAAACCGTTTTTCCAGGTATCGAATTACGCTTGATGGCTCCGATGAATGGCCGTTTAAATGCTCATGTTTTATTTTCAGATAACATTGATGACCAGGAACTAATTGATTTTAAATCTAATTTAAAGCTAGAATTCCCTGGTGAAGATCCAAGAAATCTATCAAATAACGCTTTAATAGATTATGCTCGTTTTGTTTCAGCAGAGAAGTTGACTCATCATGGTTTGACTTCTGACAACCTAAATAAAAATAATGAAGATGCTCTTAAAGCCGGCTCAATAATGGCTGAACTTAACTGTGAAAGCTACAAGAAAGCTATCGCTAAAGTTAAAAATAATCAAGCTATTGGATTTATACCTTTTGATACCAGTGATGGACTAACTAGCATAAATAGAAATGAACACTATGCATATGTATTAGGGTTATTTAAATCTTCTCCAATTTTTGAAACCAGAAAAATAGATTTGTGGGAAGCATTTTCAGGGATAAAAAACGAAAAGAATAAAAGTTGGATTAATGAGTTTCAAACGGCACTCAATAATACGCCGAGATTAGCAGTATCAGGAAGTGATGCGCACCGTTTTATCGGGGAGATCGGTAATAATGAAAAGCGAGGTTATGGCGACTACCCTTCAGGAAAAGCTACTTGGATTAAAGCGAATCCAACCTTTGAAGGCTTGCAACAGGCTATTAAAGAACCTGCAAAGCGCTCATTTATTGGTGAACAACCACTCAAGAAAAAATTACTTAATGATAATAAAAGTCTTTTTATTGATAAATTAAAAATTTACAAACGTAATAACTCGACATTACCTGATCAGTGGTTAGATCGTACAGAATTAGATTTAAATCCAGATTTGATAGCGATTATTGGCAATAAGGGGAGTGGTAAGAGCGCATTGGCAGATATAGTTGCTTTATTAGGTAATTCAAAACAAAGCCATCATTTTTCTTTTTTAAAAGAGAATCGCTTTAGAGGAAAAACGGGAGAGCCAGCAAAACATTTTTCAGCTCAACTTACATGGGCTGATGGGCAGATATTGGAGAAAGACCTTAATGAAAATCCTGCAACAGAAAATGTTGAATTTGTTAAATATATTCCACAAGGTCATTTTGAAGGATTGTGTAATGCCCATGTATCAGGTCACTCAGATACGTTCGAAAAAGAACTGCGCTCAGTAATATTCTCTCATGCTGACGATACTATCCGCCTTGGTGCTTTCGACTTTGAGCAACTTATTGAACAACAAGAACGTCTTTTAAGAAATCGATTTATTGGATTGAGAGGTGAATTACATACTATCAATTATCAAATTGAATCAATTGAAAACCAAATGTTACCTAATACTCGAAAAGAAATCGAAGAGTTAATTATTCAGAAACAAAGGCTTTTTGATGAGCATAATAAAATAAAACCTGAAGAAATTGCTCAACCAACTGGCGTGCTCTCGGAAGAGCAACAACAAGCGTCAAAAGATCTTATCGAAATCGCGACAGAACTAGAAAAGATTAAAACGAAAAAGCAAGAAAACCAAGAGGAATTAACTAAGTTATCCGCTAAGAAAAAATCTAGTCGTAACATTAAAGATGGGATTGATGTTGTTAAGCGAAGTATCCAACAGTTTATTACCGATTTCAATGAAGACATACAATCACTTGGCTTGGAAAGTAATGCACTTATTGAATTTAATATTAATGAACAGCCAATTACTCTAATTGACAATACAATATTAAGCCGTGAAGAGGATATTAAGAAAGAAAGCCAAGAAATTAATGATCTCGAACAATCTTTAATTGAGAGACGCGTTCCTCTAAACAACCAACTTAATGGGCCACAACAAGCTCATCAACAGTATATGGAGAGACTAAAAGACTGGGAGGAACAAAAAACTAAACTTTTAGGCACCGATGATCAACCAGACAGCTTATGCGGATTAAAGTACCGTAAAAAACAACTCGAGCTTTTACCAGAGCAAAGAACTCATTTACAAACTGCGCGCTTAGACATTACCGCACAGATTTATAATTTGCTTAATGAACAGAAATTTAGTCGAGAAACTCTCTTTCAACCCGTGCAGCAACTTATCCAAGATAATGGTCTAATCCGTGATGAGTATAAGTTACAATTTATCGCGCAACTAAATAGCACTACGGAACAAATTTATGACAAATTATTTGCTTTAGTTAAGCAGCTTTCAGGTGAGTTTAGAGGAGATTCGGCGAGTTTATCAGTTATAAAAGATCTTATAGACAGACATAATCTCAATGATAAACAAGCTCTACTTGATTTCGTAACGGCACTACATACTAAACTCGAGAATTCTTCAAATGGACAGATTGGAATCACGTCAATCTTACGAAAAGGCCGATCAGCAAATGAAGTTTATGATTTATTATTTGGTTTAGAATATCTCGAGCCTAGATATACTCTAATGTTTCAAGATGCCAAAATTGAACAACTTTCACCCGGTCAACGTGGAGCATTACTTTTAATCTTCTATCTTTTGGTAGATAAAGGGAATACACCAATCATTCTAGATCAACCAGAAGAAAATTTAGATAACGAAACTATTGTAAGCCTACTCGTTCCAGTTCTTAATGAAGCCAAGCAAAGACGTCAAATTATAATGGTTACACATAACCCTAATTTAGCAGTTGTCTGTGATGCAGAGCAAATAATTCACTGTGAGTTTGATAGAAAAAATGGTCATAGTATTACATACACACCTGGTGCTATTGAATGCAGAATCATAAATAAAAAAGTGGTTGATGTCCTTGAAGGAACGATGCCAGCGTTTGATAACAGGAAAATAAAATATCATTCGTAAATTGTGTTTTCAACTACGACATTAGCTAGTTTTTGCTGTAACTGATTAGCTGAAGTGATTTGAGATTTCAGTTGGTCACAGGCTGCCATGAGCTCATCGACTTTAGCAACGATTCTAGTTTGTTCAAGAAAGGGCGGTAAACCGAACTCGATGCTTTCACAGTTTGATTTATTCAAATAAGGAATAGTAGTCGATGTTGCCATATCTTCCATTTGTTTTACTACCGCTTGAATTACAATGCACAAAAATTCTGGTACTAAGCCACTTATTATAATGAATGCATGAATTTGTTGATTTGGTATTACGGGTATTTGATTAATGGCTGTTAGTCCAAATCGTCCAACACAACTCATTAATACACTGCTTTCAGGTATTATTCTTGCGGTATATTCAGAGGCTTCCTCTAAAGTTAATCCTAAATCAAGAGTGCTAGTATCTAAATACCATCCATCTGATGGAAAAGACGGGAGTGTTATCCACGGAATATCACCTGAGAAAGACTTAGGCTTATCTCGGCTTGGAACAACTGATGGGCAAACTTCACCTGTTTGAACTACGGCCCAACTTTCAGGATAATTTACTTTAAACTCTTTTTGTTTAAGTTTCCCCGTCTTTTGATATTTTTTTGTCTTTATCAATTGATCTTTGGTTTTAACAATATCTTTAAGCAATTCACTGGCGGGTTCATCATTGGGATCTTGAGGTACCAATTTACCCATGACAGCGAGTTGTAGCAGAGTTTGTTTTAGTGCGTCGATGCTGGCTTCAGTCGTAAACAGGGTATCGAAATGCTCAGAGATACGTTGCCAATGGGTGTTAAAGTCTTCGGCATTTTGTGATTGTGTGAGTGTGCCGAGCAGATGAGTGACGAGTTTTTCGTGGGCTTCGGCGGCGTTATTATGTTGGTTTTCTAATTGATCGCAGAGTGCCATGAGTTCATCGACTTTGGCGACGATACGGTGTTGTTCTGCGATTGGTGGAATAGACACAAGAACTTCATTTGCTCTTACTATAGTAAGTGTATGTACGGTTGTACCCATACTTTCTGAATGTATCTTATTAATCCAATATGGTGATATTAAAAAGTTATATATGTACCCAGTAAAAAGTTTAAAGTGGTTCTTGAAAATAAGTACACTTGCATCTTTAAAATAAAATTTATCCGTTTTTTTAACTATATAAGGAACACCAATTGTACCTACGCCGGTTATCATTAAATCATCATGCTCAGGAATTATTCCATTATTAGTTAGTGTTTTAAATAATTCTTGAGTGATAAATAGTTCATTATCCACATGACCCAATTTCGATAATATGACTATTTCTCTGGCTCGATAAAATGGAATGCCTGAGTCTGTCCAATCTTTTTGATGAATCCGACTACTAGAACTAACAACGCCAATCTGGCCTAATCGACTCCACTCCCACCCCACCGGCAATTCAAAAGGCTTTTCATCATCCGTTATCTCTGCCAATGGCTTACTCTTCTTAATCTTACCCTCAGCCACCAACTTAGCTTTTTCAGCGGCTATCCTCTTCAACAGCTCACTAGCAGGCTCATCACTGTCATCTTGCGGCACCAACTTACCACGCACCGCCAATTCCAAAATCAACTCACGCAGTTTCTTAATGCCATACACATTGCCAGCACTTCCAGAACTTCTTCCACGGCCTGACTTTTTTTCAGTATCCGCCGCCGTCCAAATATCTAGATGTTCAGTGATTAACTGTTCAATACTCACGCCTGTCTCTCCAAGGCTTCGGCAAGAATGGTTTTCAACTGGTTTCGCAAATCGGCAATATCGGCTTGCAGGGTTTGATACTGCGCCAACAACACTTCAGGATCATGAATCTCTTGCTCGCCCACATGCGGATTCTTGCAATCAAGATTGTAATTACGGGCTTTAATATCCTCAATACTCATCTTCCAAGCGTATTGATTTTCGACACGGCTGTTAAAGTTATCCGCTTCATGACCCCACCAATCGGCTTCGGCTACAAACTCTTCAATCTTCATCGGTTTGGTTTTGTTATAACTTTTCACCCCTGCAGGATAAGGATGCTCATAAAACCAGACCTGTTGCGTCGGTGTGCCTTTGGTAAAAAACAGTAGATTGGTTTTAATGCCGGTATAAGGCGCAAACACG
>CAJADF010000056.1 GCA_903938485.1 uncultured Methylococcaceae bacterium
TGCTCAATCAGCATCGCATCAACAAGTGTTGTTTGTTCTAGATTTTTCCACGCCATTTAAATACCTTTGAGAGTCATTTATGTTGTGCGTATTATCTCATTTATAGCTGACTTTGACTGGATTCGTGCAAAGGTCTCATATCAAGTTTTTTATTAAATTAAAACTTATTTAAGAGCGAGAGTGATTATGACGATTAAAATTTTATCAATGCTGTTGTTAGGAGTTAGCCTTGTTACAACGAGTGCTACGTCTTATGTCGTTGGTTATGGGGCTATAGGTGGTGGCTTAGGATATTTTCCGGCGGATAAGACCTGGTCATTATCCGCAGAATACGATTCTCGTCGAGGTATTACCGGGTTTAAGTTTTAAACCTTACTAAAGATAATATCCCAAACGCCATGGCCTAAGCGGATGCCGCGTTGCTCAAATTTAGTGAGTGGGCGGTAGTCTGGGCAGGGGCAATAATCTTGAGTGGGGCTAGTATTTGCTAAACCTTTATGGGCAGATAAAATATCTAAGATCCATTCGGCATAGTTTTCCCAATCGGTTGCAGCATGAAAATAACCGCCCACTTTTAGTTTTTTATCTAAAAGTTCAACAAAACTGGGTCTAACGATACGTCTTTTATGATGTTTCTTTTTATGCCAAGGGTCCGGAAAAAACAAATGCAAGCCGGCTAAACTATGGTCGGGCAATTTGTTTTCTAAAACTTCGATAGCATCGTGGCAATAGATTCTGACATTAGAAATATCTTGCTCGTGCAATAACATCAAGAGATGTCCTACGCCGGGAGTATGTACTTCTATGCCAATATAATCCTTGTCTGGATTAGCGGCTGCCATTTTGGCTAAGCTATCGCCGTTACCAAAGCCTATTTCCATAAATAAGGGCGCTTCACGGCCAAAGACTTCGGTAAAGTTATAATCCGTTTTAGGATCTAAGCAATAAGTTGCCCAGTGATTATCAATAGCATATTGCTGGCCGGGAGTTAACCGGCCTTGTCTACGAATAAAACTGCGGATTCTTTGTGGTAGAGATTGTGCTTCTTCAGTCATTGATTTTAAAAGAACAAACCGTCAATCGGTGAAGATGCAGAGGCAAAACGTTTTCTGGGCATTCGGCCAGCTAAGAAAGCTTCACGACCAGCTTCAATACCTTTACGCATAGCAGAGGCCATCAATATAGGATTTTTAGCTTCTGCAATCGCAGTATTCATTAATACGCCGGCACAACCCAATTCCATAGCAATCGCCGCATCTGATGCAGTACCAACCCCTGCATCTACTAAGATAGGCACATTGGCGTTTTCAATAATCGTTAAGATGTTATACGGATTACGAATACCTAAGCCAGAACCAATCGGTGCAGCTAATGGCATAACAGCGACACAACCAATATCTTCTAATTTTTTAGCGGCAATAGGATCGTCGTTGGTATAAACCATCACGTCAAAACCATCTTTTACTAATAATTTAGCAGCGGCATAGGTTTCTTCTACATCTGGAAATAAAGTTTTTTGATCCGCTAAAACTTCTAATTTAACTAGATTATGACCGCCCAATAATTCTCTTCCTAAGCGACACGTTCTAATGGCATCTTCAGCAGTATAACAGCCGGCTGTGTTAGGTAAGATGGTGTATTTATCAGGTGAGATAACATCTAATAAATTGGGTTCACCTGGGTTTTGGCCAATGTTAGTTCGACGAATAGCGACGGTGACAATTTGGGCGCCACTCGCAGCTATCGCTAAGCGAGTTTCTTCTAAATCTTTATATTTACCTGTGCCCACTAACAATCTTGAGTGATAGGTTTTGCCTGCAAGCACAAAAGAATCATCTTGGCCGCCACCAATGGCATGCACAACTTCTAAACAATCACCTGCTTGCAATTGTTGGGTTGCGTAGTTCTGAAAAGGTAGGATTTCTTTATTTAACTCAATGGCAATTTTTTTGCCCGTTAAGCCCATGGCGTCAACAACCGCAGCAACAGAGCTGTTATCTGGGTAGTTTTTTTCTTCACCATTAACATAAACATTCATTAATTTGCGCCCTCTTTAGTGCTGTTTTCTCTGCGTGTTTTAACTGCAGCGGCTAATTTGCGTAACAAAGGATCAGTGTCTTCCCAAGAGATACAGCCATCAGTAATACTTTGTCCATAAACCAAAGGTTGGCCTTCAATGACTTCTTGGCTACCGCTTTTTAAATGACTTTCTATCATAACGCCCATAATTCTGTGGTCACCATTCGCAATTTGACCACACACATCTTGCCCAACTATCAGTTGGCGTTGGCATTGTTTTAAGCTGTTTGCATGGCTAAAATCAATCATGATATTCGCTTTTAAATTTGCAGCCACTAAGCCTTCTGCCACTTGTTCAACACTCACTTCATCATAATTAGGCCGGCCATTGCCACCTCTTAAGATGATATGTACATCTTCATTGCCAGTAGTTGAGAAGATGGCAGAGTGACCCGCTTTAGTGAGCGATAAAAAGTGATGCGGGCTCATGGCCGCTCTAATCGCATCAATAGCAATTTTGATAGTGCCATCGGTAGAGTTTTTAAAACCAATTGGGCAAGAAACCCCAGAGGCTAATTCTCTATGGCCTTGGCTTTCTGTAGTGCGCGCACCAATAGCGCCCCAAGCGATAAGGTCAGAAATATATTGGGGTGAGATTAAGTCTAGATATTCTGTGGCAGCGGGTACGCCCAAGTTTGTAATATCAAGTAGCACTTGTCTGGCTAGGCGTAAGCCTTTATTGATGTTAAAACTAGAATCTAAATCAGGATCATTAATTAAGCCTTTCCAGCCGACAGTGGTGCGAGGTTTTTCAAAGTAAACTCGCATGACGATAACTAAGTCTGCTTCTAGTTCGTCTTTAATGGCTTTTAAGCGTTGAGCATAGTCAAGCGCGGCTTTAGTATCGTGAATTGAGCAAGGGCCAATGACGACTAATAATCTGTCATCATTACCGCTGAGTAGCTCATGAATTTCTGATCTTGCCTTAAGCGTTGTTTCTGCGGCTGTGTTGCTGAGGGGCATTTCATCATGAACTTGGACCGGTGGAATCACTTCTTTCATTCCACAAATTCTCAAGTCATCAGTGTTATATTTCGTTTGCATGCGGCTACCAAGCTGTTGCTTTTACAAGGTGATCATAAATCGGGGTATTTTAACCGTTTTCAGGGGGTTCTTGTGAGTTTTTGCGGGTTTTGTGCTAGTTTGTCCTGCTAAGTTTTAAAAAACTATAGCTAAAATTAACAGATGGGTCATCAGAGATGTCTTCTCTTGATACTTCTGACCATGCCTTAAAATCGATCTCGGGAAAGAATGTATCACCAGTAAATTCTTGGTTGATTAAGGTTAAATACAGATTATCAGCGAGTGGCAAAGTGGCTTTATAAAGTTCTGCACCGCCAATAATAAAGATTTCTTCAGCGTCTTTACTACTCGTTGTTATGGCAGTTTTAATATCATTAAAAACTAAGCAGTCAGTCTGTTGATAGTCTAAATTTCGGCTGATGATGATGTTACTGCGGCCAGGTAAGGGTCTGCCGATGGATTCATAGGTTTTTCTACCCATTACAATCGGAGAGCCCATGGTGATGGCTTTAAACTTTTTTAAATCGGCTGATAAATGCCAAGGCATTTTGTTATCTAGGCCAATGGCTCTATTGGTTGCCATTGCAACAATCAGTGATATTTTCATTTTTTAGAGCAGAGTGTTTTAATAGTTAGCAAGAATTAACAATTTGAATATCATACTATCTATGAAACAGGTTTTGGTTATATTTACAGGTGGCACCATAGGCTCTACAGTCTCTGCAGGTGTTATTAATACCGCAAATACGCAAGCATTTAAACTGTTACAACAGTTTAAAGACGCTGATCCTCAGGCTCAAGATATACAGTTTACTACTTTACAGCCTTTGCACATTCTCAGTGAGAATATGGCGCCAGCGGCTTGGCAGATATTGATTAATGCTATCGAATCACAAAATTTAGCCAGTTATGATGGCATTATTATTACGCATGGTACCGACACCTTAGCCTATACGGCAGCCGCTTTAAGCTATTATTTTAATGCGCTTAAAGTGCCGATGTTATTAGTGTCGAGTGATTATTCTTTAGATGATGCTAGAGCCAATGGCTTATCTAATTTTAGATGTGCGGTAGATTTTATTCGCCAAAATATTCGGGCGGGTGTGTTTGTACCTTATGCTAATCAAAACCAAACGATGCAAGTGCATCATGCTGCGCGTTTAACGTGTTCTTTACAGTTAACCGGTGATTTTTATAGTGTGCAAAACAAACCTTTTATGCACTATGACAATCAGGTGTTTACGCAGTTGGATGCAAGTTTGCCGGTAGAATCGGGTATTAGATTGTCAGCTAACTTTTCCGAAAGAATTATCATGTTAAAGCCTTATCCCGGTTTAAATTATGCGACTATTAAACTGGTGCAAGGCGATGTGGTTTTACATGATTTATATCATTCAGGCACCGCTTGTGCCTCTAATGAATGGGGCGACCCATATTCTTTAGTCAGCTTTTTAGAGCACTGTGCCCAGCGAGGTGTAAAAGTGTATTTAGCACCTGCCATTAAATCAACATCGGCCTACCAGAGTACCCAAGTGTTATTAGAAAGAGGAGCAGAAATGCTCTGGAATATGTCGATAGAGTCGGCTTATATTAAACTGTTGTTAGCTTATGGTAACTTTAAAGAGTCGGAGCAAATACAACAGTTTTTAACAGTGAATATAGCGGGTGAGTTTGTTTAGTTATTTTTAATTTAGGCCGTGGGTTTTAAGTAAATCTATTAATTCTGGTTCTGTTAAGGGTTGTTTACTTGCAATGGCCCATAAGTCGAAATATTGAGGTCTGGATAAAGCAATAACTGAGGCAAAGCCCGCTTGTTTAAGTGTGCCATGTAAAACATCTCTGGTGAAGCCACAACGATGAGCCATATATAAATTGCCTCTTTGCATTGCGGCTCGATGACCATACAAAATATCTAGAGGACTAATTGGGCCAGCGGGCGATTGATAGGCCGGCTCAGTTAATTTGTTGTCAGCGATTAATGCACTTACTGACTGTAAATCAGGGCAGGTAATAACCACAATACCGCTTGAGTTTAATACTCGAAAAAACTCTGCTAATGCCACAGGAACGTCGTGTGGGTATAAATGTTCTATATTATGGCTAGAGAACACGGCATCCATTGACTCACTTGCAACGGCTTGCATGTTTGTCATGGTGCCTATAACATCCGGTTTAACAGATTCATCAATGTCAAAACGGACTTCTGCCCATGCATCGGTGTTAAATCCGGTCGTTGTTTGGGCTTTGTGTTTTGGCCCACAACCCACATGAAGAAATTTTTGCATAAGTTATTTGTAAGTAGCTACGGTAAGGTTTCTTCACTTAAGTATAACTGTCAATTCTGTTTTTTTCATAAACAAGTTGTACTGTTAATTTTTAATACAATAGAGTGCCTAAATGGCTTCAAGTATGATTTAATCACTTAATATTTAACTTTATATAGTATCTCGCCTTATATGAATATCTTATTTATCCATCAGAACTTTCCTGGACAATTTAAGCATTTGGCGCCTGCTTTAGCCGCCGATCCTAAGCATACAGTCGTTGCAATGGCGATGCGGGACATGGGTGCAAATGAATGGATGGGAGTGAAGTTAGTCTCTTATTCTAGTCAAAAAGGTTCAACGCCCAATGTGCATCCCTGGGCCAGCGATTTTGAAACTAAAACTTTGCGGGGTGAGGCTTGCTTTAGGGCCGCTATAAAAATGCGCGAAGCCGGTTTTTATCCCGATATTATTATTGCGCACCCTGGTTGGGGTGAAAGTCTCTTTATTAAGGATGTTTGGCCTAATGCTAAGCTAAAGATTTATAGTGAATTTTATTATCACGCTAAAGGCGCCGACGTTGGTTTTGATCCTGAGTTCGAAAAAAATGATCAGGATATAGCGTGTAGAGTAAGACTTAAAAATGCTAATAATCTATTACATTTTGAAATAGCAGACGAGGGTATTTCTCCGACTAATTGGCAAGCTAGTACTTTTCCTGAACTATTCAGAAGAAAAATTACGGTTATCCATGATGGGATAGATACTGATGCTGTGACGCCTAATGCTGCTGTCAGTCTTAATTTGAATAATGCGAGTGGCACACGTGAGTTAACCAAGTCAGATGAAGTAATTACTTTTTTTAATCGTAATTTAGAGCCCTTGCGTGGTTATCATGTTTTTATGCGTGCATTACCTGAGTTACTTAAACGTCGTCCCAATGCGCTGGTGTTAATCGTAGGAGGGGATGATGTGAGTTACAGTATGAAGCCAGATTCTGATCAATCTTGGAAAGAAATATTTGCTAAAGAAGTTCGCCCTTTAATCAATGATAATGATTGGCAACGCGTACATTTTTTGGGTAAAGTGGCTTATCCTGTTTTTGTATCTCTGTTACAGCTATCCACTGTACATGTTTATTTAACCTATCCTTTTGTGTTGAGCTGGAGTTTATTGGAAGCGATGAGTGCAGGTTGTACCATTGTTGCTAGTGATACACCGCCATTGCAAGAAGTGATTGAGCAGGATGTTAATGGTCGATTAGTGGGTTTTTTTGATATAAAAGCTTTAACCGATCAGGTTTGTGAATTATTAGATGACGAAGAAACAAGACAACGCTTGGGGACAAATGCCCGAGAATTTGTAATGGCAAATTATGATTTAAAAACCGTGTGTTTGCCTAAGCAAATACAGTGGGTATTGTCCTAGGTGTTTGTTATTAAGTAGATTTTTATAGGTTTAAGGTAATAGTTTGAAGCGTATTTTATTGGGTGTTAGTGGCGGTATTGCAGCTTATAAATCAGCTGAATTGGTGCGCTTATTAAGAAAGCAGGGTGCTCAAGTGCAGGTGGTGATGACAAAGTCCGCTATGCAATTTATCAGTCCACTCACTTTTCAGGCCTTGTCAGGAAATCCAGTGCATACAGAATTGTTAGATGCCGATGTCGAAAACGCGATGGGGCATATTAGTTTAGCGCGTTGGGCAGATGTTTTGCTTATTGCGCCAGCGACGGCAAATATTTTAGCGAAGTTGGCGCATGGATTGGCAGATGATTTATTGACTACGGTTTATTTAGCCGCCACTTGCCCCGTTGTCGTGGCGCCAGCTATGAATCAAGCGATGTGGAATAAGGCGGTTACGCAAGAGAATGTAGAGAAGTTATTGCGACATGGTGTTAAGGTCATGGGTCCAGAGCAAGGTGATCAGGCTTGTGGTGAAACGGGTTATGGTCGGATGACGGAACCTACTGCCATCTGTGCGCAATTATTTGCACAGACTGAATCTGGGGATTCAAAAGATAATCATTATTTAGCCGGGCACAAGGTTTTAATTAGCGCCGGCCCCACGTGTGAGCCATTTGATCCAGTTCGTTATTTAACTAATCGTAGTTCAGGGAAAATGGGTTACGCATTAGCTCAGGCGGCTTTAAATGCTGGGGCAGAGGTAACGTTAGTCAGTGGTCCTGTCGCTTTATTAGCACCAGTGGGTGTTGAATTAATTAAAGTAACAACAGCAGAACAGATGTATCAAGCCGTGATGTCTAAGGCCGTATCTCATAGTATCTATATAGGTGCTGCGGCTGTGGCGGATTATAGTCCAGTGGTAAATCAACCAGAAAAAATCAAAAAACAAGCCGAACAATTGACGCTAGTTTTGCAAAAAAATAAAGATATTTTAGCGGCGGTGGCTGCGCTTAATGATTGTCCCTTTACGGTGGGTTTTGCCGCAGAAACTCATGATCTTGAAACGTATGCCCGTGATAAGTTAACCAGAAAAAACTTAGATATGATTGCCGCAAATTGGGTTGGTCAAGAGCAAGGTGGATTTGATAGTGACCAAAATGCCTTGCATGTGTTTTGGGCTGACGGTGATAAATCTTTGCCTATGATAGATAAAACCCAATTGGCTGAGCAGTTAATGGCTTTAATCGCAGAGCAATTGAAAGCCGTTTAATCGCTTATTTTCTAGCTTCAATGAGCTTAAAGATATGGCTACTTTGTTGATCAATAATTACCCAAGCAAAGCCGGCTGCTTTGATATTTCTAAGTGTGTTTCTATTGATATTAGCGCCTACTAAATTTAGCACGATAGGGTTAACAAAGTTCATGACTTTAGCTAGCAAGGAATTGGTGCTAATTACATGTTCAAGTAACAAAACTTGCCCACCTGGTTTGCAAACGCGATACAGTTCTTTTAAGCCTTTAAGGGGGTGGGGTACGGAACAAAATACAAAAGAAGCAATAACGGTATCAAAACTATTATCGGCAAACGCCAAAGATTGTATATCCATTAAGTCTAAGGTAACAGTAATGCCTTTAGTTTCTTTTTTTAGGGATGCTTGTTTTAGCATTTTTGGGCTAAAATCAATGGCAGTGACTTGTGCTCTAGGTGGGTAATATTCAAAGTTTTTACCCGTACCCACGCCAACTTCTAATATGTGATGACCTTCAACTTTCGACCAAAGTTTTTCCCGCCAAGACTTAAAAAACAAGCCTTCCATAATGGCTTCCATTATTTCAAAATAAGGCGCAATTCGGTCATACCGTATTCTTATTAATTCACTTTCTGAGTTCATAAGGTTTTTGGGTTCAATTTTCATTTTTTAATATTACAGCGAGATATCATGCTTCATCAACATTAATCTTATCGGTCGTGTAAAATAGTATACAAACTATATTTTGGATTTTTATAGACGTGAAAGAACAGGTAGAAGATTTAGTTCAGACTAGACTCCCAACTGAACAAGGCGAGTTTGTCTTACATTACTTTAGCAATACGATAGATAATAAAGAGCACATGGCTTTGGTCAAGGGTGATGTAGCTAATAAAGATGAAGTACCCGTGCGTATACATTCTGAGTGTTTTACGGGTGATGTTTTAGGGTCAAGACGTTGTGATTGCGGTGAGCAATTGGCCATGGCTTTGCAACTCATTGAGGATTTAGGTTATGGTGTTTTGATTTATCTTCGTCAAGAAGGTAGAGGAATAGGCTTGTTAAAGAAGCTACAAGCTTATAACTTACAAGATCAAGGCATGGATACAGTAGATGCCAATATTCATTTGGGTTATCAGGCGGATGAGCGTGAATATAATATTGCGGGCTTAATCTTAGAAAGTTTGCAAGTTAAGTCAGTTAGAATGCTCACTAATAATCCAGAAAAAATAGACTCATTAACAAAGCTAGGTGTTAATGTCACGGGGCGTATTCCAGTGCAAGTAGTGGCTCATGATGAGAATGTAGGGTATTTAAAAACCAAAGCCAAGAAAATGGCTCATATGTTGTTTGAACCTAAGTCTTAACCTAAAGTAATCTCCACTAATTTAATCCAATATGCCGCGCCGATAGCTAAAATAGCGTCGTTAAAGTCATAATGTGGATTATGCAATAAACAGCTGTTTTCTGAAGAGCCATTACCTATCCAAAGGTAGCAACCGGGTTTTTCTTGAAGCATAAAAGCAAAATCTTCAGACCCCATGCTTGGCGTGGGGTTTGTATTCACACCCTCAATTCCTGCAATAGCTAACGCTGCTTGTAAAGCAGTAGCTGTTTCTGCCTCGGTATTAAAAGTAACTGGATAGCCCGCGTTTTCTGGATTAAGAACTAACGTTGAATTAACTTCAAAGCCTTTACAAATATGCTCAACCAGGTGCGTTAATTTGTCGGTAATTAGGGTTTTTACGTTATGGCTAAAGCACCTAAAAGTGCCTCTTAACACAACCGTTTCTGGAATAGCATTCCAAGTATTTCCGGCATGTACTTGAGTGATACTGACTACCGCTGCATCTGCTGGATTAACATTTCGACTCACAATACTTTGAATTGCGTTTATTAATTGTGCGGCGGCTAAGATAGCATCATTACCTAAATGTGGCATAGCCGCGTGAGTCGCTTGCCCGCTGAGGGTGATTTCAAAACAATCAAAAGACGCCATCATAGGGCCTGTTTTAACAGCAAAATGACCAACGGGAATATCTGGGAAATTATGCATACCAAAGACGCTATTAGCAGGGAACTGCTCAAATAGGCCATCAGATATCATTTGTTGTGCGCCCGCTCGGCCTTCTTCAGCCGGCTGAAAAATAAAGTAAACGGTACCGTCAAAGTATTTATTATTGGCTAGATATTTAGCCGCCCCCAGTAACATGGCAGAATGGCCATCATGACCACAGGCGTGCATCTTGCCATCGTGACAGGATTTATGCGAAAAGGTGTTTTGCTCTTGGATGAATAAGGCATCCATATCGGCTCTCAGGGCAATTTTTTTGTCACTGTTTCCTGCTGAAAGTGTTGCAACCACACCAGTTTTGCCTAAGCCTTGGTGCACTTCAAGACCAAAACTGTTGAGTTTATCGGCAATAAACTGAGCTGTTTGGGTTTCTTCAAAGGCTGTTTCTGGAAACTGATGTAAATGCTGACGCCATTGGCGCATTTCATCATGGTATTGTTTAATATCTGCAGTTTGTTTCATAGTTGGGTTAATTGTGTTGACTAATAATAAGTATACAAGCCAATTATTGTTTCGTTTCGAGAGCTGATAAGGCATTTACCACAACATTGTAGTTGAAATAAGATTTTGTTAGTATAATCAGCTGGTTTAGTGGCCTTTTGCTTAATAATATGACTGACACAAAAATTGAATGCAATCTTTGCGGACTCCCGGTGGAAATTTTTGCTTTCTCTTTTAAAACAACTCAAGGTGAAAAGGTGTTTTGTTGTGAAGGTTGCAAGGCGATATATAAATTATTAAATGAAGATAAGTTATTACCTGATTCGGATGTTAGTTTATCTGATGAAGATTAATTAAAGCCGAGGGCAATACTCTCATTGTTCTACCGTTACGAAAGCCATTTTTGTAATACCGGCATGTTGAACAGTCGCCATGACTTCCGCTAGTTTTTCATAGACCACGGCTTTGTCCGCATACAGATGCACGCCAATATCCGGGCTTTTTTCTAGCTCAGACTTCAAGTTAGTTTCTAATGCCGCTAAATCTGCAATTGGATTTTTATTGATAGTAATTCCGCCTTGCGCATCAATCCCTAATTGCAACGGTTGTTTATGGATATCGGCGGTTGTTTGTGCTGTTTTAGGTAAATTAACATGTACCGATTGAGTGAGTAGTGGTGCTGTGACTAATAAAATAATTACCAATACCAGCATCACATCTACTAAAGGGGTGACGTTAATCTCGCTTAAGACATTTTCATCTTCAGTTTGAGGTTTAAAAGCCATGGTTTAGTCCTGTGTATTCTTGTTATCCAAAGCGACGGTCATAAAGCCTGTAACAAAATTTTCCATAGTGGCGCGTTGGATTTTTAATTGTCTTAAAGCAAAGTTATAGCCTAATACCGCCGGTACTGCTACCGCAATACCAAAAGCAGTGGCTATTAAGGCATCACCAATAGGGCCGGCAACCACGTCTAAACTGGTTGAGCCACTGGCTGTAATATCGTGCATGGCGTGCATAATGCCTAAGACCGTACCAAATAAACCCACAAAAGGTGATGTGCTACCAATACTGGCTAACAGCGTTAAGCCAAACTCAAGTTTGTGTTGTTCTTTTTGCAATTGCACCCGGAGTTGTTGTTCCAATAAATCGTTAACGTTGCCAGCGTGTTTAAGTTGTTTGCCGGCTGCTTTTTCGTGTTCCTTTAACCAAACAGTTCCGACATAAGCTAAGCGAGCTTCTGATCCTAAAGCAACATCATCGGGTAATGTGGTGAGTTGCGTTAAGTTAGAGAGGTCCCAGAAGGCTTCTTCAAAGCGCACATTAGCACGTTTATTTTTAATAAACTCCCAGCTTTTAAATAGAATGAGGGTCCACGTGATGACCGAAAAAAAGATTAAAGTGTATAGCGTTCCATCAATAATGATTTGCGGGCTAATATTGTCGAGCATGTCTTTCGTCCTTATTTAGAGAGATTAAATGTTAGTGTTCGAGTTTGAATTGAAGTTTTTGTACTGCACGTTGGGTCACTGAAACCCCGTCTACTATTTTTTCTTTAAACTTCCATTGCTTTATAGCGGTTAATGCGGCTTCATTAAAAATATCTTCGGGTTCTGCACTAATAACAACAGCATTATCTACGGTACCATCAGTATTGACAGTAAATTCAATTTTTACCCATCCCTCAATGTGTCTTCGTGTTGCTGATGCGGGATATTCGGGCGGTACTCTAAACAGTGGCATGACTCCCGAACTTACTGCCGAATTTGCGGGTGTCGCAATATTGTTGTTTGTCGGCACTGTTGGCGCACTAGTTTCGGGCGGCGGCGTTGTTGTAGGCATTGGAGCATTAATTACGGGTACAATTTCAGGTTTAGGCGTAGGTAGTGATGATGCAATGGTCGTCGCTTCGGGTTCTTTTAATCTAGATATAGGCGGTGTGGTTTTTTTTTCAATCACCGGCGGTTTAACTGGTTTTGGTTTTTCGGGTGCTTTGGGTAGCGTTGGAACAGGAGTCGTTATCGTTGGTGATGTTGTGGGTGTTTGTTGTTGCATTTCTATTGTCATAACTAAAGTGGGTTCGACTTTTTTAATATCAATTTTTTTAAATAGATAAAACGCAATAAAAAGATGTATCAGTGCAACGAAAACCAAAACAATACCCATGACTAACCGCGGCGTGTTTTTTGTGGCGATTGGGTTAAAACCGCGCGTATTCGAATAAGTCTTATGGATAAATGACATGAATTGATGATTGATGGTGATCTTTTATCAAGAAATCTGCTGACTTATTTGTATTTATGGATTTGTAGACCTATTATACTGAGGACTCATGACAAGTATAAAGTGTTTAACTTAAACGCCACTTAATGCTTAAGTATTATTGCAGGAAAGTCGCTTTTTTATTTCTGGCATAAAAGATGCTGTCTCTTCTGGGTTGTGTGTTTTATTAATACAGAAAGCTCTATAGATGGAGCATATCACAATAGATATTAAACATTTGTGTTTCTATCACGCACCAAAATGAGTCGGCCGCCTTAATTTAGAGTGCAGTTTTGGCTTTTATCGTTTTTGTTTTTTCTGGAAAAATATGACTAAATCAGAATTAATCGATGCTATCACAATTAAATTAGAGCGTTTTTCAAGGAAGGATGTAGATAGTTTTGTAGATTGTATTATTGAAGGCTTATGCCAAGCCGCTATTGATAATGAGCGTGTAGAAGTTAGAGGCTTTGGGGTTTTTACCGTGCATCATCATGCGGTCCGTTCTGGCCGAAATCCTAAAACGGGTGAATTAATTCAGTTGCCCGCCAATGCGTTATTGCATTTTAAACCTGGCAAAGAACTTAAAGACCGAGTTAATAAATCCATGCAGTTTACGCAAATAATAAAAGATGTTTAGGTATTTTTAAATTTAAGTCTACATAAATTAATGGGTTTTATATCGGTATTGTTGTTTGATATTTACACTGATTACATAGACTTATATCTGTCTATAAAAAGTTTAGGTATGATGGTGTTTTGCCTAATACCTTTCTTTTTATATGACGCACATGGCTTACGATAAATCTGATATTGATAAATTACCTGAGGCTTTAAAAACCACTGTGTTAATCGCTTTAGATCAGTGGGATCAGCGGTTAGAGAAGTTAAATTTAGAGTTATTTTCATCCGCAGAACTGAGTTCTAGCTTCATCAAGGTCTGGGGTTCCAGTCAATTTGTCTCAGATAGTTGTATCAGATATCCCGAATTACTGATTGATTTAGTCAATACGGGCGATTTATTTAAGGCCTATCCACAAAATAATTATACCCTCAAATTAGCTCAGTTATCGGTATCAAATGAAGACGAGTTAATGCAAAAACTGCGATATTTTCGGCGCCAACAAATGGTTAGAATCGCTTGGCGGGATTTAGCGGGTTGGGGGCCTTTATCAGAAACTTTATCCGAGCTGTCTTGGTTAGCTGATGCTTGTATTCAATACGCTTTAGCATTTTTATATCAAGAAGCTTGTGAGCGTCGCGGTATACCGATTTTATCGGATGGGTCACCTCAGCAAATTATCGTGTTAGGTATGGGTAAGTTGGGCGCTTATGAGCTTAACTATTCTTCTGATATTGATTTGATTTTTTCCTATCCAGAAAATGGTGAGTTATCGGATAGAAAAGTCACCAGCTATAGCGAATTTTTTACTCGACTTTGCCAACGGTTAGTCAAGGTGTTGGATGAAATCACGGTGGATGGTTTTGTGTTTCGCACGGATATTCGTTTACGGCCTTTTGGAGATAGTGGCCCCGTGATTATGAGTTTTGAGGGCATGGAAAATTATTATCAAACTCAAGCCCGAGAATGGGAACGCTACGCGATGATCAAAGCGCGGCAAGTGGCGGGTGATTTAAAGGCAGGCGCGCAACTGATGGCGATGTTGAATGCTTTTGTCTATCGGCGGTACCTGGATTATGGGGCGTTTGAAGAACTGCGGTCTTTAAAAATGCAGATTACTCAAGAGTTGCTTCGTAAAGATCGCATGGAGAATGTAAAGTTAGGGCCGGGTGGTATTCGCGAATGTGAGTTTATAGGCCAAGCGTTTCAGTTAATCCGTGGCGGTACCGATAAGTGTCTGCAAGTTAGACCTATTTTAGAAGTGTTGAGTCAATTAAGCACGCTAGGCTTGCTACCTAAGGAAGATGCTGAGCAATTAATGGTGGCTTATGGTTTTTTGCGCCGCGTAGAAAATCATATTCAGGAATATCAAGATCAACAGACTCATGATTTACCGGTTAGTTTTGAGGGGCAACAACGCTTAGCGTATTCTTTAGATTATGCAGATTGGGATACCTTTAAAACCCAGTTAGATAAGATGCGTGACGCCGTACAAGCGGTGTTTGATCAAGTTTTTTCTGTATCTAAGCAAGCAATAAAAGAGGAGCAAAGTCTCCAAATATGGACGGGATTAGCTGATACGGGAGAGTTAGAAGCCTATCTAACGGCCTATGGTTTTAAAGATAGTGCAGCAAGTTTGCTAGCGATTCAGCAGTTTAAAACCGCACCGACAATTAGGCGCTTAACGGCGAAAGGTGCACAAACTTTAGATAGATTAATGCCACAACTCATTAGCGCTTTGCAAAAGGTGGCTAATCCAGATCTTACCTTAAAGCGCTTATTAGGCTTGTTTGAAGCAGTCGCTGGTAGAAATGTATATTTAGCCTTATTAGCTGAAAATTCAGATGCCTTAGCTCAGTTATTAAAGTTAGCGGCTGCGAGTACTTGGGTTTGTGATTATTTAGCTATGTATCCCATATTATTCGATGAGTTATTAGATACTCGAGCTTTGTTCGAACCACTCAAAAACGTAGATTTAGATTCACACTTAGCAAATGTAATAAAAACCATCGATAAGCAAGATCTTGAGCAAATCATGATCGCTTTACGGCAGTTTAAACATATTCATGTTTTAAAAGTGGCAGCGGCCGATATTATGGATGTGATTCCGCTAATGGTGGTGAGTGATTATCTGACTTATATTGCAGAAAGCATCGTGACACAGGTGATAGAAAGTGCTTGGTTAATGTTAGTTGATAAGCATGGTGCGCCACCTGACAGTGATTTAGCACATAAAGGTTTTGCTGTCTTGGGCTTTGGTAAGTTGGGCGGTATCGAATTGGCTTATGGCTCAGATTTAGATTTGGTGTTTATTTATGATTGCCCCGATGGTAATGCATTAACACTAGGAGAAAAGCCCATTTCTTGTATGCAATTTTATGGGCGCATGGGCCTAAAGGTTCGGCATATCTTAGATACTAAACTGTTATCCGGCGTGTTGTATGAAGTGGATATGCGCTTACGGCCTAATGGTAATTCTGGATTATTGGTGACTCAGATTCATACTTATGCGCAGTATTTACAGGATGAAGCATGGACATGGGAACATCAAGCCTTAGTGCGTGGCCGGTTTATAGCCGGTGATATAAATTTAAAAACAGCTTATGAAGCCATTCGGGCTCGCATATTAAGTTTGCCCAGAGATTTAGAAAACTTAAAAACAGATGTGCGAGATATGCGCGAGAAAATGCGCTCTGCCTTAGCAACTAAAGTACAAAATCAGTTTGACTTAAAGCACAGCCCTGGCGGTATTGTTGATATAGAGTTTATGGTGCAGTTTGGGGTGTTGGCAAAAACGGCAACTCATCCTGAGTTGACGACCTATACCGATAATGTCCGCTTATTAGTAAAGCTAAAAGCGGTTGGCTTTTTTACTAAAGCCCAAGCTGATTTATTAACTAAAGCCTATTGTATTTATCGAGATACCGGCCACCAGCAGGTTTTACAAGGTGAGAGTGTGCTTATAGATGCACAAGAAGTAGCCGAGTTAAGTCCGCAAGTGGCACAAGTTTGGCAAGAGGTGATGGCGTAGTAAAAATGTGAGTTAAAGCTTTCACAGACAATACGAAACCCTTAACAAGGTGAGTTAAGGTTTTCACCGGCATTGTTAAAGATTTAGCAAATTGAGTTAAGGCTTTCACCGGCATTGTTAAAGATTTAGCAAGTTGAGTTAAGGCTTTCAGCGGCATTGTGAAACCCTTAGCAAGTTGAGTTAAGGCTTTCAGTGGCATTTTGAAACCCTTAAAAAGTTGAGTTAAAGCCTTTACAGACATTGTTAAAGGTTTAGGAAGGCGAGTTAAACCTTTAACAGACATTGTCAAAGGTTAAGGAAGGCGAGTTAAGGCTTTCACAAACATTGTGAAAGGTTTAGGTAGCCGAGTTAAAGCTTAACTTGACTTGATAAGTATTTGTCTTTGAGTCATTAGTGACAGCTAATACGATGTTGTGCGAGGGTATCCAAGATTTTGTGTAAATGGAGTTTAGTTAAAGATTATTAATTCTGTCATCGAACATAATAGAAAATCTATTTAAAGCGGCTGTCCAGTGATTCACTTGCTGTCGACTCCAGTTTTGGCTTATATTGCGCAAAGCCAAATAAAATAGCTTCATCACCGCCTCATCATGAGGAAAAGAGGCACGACTCTTTGTTACTTTACGTAAACTCATATTCAGAGATTCAATGGCATTGGTTGTATAGATGATTCGTCTTATTTCAGAAGGGTAGTCTAGAAATGGCGTAATCCTCGACCAGTTCTTTCGCCACGATTTTGCAATCACTGGATAATCGGCATCCCATTTGTTTTCAAATTCACAAAGTGCGAGTTCAGCTTGCGCTTCGGTTGTCGCTGTATAAATACGTTTAAGATCGGTCGCGACGGTTCTTCGCTGTTTGTACGAGACATAATTTAAGCTATGCCGAATCATATGTACAACACAAAGTTGTACAGTAGTGTCGGGATAAACGGCTTCAATGGCTTCGGGAAAACCTTTAAGCCCATCAACACAAGCAATAAAGATATCTTGTACCCCTCTGTTTTTAAGCTCTGTGATAACACTCAACCAAAATTTTGCACCTTCAGTTTGTGCAATCCATAAGCCTAATACTTCCTTCACCCCCGCTAAATTGATTCCGATAACGATGTAAACTGCTTTAGTGCGTACAGTTCCAGAATCTCTTACTTTGACATGAATACAATCTAAATAAACGATAGGATATATAGAGTCTAAAGGTCTAGATTGCCATTGTTTAACCTCATCAACAATTTCATCTGTAATAGTTGAAATTAATGAGGAAGAGACCTCTGTACCGTATATTTCTAAAAGATGCTGCTGTATCTCTCTGATCGTTAATCCGCGGGCATAGAGCGAAATAATTTTGTCATCAAATCCAGTCCAGCGAGTTTGATGTTTAGGGATTATTTTAGGCTCGAAACTACTGTCACGATCCCTTGGGATTTCTATAGCTAGCGTCCCAAAGTCACCTTTAAGCGTTTTATGACTTTTGCCATTTCTGGCATTACCTGTCTTATTAGAAACACTAGAGTGCTTCGAATGACCAAGATGATCTGTCATTTCAGCTTGTAATGCTCTTTCAAGCAACGCTTTAGTTAATTGCTTTAATAAGCCATGTTCACCCAGGATATCTTCGGGTTCTTTATAATTTGATAATAGACTATCAATTAACTCATTAGGGAGTGTGTTTTTTGGGGTCATAATTGTGTTCCTTTTTTAAGGTGGCAGTATCTAGTAAAGTGCCATTTACACAAAATTTATTACACCCCCGTTTTTATTGTAAGAAGATTTACTAACGTATCTTTTTCACTTGTTAATTTATCCTTATTATTAGATTGAGTAATTTGTTTTGATAACTTTCTTAATGCACCAGTAATACTATTATTAATTATATCTTTTACATCATAAAAACCATTGTATTTTACTTTAACTATAACTGGATTAGCTTCGTAGCAACTTAAACTATTTTTAAATGATTTACCTGCTCTTTGTCTAGCAATTGATTTTCTCCATAAATCATCCTTACCTGTTTCTAAAGCATACTGTTTAATAGCTTTAGTCCCATTACATCCAGTTTCAATTATTATACTTATTAATTCTTTAAGATCGTTAGAAGTAGCCCTTGGAGATGGTTGAATATTAAATTGTTCCTGAAGATCTCCCACTTTCTTATTGTAGTTATAGTCTAGTTTTTTTTGTTCCTTTACTCTATTAATCTGAATAATACTAAGTTTTTTTAAATACACTTTATTATTTGGATTAGTTGTCATATTACTTTACCTACATTGATTTTATTAAATAAACTAATAAATATATGAATATATATTTATATAGCACCCATAAAAAAAGCCTAAAGTTGTTAAACAATAGGCTTTCTAGTTGTGTACTATTTAAAGTAGGTATATTTATTGGTTCTAATAATATATAAACTGGTAGTAACTGTTATTAATTAGTATTTACTACTCAACAAAAATGAAATACCAGAAAATATGGTAGGTAAATAGTTCTTGCCATACATAGTTACGCAATAGAAAAGGTTATAAAGAGTACCTTGCTAGCTGTTAAGTTAAGTTGCTACTCTGCATACAAGGACAATTTATTTAAGCATCGCTTTTGTTGGTTATTAA
>CAJADF010000057.1 GCA_903938485.1 uncultured Methylococcaceae bacterium
GAAACTATATGTACTTCACCATTGCCATACTTCAAAGCATTATCAATTAAATTATAAAGCATGCGCGTGAGCGAAGTCTGTTTAAAGCGCAATGCCAGCAGAGTAGTATCTAAATCAAGGTTTAAAGAAATACCCGCGCGTTGGTATTTAGCTTTAATTTCGATTAATAGTGCATTGATATCAGCATCAAGCCAAGGTTCATTCAACGCATTATTAACATGCGCGAGCTCCATGGTTTGATTGATGATCTGCGACATTTCTTTAATATCTGTCCGCATACCCTCAGCATATTTTGAGAGATTAGCTTCTAGAATAGATCCAGCATGCTCAGTTATATAAACATCTTGCATCTGCACCGCCATATTTAAGCGACTTAAAGGGGTGCGTAAATCATGAGAAATCTCGGCTAAAAACAACTCTCGGTCTTTAATTAAGCTATTGATGTCAGCATGCATTTTATTTAAGGCGTCTGCTAAAACAGTCACTTCCAATAAAGCATCTGGCTCAAGATGGATGTCCTTCGTTTCACGCTCATTGAAAATGATGAGCCGAGCATGGTTACCTAGTTTGAGCAGTGGCTGAGTAATTTTTTTTGATACCCACCACGGCATACCAATGGCAGATAAAATACTTAGTAACATGAAAACAGTCATGTATACCCAAAATAATCGTTGGGCGATTAGGGTAATTCCTAAACTAAAATAAGGAGGTTGTTTATTTTGCAACCAAAGTATAGGCGGGGAGTTTTGATAGCTTGTCTTAAAGCAATTATTACACAAAGTATTAACTACTTTACCAAAAGTCATCATGGCGGGGTATAGAGGCAATGCGTTACTGTATGAGTTATCGTAAGCCACTAAAAGTGAGGGGTTAGAGGTGGTCTCGTTATTTGTTGTGGCTGGGTTAGATTTGATTACATAGTTATCATTTTTAGTGACTTCTGCTTGCACTTGCGCTATTAAAATGGGGTCGTTATATTGAGAAATTACATTCATAATACCTGCAATGGTAACCATATTGGCTCCAATGCGGGTTGCCATTAATTGACCACCATAAACAAAAATAAAAAGACCCATCGAAAGTTGTATCAGAAAAGAAAAGATGAAGAAGCGTCTCCATATTTTGTCGAGTAATGTCTTGTATGTTTTTGGTTTCATAGTGCAGAAGCATGAAAAAGTTCGTTTGTAAAAGCATAGCCGACACCACGTAGGGTGTGTATATAACGAGTCGATACTGGGTCTTCTTCTAAGCGTTTACGTAGTCGGGATACCAACATATCAATATTACGTTGGTCGGGGGTATGATCGCTGCCTTTATTATTCAATTTAGTTGCCAATTGATAACGCGTGAAGGGTTTGCCTGGCTTACTGGCCAGCGTGATGAGCAATGCCAATTCATCAGAAGTTAGCGGCACAACTTGATCATCGCGTAACAAACAACGTGCACTGCCATTGAGAATAAAAGGGCCAAATTGTATTTTAAGATCGATCGCTGCATGTGTATCTAAGGTTAAATTAGTTGTGCGGCGTAATACAGCGTTTATTCTGGCCAATAGTTCTCTTAAATCAAAGGGTTTAGCGAGTTAGTCATCGGCGCCAAATTCTAAGCCCAGTACCCTATCAACAACTTCAGTACGCGCAGTCAGTAAAATAATAGGGGTTTTGTCGCCCTCAGATCTCAGCCTTTTGCAAATGGCTAAGCCGTCTTCACCCGGCATATTGATATCCAATAGGATGATATGGAAATGGTTGCGTTCGAGTTGTTTCTGCATTTCAACAGCATTAGAGGCGACCAGTGATTCAAAACCTTGGGTTATAAGATAATCTGATAACAAGGTTCTATGCCGGACGTCATCATCAACAATAAGAATTCTTTGGATCATAGAGGCTAATTAAATCGGTTTAACTCTTGTTGAATTATGCAGGTAATTTCTATGCAAATCGCACTAAATTGTAACAGTTTGTAACAAGTCATTTAAATGTTACAGAGTGTTACATTTGAAGCATGTGAGAAAGTCATAAAAAGTTTAGATAAAACAATACTTTCAATTCGCGGTAATTTCAATTAATCCATATAAAAAAGGTAGGTGATTGAAATGTAACAGTTTGTAACAAACAGTCTTAATGTTACGCAGTGTTACACTTCGAGTCTGTATAAATGTTAAAAGTATTTTAAATTAGCCCTACAGATTTATAGAGGCAAAATAATCAACACGCTTAAGTCTGTTTTTCATACAAATCGTTAAGTACTTGCCGCCTTTAGGTAACTTTAGGCGGTTTTTTTTATTTCTTAGTTACAATTATGAAGGGCAATGCTTTTAATTTGCTTATTGTTTTATTTTCTTCGTTTTATAAATACTGCGCATCCTATGGGTCTTAACATGATTGTTAAAAACGAAACCCCTGTGTTAGGGCGTTTGTTTAACTCGGTTAAAGACATTATTAGTTATTACGTCATCGTGGAAACAGGTTCTACGGATGGCACGCCCGAGTTTATTAAAAACTGGATCGATGCGCCTCCGTTGTCGGCGCATCCTATGACCGTGGTTTACTCGTTATAACTCTACCCTGATGCCAATTTCCATGATTTGATCAGCGGGGATTTTAAAGAATTCGATGGCGCTGGATGAGTTATGAAATAGGTAGCTAAATAAAGCGCGACGCCATTTTGGGAATGGATTTTTATTTCTGAAAGATACTTTCTCGCTACCGATGAAAAACGAGGTGTCTTTTGTATCTATTTCTAAACCATTATGCGCACATAATTCTAAAGCCCGGCGCACGTCTGCACTTTCTTTAAAACCATAATAAAGTTTGACGCGATAAAAGCCTTTGTTTTCTCCAAAAGTACGAATTTTAAGACGATGACTCTCATCTACAAATGGCTCGTTAGTGGTCACAATAGAGAGCACGATCATGCGTTGATGCATGACATGGTTATGAGACAGATTTTGTAATAAAACTAGAGGTACACCGTGCAAGCTTCGGGTTAAATAAATCGCGGTACCTGGGACTCGGTTTGTTTGTACATTTACCTTATCTTCTAAGTCTTCAAATAAAACTTTTCTTTCGTCCATGTGTTCAGATACTAAGGCTCTGCCCTTAATCCAAGTGGTCATCACAAGAAATAATACAGTGCCAACCACGAGAGGTAGCCAACCTCCTGTCGGAATCTTTAAGCTATTTGAAAAAATAAAGATTAAGTCGACAGCCAGAAAAATACTTAAGAATATATAGCTATTATACTTTTTCCATTTCCAAATCGTTTGAATCACAATAAACGCTAATAGGGTGGTGGAAATCATAGTGCCGGTTACGGCTAAGCCATAAGCTGAAGCAAGTGCGGTCGAGGATTTAAACGTTAACACCAAAATAAACACTGCCAACATTAATAACCAATTAATGGCTGGCACATAAACTTGACCTATTTCTTCACCTGAGGTGTGCAATACCGACATCCTGGGGCAGTAGCCTAGTTGGATTGCTTGTCTAGTCATAGAAAATGCACCTGAAATAACGGCTTGTGAGGCGATTACTGTGGCAAGTGTTGATATGATCAGTAAGGGATATAAAGCCCATGTGGGGGCTAGTAAATAAAATGGATTAGAAATGGCCTCTGGGTTAGTGATTAAAAGAGCACCTTGACCAAAATAGTTGAGTAATAATGCTGGAAAGACTAAGCCGAACCAAGCGTATCGAATGGGTTTAAGGCCAAAATGCCCCATGTCAGCATAAAGCGCCTCTGCACCAGTAATAGTTAATACAACTGCCCCCATAATTAAGAAGCCATGCCAGCCAGATTCAGCAAGCAATTGGATGCCATACATAGGGTTAATGGCTAGTAAAACAGACGGCTGTTTAATAATGTTAACAACACCAAGTACAGCGAGTAAAACAAACCAGATGCACATGACAGGTGCAAATAATCTGCCCATTTTGCCAGAGCCTTTGGCTTGTAACATAAAAAGCCAACCTAATATTGCAATTGTAATCGGCAATATAAAGCGCTCTAATGAGGGGGCTATTATTTGTAAGCCTTCTACAGCACTGAGTACAGAAATGGCGGGAGTGATAATGCTATCGCCATAAAAAAGTACGGCTCCTATTAAGCCAACCGTCACAATATAATGTATTTTTTTATTATCACCTTTAGAGCCTTGTAGCGCTAAGGCTATAAGGGCCATGATGCCACCTTCACCTTTATTATCTGCACGCATAATAAAGATTGAATATTTGATGGTCACGATAAGCGTTAGGGTCCAAAAAACTAAGGATAAGGCGCCCAAGACATGCAGTTTATCGATAGTTAGTCCGCTTAAAAAAACTTCTTTAAGTGCGTAAAGTGGGCTGGTGCCAATATCTCCAAATACGACACCTATGGCGCCCATGGCTAGGGTGGCTATTTGTGATTTGGATTGGTTTTTTGAAGGTGTAGACATGGTTATCCTTAAACTTTATTAAAGGAGAATAAATGCTATATGAGACCTTTGCACGAATCCAGTCAAAGTCAGCTATAAATGAGATAATACGCACAACATAAATGACTCTCAAAGGTATTTAAATGGCGTGGAAAAATCTAGAACAAACAACACTTGTTGATGCGATGCTGATTGAGCA
>CAJADF010000058.1 GCA_903938485.1 uncultured Methylococcaceae bacterium
GGCTCTAAGAATTGATGTAAAAAGCTCAAGAGATGGAAGTTCTATAACTACAATTAATGCAAAACATAAATCATGGACAAACTAACCATCGACACTTATAACCTTGAGGCAGAACAAGTCGCAAAGTTACATGCTGGTTTAACGCCGACACGGCTTTACGCACTTGTAACCGAGTACTTTACAAAAAATAGTCTAACACTTGACGTGGGTTGTGGCATTGGTCGAGATACAAATTGGTTAAATCAACAAGGTTATCCCGCAATGGGAATTGATGCTTCTGAAGGCATGTTAAACCAAGCAAAACAACTTTATCCAGAAGTAAACTTTATAAAAGATACCCTACCCGATCTTAAAACGCTTAACGGACAATGCTTTAAGAATATATTGTGTTCTGCTGTGTTAATGCATTTAAACCATGAAACACTATACGCAGCCTGCCTAAGATTAATAACACTATTAGAACCTGCAGGGCATTTAATCATCTCAATTCGTAACACCAAAGCAGACAATCATCGAGAAAATGGCAAGCTGTATGAAGACATTGATAGTGCAGAATTTAAAGATTTCTTTATGCAACAGCACTGCCAAATACTCATCGCCGAACAAGAAACCGAATCCGCCCGGCAACTGACTTGGTATAACTTTGTTATTAAAAAATAGTGGACAAACAATCTGGAAAACACACTGATATTGGTGCAGTTAACTACACTTTAGGTAATGATAGTGTGTTAAGGTGGTTACGCCAAATAACTCTCAATTGATTTTATAATCATGAAAACGGACACCCTGTTTTACCGCTTATTTCTGCGTCAGCCGAAACTAGCGCTGGAGTTATTAGGGCTAGATTATCCTAATGATAGTTATCAATTTAGCTCAGAAGAAATAAAGCAAACAGCGTTTAGAATCGACGGTTTATTTAAACCTGTTACCGATAATCCAAATCAGCCACTCATCTTTGTTGAAGTACAATACCAAGCTGACAATGATTTTTATGGGCGCTTATTCAGTGAGATGACCTTATATCTTTATCAAAATAAGCCAAAACGTGATTGGTTAGTATTAGTCATTTATCCGCACCGGACAATTGAAAAAAAGCCCAGCATAGAGTTCTTACCTTTCTTAAACTTACCCCAAATCCATCGCATTTATTTAGAAGATTATCAAAATCGATCTGACTTATCACCCTCACTAGAATTTATTCGCTTGATTGCCAGTGATAAACAACAGACAATAAGCCAAGCTAAAGCATTAGCAGAACGGCTTGATAAAATAGACTTAGATGGTTTGGATCTTATTGAAACAATATTGGTTTATAAGTTACCGCACTTAAACCGCGAGGAGATTAGAAAGATGTTATCAGTATACGAAATCAAATTACAAGATACCCGTTTTTATCAAGAAGTTTCTGCAGAGGGTAAGCAAGAAGGTTTACAAGAAGGTAGGCAAGTTGGCAAACAAGAAGAATGTGTTAGCTTGCTGAGTCGCCAATTAAGACGTAAGTTTGGTGTTCAGCCTCAACTTGAAAATAGTTTGCAAGCGTTAACCTCTTTGCCGTTAGAAACACTTGAAAACTTGGCCGATGATTTACTAGACTTTAATGCTATTGCAGATTTAGAAGCGTGGTTAGTTAATCATCGTTAATAATTAAAGTTAATGCAGATATTGATTCCACTGGGAAGCGGAGTGAGACTTGGCCCTTTTCCGAACCAGGTGAATCTGTTGTTATTCATAGTGGCTCCATAACCTTAAAACTTTAACTTGTTTGCCGATATCTAATACTTGATAGATTAAGCGGTGCTGGATGTTAATGCGCCGAGA
>CAJADF010000059.1 GCA_903938485.1 uncultured Methylococcaceae bacterium
ACCGAACGGGTATGGAGATTCTACACATCCTTCCTTGGATAGACATGGAAGCGTATTGATTGGTTCCCAATGCCTCAGCGATGGTCTTTAACACTGAACCATCACTTGACTTTTCCTTTTCAAGAACCAAGAAAGGTTCACCGTTTGGGTCATGGTTAATTGTTACTATCATGGTGCTAAGATACCAAAAGGTTATAGAAAGTCAAGCGTTCACCAATACTTATGAGCGAAGTGGATGCCCACCCAAATCAATGTCCCCAAGGCAGTGACACTAAGGAGAACGCTGATAATCCAAAGAACGATGGCAATACCGAACACGTTTTTGGCATCCAATCCAATGAGCCAGTGAAGTAATCTGTTCATATTAGTTTTTCTTTTCTTCTTTCACCACCACGAATTTTGGAAATAAATCCTCATCGGTTTTGATGGTATGGAACTTGCCGGTTTTCGTCTTGTAGGTCAACCAAAAAGTTCCACAAATGGATTGGAAATGAACAAATCCTTGGTCAATGGCGGCTTCACTTATTTTGGACAAGTCACCTTCCTTGTCCCATTGAAACTTTGTCCGTTCAGCCTTCAAACCGGACTTCGTTTCATTGGAGTAACCAACTTCATACTGCCGATAACGGTTGAAGTAGTAATCCTTGATGGCCGCAATTACTCTGTTGTTTGGTTTCACGATTTTCCTTTGATTATGTCTTCGGGAACATTTTCCTCAACTTCCTTTTGTTCCTTTTTGGTGAGATTACGAGTGGTTGTTCCCAGACAATAAATACCATGATTCGGGTCAAGTTCACCACGAAGATTATTGGCTTCGGTGACGTTCCGAACGACGTAATAGATGGCAACAATTTTCATTGGTGATTGAAGTTTACCGAAAGTTTAACAAATGTCAAGCCTTCTCGAACTTCACCCATACGGTAACTTCCAACATTGACGGAAATTCTGACCGAATAGCCAAGTCAGTTTCGTGTAAGAAAAGGTTGAGACAGGTGGGACGAATGGATTCGGAGTGCCAACGCCAACAACTGTACCCGGCGTAAAGTTTTTTGCGTGTGAGACAAACCGTGTGAAATTCACGGTGTTTCGGATTTTTGAAACGGACGTTCATCACACATTTTTGACCCTTGGCACCGAGTTGTGCCAGTTCACGGTTACACAATCGAATCCGGTTTCCACGAAACATTCCTTCCCATGCGCCGGAGAATTGTTTTATTTTAAGTTGAATAATCATAACGGTTTGATTGTATCAATAATTGAAGAACCGTCAAGCCTTCTCAAATTTCACCCAAATCGTTACCGAAACAAGACCGGAGAACATTTCATCAATGTATCGTTCCGTATCGGTGAGGAAAATGTTAATGGATTTCTTGTAAACCCCAAGTGAATCCTGCCAGTGCCAACCGGGATATCTGTCATCATTAAAAGAACCTTTGGTGAGTTTAACCTTGACAAACCCGGTCTGTCTGGGGTTCTTGAGGCGAATGGTCATGTTACACCGGCCGTTTTTGGGAGCGCCGATTTCAGAGAGTCGGCCACCACACAAAGACATGGTGAGTTCTGGGTTCACCCAACGATTTGATGACGTGCCATTTGTTAAAGGAATTATCATGGGTGTAATTGTATCAATGATTAAAGAAACGTCAAGCCCTTGACGGTGTTATGTGAACCGATGGAAAATAACGGCTCATCTGCAAACTGAACTGTTCAATGTCACCTTCAACCTGCGCCAACTCAAATTTGTAGATGTATTCCACGATGAAGAAAAATTCAGCACAGTGGAAAAACAAATGATACACTTCACGGTCATTGGAAACCGCCATGTGAAAGTTTCCGAAGGTTGAAAGCAGGTTGCTGTGCGGTGTTCCGTGATTGCGGAAGTCGCGGAGGATTTGAGA
>CAJADF010000060.1 GCA_903938485.1 uncultured Methylococcaceae bacterium
GGTCTTTACGACCGGTTAATATCTTATGTGGATAGGCTTGATGTCCTACATCCCATACTAATTGATCAGACGGCGTATCAAACACATAATGCAAGGCAACCGTTAACTCAACCGTTCCTAAGCCTGCAGAGAAATGCCCACCCGATATACTGACCGTTTGGGTTAAATAATCTCGCAATTCTGCCGCTAAGGGCTTAAGCTGATCTTTGCTTAGTTTGCGTACATCGGATGGGGTATCAATTGTTGCTAAGATAGGATATTTAGCTGATTTATTCATGTATAAGAAAACTCACAATTCGGTATAGATTCTTTAATGTATAAAAAACATTAAAAATTCGGTAAATATCAGCTAAAAAATCACTTTATAGGCTGGGATTACATTTATCTATTTATTATCCAGATTAAATGCCTAGTAATCAAGTCGGTTATTAGTGTGTGCGCTGAATAATATAAAGCGACAAATCCCTTAATAAATCAGCTTCGCCCCCAAAACCAGACAAACTTTCAATTGCTTTTTCATGTAATTCTTGAGCTTTTTGTTTAGCACCCGCCAAACCTAACAACGCTGGATACGTCGGCTTATCATTATCCTTATCTTTACCTTGAGTTTTACCCAAGGTCGCAGTATCACTTTCTTCATCAAGAATATCGTCTTTAACTTGAAATGATAAACCTATACACTTTGCGTAATGATCTAGTCTAGTCGCTACTTCTTCATCAACATCACCCTTTGCTAACGTAGCAAGATTTACACTTGCCCGTATTAAGGCTCCTGTTTTATGAATATGCATATTTTCTAGTTCAGGTAAATTTAAACGCGTACCAACTGATTGCAAATCAATAGCTTGACCACCAACCATACCTTGAGAGCCACTTGCTCTTGCTAACGCAATGATCATTTTCAAACGTCCTTCTGCTGACGCTGTAATAGTTGGATCTTTTGCCAATAGCTCGAATGCTAGAGCTTGTAAGCCATCTCCGGCTAAAATCGCAGTAGCCTCATCATAAGCCACATGACAAGTTGGCTTTCCCCGCCTTAAATCATCATCATCCATCGCGGGAAGATCATCATGTATTAATGAATAAACATGAATAAGCTCAACTGCACAGGCTGGTCCATCTAATGAATCTAAAGGAATATCTAATGCCTTACCCGTGCAATAAGTTAAAATTGGACGCATACGCTTTCCCCCATTAAGTACACTGTATCGCATAGCTTGATGTAATTTTTGTGGTAACAACTGCTCACTAGGTAAACGATCTTCTAAGGCTTGTTCTACACGTGCTTGACTCAAAGCAAGATATTCTTTTAACGCATTACTCATCAGCAAATAACTCCAAGGTTTGTGTGCCGTTATTTTCTATTAAAATTTGTACTTTATGCTCAGCATCTTGTAATGCTTTTTGGCAGGTTCGAATCAAATTAACACCACGCTCAAATGACTTAAGAGACTCTTCTAAAGAAACTTCACCTTGCTCTAATTGATTCACTATCAATTCAATTTCTGCAAGAGAGTCTTCAAATATGGTTACAGTTTTCTTTTTGGTCATTCGGAATTGAAACGGTACTAGAAAAAGTTTAAAAATAAAGCTGAATATTATATATTATTTCAGTCTAATTTTATTAATGCAGACATGCTTTATACTAAAACCGTATTCATTAATTTTAGTATCGATCAGCATTGCATTTCATTGTTGTATTAAAACTGTCACATATCAATTCTACTAATCCTATATCATAGCACCTGAAAATATTTTACTTTTTCAAATCCTATTTAGCAAAACAAAGCTAAATACCTCTCACCCATTCTTTTACAACACAATGAATATCATAAATAAATCTGCCTTAAACTTTCTTCTAGTTACTTTAATCGGCTTTAATTGCACAACTGTTTTTGCTGATACTAATAACACTTCAGCTCCTATTATTTCTGAAACCATCAAATTAGTTGAAGATGCACTTGTACAAGTTAATAAAAGCGACTTTTCTGCGGCACAATTATTATTAAAGTCCGCACGCTTAGCTTCTGCGAAAATAACGGGTGACGAAAAAACTTTAAAAGCGGCTAATGACGCTGTAGTTCAAGGTCAAATACAAGCAAAATATGGCGATGTAAAGAAATCTTCAGACGAATTAGATAAAGCGCTAAAACTATACAAAACTTTATAATTCGCATAAAAAAAGGGTGGAGTTAAAATAACCCCACCCTTTGTATCAGCACTAATTAGAAATAATTAGTGCTTTTTAAATTACTTCAGACCTTGTAAAGTTTTTAAGAATACTTCAGGCTCTTGGTAACCAATCACTCGATTTGATTTAATTTCATCAACACTGCCATTAAAGAACAATATTGCTGGCGGACCAATTAAATTAAATTTCTCTAACAAAGCTTTACTTTCATCAGTATCTTCTGTCAGATCAACCTGTAAAAGCAAATAATTTTTCAAAGTTGCTTTAACTTTAGCATCTTTAAATGTGTAAGCTTCCATCTCCTTACATGAGATACACCAATCTGCATAATAATCCAACATAACTGGCTGATGATTTACACTCGCTTGCTTAAGCTTGTCTTCTAATGCACTTAATGTTGCCACACGCTCAAATACTAAACCTTCTTCAGCAACTGCTTCAGTACCTTTCCCGCCAGCTAAGCCTTTAAGAGGCTGTAATGGATTAGTGTTACCTAAACTTACACCTATGATTAAAATCACACCGTACGCAAACATTACCAAACCTAAACCTTTCCATAGTTTAAGCCATCCAGAACTTCCTGCAGGCAAAGGATCAACCGCATTAAGGTATACCGCAGGCATAATTAGAAGCATTGCCCAAAGTAAAGTTGTCACTTCACCCGGTAATATTCTGCTAAGCATCCATACTGCAACGCCCAGCATTAATACACCAAATATTGCTTTTGTAGAATTTAACCAGCCACCTGCTTTTGGTAATAACTTACCTGCAGAAAGGCCTAAAAGTAACAATGGCATACCCATTCCCATACCCATCGCAAACAATGCACCACCACCTAATAAAGCATCACCTGTTTGTCCTATAAATATAAGCGCACCTGCTAAAGGAGCCGCAACACAAGGGCCAACGATTAATGAAGAAAGTGAACCCATAATCGCAGCGCCCCAAAGAGAGCCATCTTGATGTTTTGAACTTGAATTACTTAGTTTTGTTTTCAATGAATTAGGCAATTCTAAATCGTAAAAACCAAACATCGACAATGATAATAAGACAAAAATACTACTAAATAATGCAATAATCCAAGGTTGCTGGAAAGTGGCCTGCAAATTACCACCAAATAAGGCAGCTAATACACCAAAAATGGTATAGGTTACTGCAGATGCGACAACATAAGCTAACGACAATAGGAAGCTATGCATTGTAGAAATTTTATTTCCATGACCTACGATAATGCCTGACAAGATTGGAATCATCGGAAAGATACAAGGTGTTAAGGAAATTAAGACACCAAATCCATAAAAAGTAAGTAAAGTTGCACCAAAACTATCGTTGTGCAAAGCATTAACAATTTGATCTTGTTCAGATAATTTTTCTGTATTTGCAACTGGCGCTTTACCGTTTAATGCTGGCAGAGCCAACGAAGCAGTTTTTGTCATCAATGGATAACAAACCCCTTTTTCAGCACAGCCTTGATATTTTGCATTTAAAGTAATGGATTGCGCTTTCACCTCTTTTCTTGTAATCGGCAAATCAAATGTTAAATTATCATGGAATATTTCAACTTTCCCAAAAGCTTCATCTTCTTTAGGCGTACCATTTGGTATTGTAAAACTGCCTAATTGGACACCTTCAGCATTTGACAATGCTAAGGAAATTTTTTCACGATATAAGTAATAGCCTTTTGCTATGTTCCAATTAACACTAAGTGTATTTGCATCTTTAACAGCAGTTGAAAATTGAAAGGCCTGATCCGGTGGTAATAAATCATCGGCAGCAGGTACTTTATCCAATGAGTTTACATTAGCAGAAGAAATTACATTTGACTCTGCTGCGAAAGGTGATAAATCTAAATCAAGTAGTTTTTTCTGAGGAGGATAACAAATACCTCGATCTGCACAACCTCTAAACTGAACTAATACTTTAACTGCAGATAGTTTATTAGTTGAAACTAATGAAACTGGAACAGTAACAGAATTACGGTAAATAATAACATCACCAAAAGTTGCGTCATGTTTACTTTTACCTTCTGGAAGAACAAGTGGTGAAATTTGTAGGCCTTCTGTTTTAGAAATAACTTGAATGTGATCTCTATATAAGTAATAACCCTCGACTACATCCCAAGTTAATTCCAGCTTATCAGAAGAAACAAGTTTATAATTTAACTTGAATGCCTGATCACCTGGTAATGGTGCATCCTCAGCTAATACATTGTTTGTAAAGCCGAGCATTGAAAAAAAACAAAAAAATATTATTTGCAAGTAAGACATAAGAGAGTCCAATCAAGATATTCAAAAAACCGTTTAATTTGCTACGGCAATAATTAAAGGATGTTCATTTATAGCAATTTCATTATAACCACTATAATAAATTTACTCCACAAAAATGTTAAAATAATTTAAAAATCTAATAAACATTAATTAGAGCAGTAATTTTATAAAGACTGAAAAGTGGGGAAAGGAGAAACTTGATGAAAGTAAGGTGCAAAGACGTATAAGTGTATTTACACCTTAGCATTAATTATTCTGTTGTAGTATTTTCGATTACGTCAGAGTTTTTATTAAGACCCGAATAAATTGGACACCAACCTGAAAACCCAGTACCTACAAGTACCATTCCAACTAATAACAACGCTATTGACGCAGTAAAAATTGAAATAGCTAATAAAGCGGCTCCACCGTATAAACGATATTTTTTTTCATTAGCGCCAAGATTGTGCTCAAATTTAGCCATACGTTTATAATCAAAACTCATATTAATCCCCTCTGTGTGATAGTTATTATTTCTTTATTGCAATCATAATTGATGCAAATACTAGATTGCAAGTAATATACACAGCTCTACAAAATGTGCAAGTGATAATACAGCATGGATATTACCCCAATAATCGAACCTTTAAATGATGCGCAACGCCTTGCCGTAACGTCTCCCTCTCGATCAATGCTTATTCTTGCAGGTGCAGGCAGTGGTAAAACAAGGGTATTAGTTCATCGTATTGCATGGCAAATTCAAATAGAGCATATACCCGCATTTAATATTTTAGCTGTCACTTTTACTAATAAAGCAGCAAAGGAAATGCGCCACCGAATCGAACAACTTCTCAATATTAGTACTCAAAACTTATGGATCGGTACTTTTCATGGCATATCTCATCGTCTTTTAAGAAGACACCCCAAAGAAGCTAATTTGCCAGAATCCTTTCAAGTAATGGATTCAAGTGATCAATTACGAGTCATAAAACGCTTGTTGAATTCACTAAACTTAGATGACAGTCAATGGCCACCCAGAGAAGTACAGTGGTTTATCAATGCTCAAAAAGATGAAGGGATCAGAGCTAAACACATGCTTGAATCATACGACTATCATCAAAAACAAATGCTAAGCATATACAGAGCTTACGAAGACATATGTCAACGCTCTGGCTTGGTAGATTTTGCAGAACTTTTATTACGTGGCCTTGAATTATTAAGAGATAACAACGAATTATTAGAACATTATCAACAACGTTTCAAACAAATTCATGTAGATGAATTTCAAGACACCAACACTACCCAATATGCTTGGTTACGGTTATTAGCTGGCAATAACGATAATATGTTCGTAGTAGGTGATGATGATCAATCCATATATGGGTGGAGAGGCGCAAAAATTGAAAATATTCATAGTTTTCAAAAACACAATCCTAATCATATTGTAATAAAACTTGAACAAAATTATCGTTCCACAGGCACTATACTTAAAGCTGCCAACCATATTATTGCCAATAATACTAGCAGGATGGGAAAAGAACTTTGGACGGATGCTGGCGATGGTGAACCCTGCTCTCTTTATGCCGCATTTAATGAACAAGACGAAGCTTTTTTTGTAATAGAACGCATTAAAAACTGGATAAAAGAAGGTGGAATCCGCTCAGATACTGCAATTTTATATAGATCAAATGCACAATCACGTCAATTTGAAGAAAAATTGATGGCTACTGGCATACCCTATCGCGTCTATGGCGGATTGCGTTTTTTTGATCGTGCTGAAATTAAAAATGCCTTAGCTTATCTGCGTCTAATCAGTAATTATCATGACGACGCTTCATTTGAGCGAATTATTAATACACCTACACGCGGATTAGGCACAAAAGCCATCGATGATATACGTGCTATTGCAAGGGATCAAAACCTATCCTTGTGGGAATCATCAATTGCACTAGTTAATCTAGGTAAATTATCGTCCCGCACAGCAAACGCCCTTAGCAATTTTTTAGAATTCATTAAAGATCTATCTAACAAAACTAATGAATTAGAACTTTATGAACAAGTTAAATTAGTCATTGAAAAGTCTAAACTCATAGAACTTTACCAGAAAGAAAAATTGGATAAAGGCGAAGAAAAAATAGAAAACTTAGAAGAATTAGTAAACGCGGCTAAGTTATTTGACTTTGATCAAAATAATGACGAGGGCATGAATAAACTTAATACTTTTTTAACTCATGCTACACTTGAGGCAGGTGAAAGCCAAAGCTCTGAACACGAAGATTGTGTCCAATTAATGACTATACATTCAGCAAAGGGCTTAGAATTTAAAACAGTTTTTTTAGTAGGCATGGAAGATGGTTTATTCCCATCTCAACAGTCAATTGATGATATTGCTCGTTTAGAAGAAGAACGTCGCCTGTGCTACGTAGGTATGACCAGAGCAATGCAAAAGCTATATCTAAGCTATGCGGAATCCAGACGATTATATGGACGAGAAAACTATCCAAGACCATCACGATTTCTCAAAGAAATTCCAAATGAATTGATACAAGAAGTTAGAATTAGAGCAAGTATTAATAAATCAATATCCACTTTTCAACCCACTAGTAAATTTACAAGCGAAAATAGCGCATTTAAATTAGGACAGCGCATTACACACGACAAATTTGGAGAAGGAATTGTTTTACAACTAGAAGGATTAGGTGCGCAAGAAAGAGTGCAAATCAACTTTTCAGAAGTGGGAATTAAATGGCTAATGTTAGCTTACGCAAAGTTAACTATACTTTAATTTTTTAGCCCTATATATCTAAAAAAATCTTTAAACAAAGATAAATCGACTCTGCACTTAACATTACACATTAAGTGCAGAATCACGTCTAACTAGGGTGTTAATCCTTGACCAATAACGATGACTTTCAGTGCGTTTGTACCACCTTCTACACCTGTTAAATCACCCTTTGTGATAATGAACTTATCACCATCTTTTGCTTTGTGCCATCTTTTTAGCTTTGCAACAATTTCACGATTAACTTCAGCATGATCATCTTTGCCATTAAGTTCGAAGTACATTGGAAATACGCCACGGAATAGTGTCACTTTACCTAATGTTTTTTCTTGGCTACTAAATGCAAATATTGGTATTCCAGAACTAATTCTAGACATCCATAAAGGCGTTGATCCTGATTCTGTTAAGCTAACAATACCTTTTATTTTAGTATGATTAGCCATGTACATTGCAGACATAGCAACCGCTTCGTCTATTCGCTCAAATTTAGCGTTAATACGATGATCTGATTCACGCACAACCGCTTGTTTTTCAGCTTCTAAACAAATACGATCCATTGCTTCAACGGCTTTAATAGGATAGTTACCAGAGGCCGTTTCTGCAGAAAGCATAATTGCATCGGTACCATCATAAACAGCATTAGCGACGTCAAAAACTTCAGCACGTGTTGGAATCGGATTCTCAATCATCGACTCCATCATTTGAGTAGCGGTGATAGCAAGACGATTAAGTTCTCTAGCGCGTTTAATTAACTGCTTTTGAACAGCCGGTAAATTAGCATCACCAATTTCCACCCCTAAATCACCTCTCGCAACCATAACTGCATCAGATGCCAAGATTATTTCATCCATTACATCAGGTACAATCGCTTCAGCACGCTCAACTTTAGAAACAATGCCTGCATAACAGCCCTCTGCCTCTAATAAACGACGCGCTTCATTTAGATCTTCAGCACAACGAGGAAAAGAGATAGCAACATAATCACAGTTCATCAAACCAATGGTTTTAATATCTTCTTTATCTTTTTCTGTTAACGCTGCAGCTGAAAGTCCACCGCCTAACAAATTGATACCTTTGTTATTTGATAATGCACCACCAACAATTACAGTACAGTTAACGCGCATATCAACAACATTGATAACATCTAAAACGATGCGTCCATCATCTAATAACAATCTACTACCAGGCACAACCTCAAGAGCTAATGGCTCATAAGTAATACCCACTTGAGTGTTATCACCCAACAAAGGATCAAAGTTAATATCTAAAGCAAAATCCTGACCTTCTTCTAAAAATACTTTTGTATCTTTAAAACGTGCAATACGTATTTTAGGACCCTGCAAATCAGCAAGTATTCCTACTCTTCTGCCCGTTTTTTTACTCAATTCACGGATTAAATTTGCTCTATCAATATGATCTTGAGCAGAACCATGAGAAAAGTTCATTCGGACTACATCTATACCTGCTTTAAATAAGCCTTCAAGCACACCTGGCTTATCTGTTGCAGGGCCGAGTGTGGCTAAAATTTTGGTTCTTCTTAACATGAATTGAATCCGTTATTTTGCGTTAACAAAGGCAATAGTAGTATCTAACATACGATTTGAAAAACCCCATTCATTATCATACCAAGAAAGAACTTTCACTAAACGACCACCTAAAACTTTAGTTAATGGTGATTCATAAATAGATGAAGCTGGATTGTGATTAAAATCAACAGAAACCAAAGGTCTTTCGTTGATATCTAATATACCTTTTAATGCACCATTAGAAGCTGAAGTTAAAATTTCATCAATTTCTGCTTTAGAGGTATCTCTAGAAGCTTGAAATGTTAAATCAACAACTGATACATTGATTGTTGGAACTCGCATGGCAAAACCATCCAATTTACCAGCAAGCTCTGGCAATACTAAACCTACAGCGGCTGCTGCACCCGTTTTAGTAGGAATCATAGATTGTGTAGCTGAACGTGCGCGACGTAAATCACTGTGGTAAACATCGGTTAAAACTTGATCATTTGTATAAGAATGAATAGTAGTCATTAAACCACTTTCAATACCAATAACATCATTCAATGGTTTTACGATAGGTGCTAAACAGTTTGTTGTACATGATGCGTTAGAAATAACTGTATCTGAAGCTTTCAAGGTGTCATGGTTAACACCGAAAACAATAGTACCATCAACATCATCACCACCTGGCGCAGAAATGATAACTTTTTTAGCGCCAGCAGCAATGTGTGCAGACGCTTTTGCTTTACTAGTAAAGAAACCAGTACACTCATGAACAACTTCTATACCTAGTTCTGCCCAAGGTAATTTAGATGGATCTCTTTCAGAGAAAACACGGATTCTATCACCATTGATAACAATATAATCACCATCGACAGCTACTTCAAATGGAAATTTACCATGCACAGAATCATATTGTGTTAAGTGAGCATTAGTATTGCTATCACCTAAGTCATTAATTGCAACTATTTGAATTTCATTAGTGCGGCCTGACTCGTATAAGGCACGAACGATATTACGTCCAATACGACCATAACCATTGATTGCAACTTTAATTGGCATTGATAATCTCCAGAGTGATGTTTTAAAAAAATAAAAACTGATGAATTGAAACTTTTAACTTAGTAACTATACCAAAATAGTAGGTGATTCGTCTATGGATGATACGCAAAGTGTGCAAATGAGGATTAGAATTAAATATCTTAATCGCCATTTTTATCAAGCGTTAGAACTAAAAAAACAAAAAGTATTTAGATTCAACGTTACCCAGTATAATTACTTATTTTATGTGAAATATTAATTATCTCACAACTCACCCACCACCTTTTCAAACTCTTAAGAGAATAATATGGCGCTGTATTGTGGAATTGTCGGTTTACCAAATGTCGGTAAATCAACCCTATTTAATGCTTTAACAAAAGCAAAAATTGCTGCTGAAAACTACCCTTTTTGTACTATTGATCCAAATGTGGGCGTTGTACCTGTCCCAGATTTGCGTATGGATAAATTAGCAGAAATTGTAAAGCCAGAAAGAATTCTCCCGACGACCATCGAATTTGTAGACATTGCGGGCTTAGTTGCAGGGGCCTCTAAAGGTGAAGGGTTAGGCAATAAGTTTCTTGCTAATATTCGCGAAACAGATGCTATTGCCCATGTTGTTAGATGCTTTCAAGATGACAATGTTGTCCATGTTGCTGGAAAGGTTGATCCATTATCTGATATCGAAACAATCAATACAGAACTAGCACTTGCTGACATGTCATCCGTTGAAAAAGCCTTACTTAGATCAAGTAAAGTCGCTCGCACAGGTAATAAAGATGAACTTGTAAAAAAAGCAGTGCTGGAACAAGTACTAAAGCAATTAGAGGAAGGTCATCCTGTTCGTACATTACCCCTTTCCGATGATGAAAAAGCCTTAATCAAAGATTTGTGTTTAATGACGCTAAAACCAACTATGTATATTGCTAATGTACAAGATGATGGTTTTGATAATAATCCGCTCTTAGATGCTGTAAAAACATTAGCAGAAAACGAAGGCGCTACCGTTGTACCTATTTGTGCGGCTATTGAAGCTGAAATAGCACAATTGGATGATGAAGAAAAAAAAGAATTTTTAGATGATTTAGGTCTTGAAGAACCAGGATTAAATCGAGTAGTTAGAGCTGGCTATGCGCTACTAAATCTTGCAACCTATTTCACCGCAGGTGTTAAAGAAGTTAGGGCTTGGACCATCCCTATTGGCGCCACTGCACCGCAAGCAGCTGGTGTAATACATAGTGACTTTGAAAAAGGCTTTATCCGTGCAGAAGTCATTTCATATGAAGATTACATTGCGAATAAAGGCGAACAAGGCGCAAAAGACGCTGGGAAATGGCGCCTAGAAGGCAAAGATTACATTGTAAAAGATGGTGATGTAGTTCATTTTAGGTTCAATGTTTGACAAATTTAGTCCGTATAACTATAATTCCACGTCTTAATAAGGACCAATTACCAAGGCGATATAGCTCAGTTGGTTAGAGCACGGGATTCATAACCCCGGGGTCGGTGGTTCAAATCCACCTATCGCCACCAAAATTCAAAGGCTTTTGCGTTTACGTCAGAGCCTTTTTTTATGTCTTAGTTAAATCTGTTTTAAAATTAAAATAGCGCTTTTATCTAAAAATATACACCTACTCGATACTATTGATGTTTTTTAATAACACAATACTTGATTAGTGGGCAACCCGCCCATAGAATATCAAAACAAATTGACAATACTCAAACTACCGATTTAATAAACTGTATAAATTTTGTGCACTTATAAATCTGCACATAAGCATACATGTTAATAGTGTAAGATTAATATTAAACGTATAATATGAAACCGATTTTTGCTGATAACGCCGCCATTGACCAAGCCACTTCTTTACTGAGCCAAGGAAAACTAGTCGCTTTTCCTACTGAAACAGTTTATGGACTAGGTGCTGATGCATCAAACCCTGAAGCTGTTAAGCAAATATTCAATGTTAAAGGAAGACCGACTAATCACCCTCTTATCGTCCATATTAGTGACATTGACCAACTTAAGTTTTGGGCTCAAAAAATACCTGATAGCGCAAAAAAACTTGCAGCAAGATTCTGGCCTGGCCCTTTAACTTTAATTCTTAATAAAAAAACCGATGTTCCTTTAGAAGTAACCGGCGGTCAAAACACCATCGCAATAAGAATACCAGATCACCCCGTCGCTCTAGCTTTACTCAATAAATTTGAAGGGGGTATAGCCGCACCTTCAGCAAACATTTTTTCTAGAATAAGCCCAACGCAAGCATCACACGTTGAGGAAGAATTAGGTGACAATGTGGATTTGATCCTTGATGGCGGTGCTTGTAGAGTAGGCGTAGAATCTACAATTGTTGATTTAACTGGCCCCATTCCCAAATTATTAAGACCTGGTCATATCAGCGTGGCTGAAATTGAAGCAGTCCTTGAGACCGAATTATTAATAGCCACCCCAATTCAAAAAGAAGCCAAATCTACCGAAAATCGCGCCCCAGGTATGATGTCATCACACTACGCTCCAATAACACCGGCAGCCTTATGTGAACATGACAAATTACCAGCCATTTTAAATAACTTACGTACACAAAATAAACGAGTTGGATTACTGTCGTACCAATTTAATCCGCCAGAAAACAGATTGATGCACATGTTGTGTATGCCTGAACAAGCAGAAAGTTATGCTCAAATTTTATACACCTGCTTACGCGATTTAGACAGTAGAGAATTAGATATAATTTTAATTGAGGAAACACCCGATACAGAAGCGTGGCGCGCAATTAATGACCGCATCAAAAAAGCAACAGCCGCTTTGAAAGATTAATTAGTTTACTTTTTTTGAAAAACCCTGCACGAACCTGTTTTAATTACATATCATGCAAGGCTTAAATTATCTATTTAGAATGAATCTTATTTTGCAACTTTTTCTTGAGCTAATGTTGCAAATAATTGTTTTGCTGGCAAATACCCAGGATAGATATTACCGTTCTCGGATATAATTGTTGGAGTACCATTTAATCCAAAATCATTTACTAATTGCATATGCTCATCAACTGGGTTTTCACAGGTCTTTACGGGTAACGCCTGATCTTTTTTTGCGGTTGTTAAAGCAGCGTTTCTATCTTCTGAACACCAAACAGAAACTGCTTTATCATAGGACTCTGAGCCTTTTCCTGCTCTAGGAAAAAACAGATACTGTATAGTAATTCCTTCAGCTAAATATTGATCAATTTCAGAATGCAACTTACGGCAATAACCACAGTCAATATCAGTAAATATTGTAACGGTATATTTTGATATTTTAGGTTTAAATACCACCATTTTTGACTGACCCAATTTGCTAATAGCTAATTGACGAGCACCATTTAACTTCTCTTTAGTTAAATCTTGATTTGTAGCCATATCAATTAGTTGACCAGGCAATAAGTATTTACCATTTTCTGACACATAATAAATATTAACACCAACCATTACTTCATATAAGCCTTTAACTTCTGAAGGCTTTATTGAATCAATTTTCATTGTAGGCATTGATTTAGTTAATGCCTGTCTTACAGCAAGCTCATCTGCATTAGCAACAATCAAAAAACAAGTTGCACTCAACAACAAAACACTCGCGGCCTTAATTACGTTATTCATAAAGTTCTCGTGATTTAAAAAATGGTTGTGAAATATTCATGTTGAGAATGCTTAATTGCACTGAATCAATTAAATAAGCGCTGTACATCCATAAACATAGCTAAGGACATCAATAATAACAGTAAAGACATGCCTACCTGCTGAAAAAACATTTGTATTCTTTGTGGCACGGGTTTGCCAGCCAAACCCTCTAATACAAAAAACATCAAATGCCCTCCGTCTAATACCGGTATAGGTAATAAGTTCAAAACACCTAAACTTACACTAACTAATGCCATAAATCTAAAAAAAGCACTGACGCCCAAATTAGCAGATTGACCTGCATATTGAGCAATACTTATTGGACCACTCAAGTTTTCAACTGAAGCTTTCCCAATAAACATTTTACCCAGCATTTTTAAAGTAGACATAGCGTAATCTGCAGTAGCTTGAAAAGCGACTGGTATAGCATCTAATGGAGATAGTTGATATTTAACTTGGATTGCTTTTTGAATGTCATCTGGAACATAAACAGATGCACCGATTTTGCCTTCTACAACCTTCTCCATTTGTTCTTTTTTAGGCGTTATTTTAATAGGTATTAAAACCCCTGCTCGATCAACAATTAGATTAATTGTTATTTCGGGACGTTTTTTTACGAGCCAAACCCAATGCATCCAATCATTTATTGCTATTCCATCCGCACTAACTATTAGATCACCCTTTTGTAACCCAGCTAATAAAGCAGAACTATCTGGCAAAACATTGCCAATAATAGGCTTCAATCTTGGAGACCATGGTTTAAGTCCTAATTCTTGATATAGAATCTGAGGACTTTTAGTATTCTCTTCAGTTAAAAAAAGTGATTTTGAAGTAAAAATACCATCAAATTGCTTTACGGTTACTTTAATTTCTTTATTGCCATTTAACGCTTCAGATACTATTTCGCTTATGGCCTCTGACCAAATTGGAGTTAATTTATCATCTATAGAGATAATTTCATCGCCTTCAACAAAACCTGCTCTATAAGCAATTGTTTCGTGATTAACTTCACCAATTATTGGTTTTATGCCAATCTCACCTATAACAAAAACAATCCATAAAAGCAGTGTGGCAAGTATTAAATTAAAAATAGGACCCGCAGCAACTATCAAAGACCTAGCCCATAAGGTTTGTCGATTAAAAGCATAGGGTAAGTCCTCTAGGCTTACATCGCCTTCCCTCTCATCAACCATTTTGACATACCCACCCAAGGGGATTGCGGAAATTACATACTCAGTTGTTTGAGGGTTTCGTTGATAAGACCATAAAATTTTACCGAAACCAACTGAAAAACGGATTACCTTAACACCTACTTTACGAGCCACCCAGTAATGTCCAAACTCATGGAACGATACCAGTACGCCAATGACAATAACAAAGTAAAATAGTGTATGTATTAAATCCATTATTTGCTTAACTCTAATATCAATTGATTTGCAATTACCCTAGCACTTTGATCTGTTTCCAGAATTATTTCAATTGTACTAGCAGGACTTACCTCAAATTTATCCATACAACCTTCAATTATCAATGGTATATCAGTAAAGCGTATTTTTTCATTTAAAAATGCTTCGACGGCTATTTCATTCGCCGCATTTAAAACAGTTGGAATAATACCACCTAAATTAATTGCTTTATAAGCTAATCGTAAGCATGGAAATCTGTCTAAATTAGGTTCCTCGAAATCCATTCGACGTACATCAAAAATATTTAGCGGCTCAACGCCTGATTCAAACCTATCAGGCCATGCCATAGAATAGGCAATTGGTACACGCATATCTGGATTACCCATTTGGGCTAAAACTGTACCATCAACATAATCAACCATACTATGAATGATACTTTGAGGATGAATAACAACCTGAATTTGATCTGGATTCATAGCGAATAATATGCAGGCTTCAATCATTTCTAAGCCTTTATTCATCATAGTTGCTGAATCTACCGATATTTTTTTGCCCATATCCCAATTCGGATGCGCTACAGCTTGTGCTGGCGTCACATTTATCAATTGATCTAACGGCATTTCACGAAATGGACCACCTGAAGCGGTCAATAATATGCGTCTAGCTTCCTTTGCTTGCATGCCTGATTTATATCCTGCCGGCATGCACTGAAAAATAGCATTGTGCTCACTATCAATCGGTAATAACTGTGCACCCGATTGTGCAACTGCATCCATAAAGATATCACCGGACATGACTAAAGCTTCTTTATTAGCTAAAAGAATTATTTTTCCAGCCTTCGCTGCAGCTAAACTTGGTGGTAAACCAGCAGCCCCAACAATTGCAGCCATCACGGAGTCTACATTTTCCAATGTTGCTACATATTCTAAAGATGGAGCACCTGACAAAACTTTAATGTCAGAAATAGCAGAACCTTTCAATTTATCTGAAAACACTTGTGCATTTGCTTCACTAACAACCACCACATACTCAGGGTGATGAATTAAGCATTGTTCGAATAATAAATCTATATTATTGTTTGCCGTTAATGCAACAACCTTATACAGGTGTTTATGCCTAGCAGCTACATCTAAGGTACTAACACCGATAGACCCTGTCGCACCTAATATACACAAGCCTTTCATGAATCTAACCCAATCAAAATAATACCCGCATAAAACAAAGGAATGGCGGCAATTAAACTATCAATTCGATCTAAAACACCACCGTGTCCTGGCAAGGTATTTCCACTGTCTTTAACTCCGCCTTGACGTTTAACTACACTGATAAATAAATCGCCATATACTGAAATCATAACCGTTATTAATGACAATAATACAAAATCAAATATTCTTGTCCAAACAAACCCATCTCTAATACTATAATAACCGATAAATGAAACGGCTAAAATCAACCCTAAAACCAATGCGCCTCGAACACCTGCCACTGTTTTACCTGGGCTTATTTCAGGCGCTAATTTAGTTGTACCCCACTTTCTACCTGAAAAATATGCTGCCACATCAGCACCCCAAATCAAAAGCAAAAAAAACATTGTCATTTCAGGACCATAAAAAGCTCTTAAACGTGTTAAAAACATCCAAGCTGAAAGCAATATAAACCAACCAATTAAGGTTTTATATTTCATTTTTAATTCAAGATTTATCAGATTAACGGGTACATTTCTAATTAAAATCATAGCCGTTATCCAAAATATAACCGGCGCAATCACAAACCACTCCAAAATACCTGAATAATCTCGCACATCTGGCCAATCCGTTAATGTAGCAATCAACTCAAGTATTTGCGTCCAGAAATGCAAACCTAGCATAGGTAAAATCAATACCACTAAGAACAAAATCCGTTTATATACTGTAGAAATACTAACTAAATTAGTCCATTCCCACGCAGCCATCAACGTTATCGCTGCAATTAAAAGAGAGAAATATTCAATTGGTAATTCAAAAACTGCTAGTGCAATTAGAGCTGCCAAAATTGTTGCTGTTATTATTCTTGTTAGTAACATTGTGTAAACTTTTATTGGAGGTTATAAGGTGACTGATTGATTAAGAACTTGTTCACTCGTGTGACCGAAACGTCGTTGCCGACTTTTAAAACTCTTAACAGCCTCATCAAGAGATCTCTGATCAAAATCAGGCCAGAGAATGGATGTAAAGTACATTTCTGTATAAGCCAATTGCCATAACATAAAATTACTTACGCGCTGCTCACCACCAGTCCTTATAAAAAGATCCGGCTCTGGTAAGCCTGCCGTCGATAAATGATCACTAATCAGTTGCTCAGTTATTTCTTGTTTTTCTATTGCACCGACCGCCATTTTATCAATGACTTTTTGAGTTGCCTGACATAAATCCCAGCGCCCACCGTAATTAACTGCAATAATCAAAGTTAATCTTGTGTTTGATTGGGTTTGCAACTCTGCTTCTATCATTTTTTGCTGTAATTTATCAGAGAAAGCAGTTCTATCACCAATAAATCTTAAGCGTACATTTTTTGCATCAAGTCTATTTATTTCTCTTTGTAATGAAGACATAAAAAGAGACATTAATAAATCCACTTCTGCAACCGGTCTTCGCCAGTTTTCACTACTAAAAGCGAATAGTGTTACAACTTCAACAGAATTATTTGCACAATATTCTACTGTGTTACGAACCGATTTAACGCCCGCTCTATGACCAACTGCCCGCGGCATAAATCGCTTTTGCGCCCAACGACCATTACCATCCATAATAATAGCAATATGTTTAGGCATATTTTTGTTATAGATATCAACACTAAGGGACATTAATATCAAGCCTATATAGATAAGAGATCGGCCTCTTTAGCTTCTAATAGTTTTTCAATATCTTTAATGTACTGATCGGTAATTTTTTGAATTTTTTCTTCACCAGCACGCGCTTCATCTTCTGAAATCAGTTTTTCTTTTAACGCTTCTTTAATTTCAGAATTTGCATCACGACGTATATTTCTTATGGCTACTCGACCATTTTCAGATTCACTTTTAACCATTTTAACTAAATTACGTCGACGTTCTTCAGTCAAGGCCGGCAAAGGAATACGTATAGTCATGCCATTTGTAGCAGGATTCAAACCTAAATCAGACTTCATAATGGCTTTTTCAATAGCCTGAACCATACCCTTTTCCCAAGGTGTAATTGTTAATGTTCGAGCATCTTCAACCGCAACATTAGCAACTTGAGACAAAGCGGACTCAGTTCCATAGTAAGACACACTAATTTGATCGAGTAGACTTGGGTGGGCTCTACCCGTTCTAATTTTTGAAAACTCATGTTTTAATGCTTCGATACTTTTCCCCATACGTGTCGCTGCATCTTGTTGAATATCACTAATCATCAATTTGTTCCTCGCTCAATTAGAGAGCCAATCTCTTCGCCCATCATTAACTTCATAACGGCGCCTTTTTCAAAAATATTCATTACACGCATGGGCACGTTATTATCTCTGCATAATACAAGCGCTGTAGTGTCCATAACGTTTAAACGTTGATCAAGCGCTTCATCATAAGTCAAACATGAATAAAACACAGCATCCTTTACTTTTTCAGGATCTGCGGAATATACGCCTTTAACCTTAGTTGCCTTAATCATTAAATCAGCATTGATCTCTATCGCTCTTAAACTAGCAGCTGAATCAGTTGTAAAAAATGGATTACCCGTACCCGCGGTAAAAATGACAACTCTACCTTTTTCTAAGTGTCTAACAGCTCGGCGCCGAATATAATCTTCACACACTTGATTAATTTTTAAAGCAGACATCACTCTAACTTGCTGTCCATTTGATTCAAGTGCGTCTTGCATTGCAAGCGCATTAATAACAGTCGCCAACATGCCCATTTGATCACTTGTAACTCTGTCCAAACCTTCGGCAGCTTTCTCAGAACCTCTTAATATATTACCAGCGCCGATAACTAAACCAACTTGAATCCCCGCATCACATAATTCTTTAACTTCCAATGCTAAACGCTTGACTATATCAGCATCAATACTACCACCGGTTTGACTCATTAAAGCTTCACCGCTTAACTTAAGTAAGATTCTTTGGTAAATAGGTTTAGTCATAATAATTAGTAGAGCCTGAGTTATAAAGTTAAATAATCTTAAGTTAAGAATTCAATAAGATTGACACGAGTGACTTAATAAGTCACTCGTGTCATTGTCATTAAACTGCTCTAACTTGTGCCATTACTTCTTCAGCAAAGTTTTCTTCTTTTTTCTCTATGCCTTCACCCACTTCGAAGCGAGTAAAACGAATAGCTTTATTTCCCTTGTTTGCTACCAAAGCACCCACTGTTAATTTGTCATCTTTAATAAAAGGCTGACCTAATAAAGTGACTTCAGCTAAGTACTTTTTAATTTGACCCGCAATCATTTTTTCAATAATTTCTGCAGGTTTACCACTTTCTAAAGAAATCGCTCTAAAAATTTCTTTTTCTTTTTCAATCATTTCTGAAGGAACATGCTCTTCAGACACATACTGCGGCTTACTAGCTGCGATATGCATAGCGATATCTTTACCTAACTCAATATCCGATGCAGCTAATTCAATGATCACACCAATTTTACTACCGTGTAAATAACTAGCTGTACCACCTTCTGCTGTTTTAAATCTTTCAAAACGTCTAACAGTGATATTTTCACCTAAAGTTGAAATCAAACCACGACGTAATTCATCAACTGTAACACCACCCTCTAAAGGTAGCGCTAATAATTCTTCTTCTGTTTCAACATGATCTGCATTTAATACGGCTTCAGTTACGCTATTAACAAAATCCACGAAGCCATCTGCTTTAGCAACAAAATCAGTTTCACAATTTACATCAACGATTGCAACGGCTTTACCGTCATCGCTTACTTTTACACCAATAATACCTTCTGCAGCAATACGACCCGATTTTTTATCTGCTTTAGCTAAACCGGCTTTACGCATGTTTTCAATAGCTAAATCCATATCACCATTCGCTTCAACTAAAGCTTTTTTACATTCCATCATACCGGAACCGGTTCTTTCACGCAGCTCCTTAACCATTCCCGCACTGATTGTAATACTCATTTTTGTGTTTCCTTTAAGATGTTGTCACTGTAAAAACGCCCCCATAAGGAGGCGTTTTTTTGAGGTTTAGCCTAACCTTTAATATCAAGCGATATAAAGATTAATTTAATTATTCTGCTACTACTGTTTCTTCTTCAACAAAGTCATCTGATTTTGCAGATAAACCTAATGTTGCTGATTTAGCTTCAAGTACTGCTGCTGCAACACTTTCGCAGTATAGTTTAACTGCACGAATAGAATCGTCATTACCAGGAATAACATAATCAATTCTTTCAGGTGAGTTATTAGAATCAACCACCCCTACTACAGGTATACCTAATTTTTTAGCTTCACTGATTGCATTTTTTTCATAACCAACGTCTAGAACAAAAATAACATCAGGCACGCCCTTCATATCTTTGATACCGCCAAGACTACGCTCTAACTTTTCAAGCTCACGCTCCATACCTAAAGCTTCTTTTTTACCGAAACGTTGATAAAGCGTACCGTCAGCTTTCATAGCTTCTAATTCTTTCAAACGGTTTATTGATTTTTTGATGGTCTTAAAGTTAGTCATCATGCCACCTAACCAACGGTGGTTAACATATGGCATTCCACAAAGAGCCGCTTGTTCTGCAACTACTTTACGTGCTGACTTTTTAGTTCCTACAAATAAAATAGTCCCTTTATTTGCAGTCATTTGACCCAGATAATTCATTGCGTCATTGAACAAAGGAAGCGTTTTTTCTAAATCGATAATATGGATTTTATTACGAGCCCCAAATAAATAAGACTCCATTTTTGGATTCCAATAACGAGTTTGATGTCCAAAGTGAACACCCGCTTCAAGCATTTGACGCATGGATACTGCTGCCATTTATTTCTCCTAAGTTTTAAATTCGGAATGATTATCCCGAGTTGGGTTATGCCTCCGCCTATCCCGTTTAATAACCAACCCCAAAATGAAATTAGCACCCTACCAAACGTGACGATATGCGTGAGTATTTATTACAAAAATGAACTTAACTTTATACCATAATTTACTGTTTACAACAAGCCAAGCTCTGTTAAAATCATCGCCATTATTATTATAAAAGTTAATTTGTAAAATTAGCATACTTAATAAACATCCCACTGAACCTACAACGCTAAGTAATAATGAGTATCACCATAAAATCTGCTATCGAAATTGAAAAAATGCGCACTGCCGGAAAATTAGCGGCAGAAGTATTAGATATGATAAAGCCCTACGTAGTGGCAGGCATTACAACTGATGAACTGGATAAAATATGCCACGATTACATAGTAGATATTCAACAGGCTATACCCGCACCTTTAAATTATCACGGCTTCCCAAAATCAATTTGTACTTCTATCAACCAAACAGTATGCCACGGCATTCCAAGTGATAAAAAACTTAAACAAGGTGATATTGTCAATATTGATATTACGGTCATAAAAGATGAATATCACGGAGATACCAGCAAAATGTTTTGTATTGGGGAAGTTAGTCAACATGCAAAACGCCTTGTGAGTATAACTGAAGAAGCTATGTACTTAGGTATTGAACAAGTTAAAGCCGGAGCGACACTTGGGGATATTGGCCATGCGATTCAAACGCACGCAGAAAGCAATCGCTACTCAGTTGTTCGAGATTTTTGCGGTCATGGCATTGGAAAATACTTCCATGAAGAACCGCAAGTACTTCATTATGGAAAGCCCAACACAGGCGCAGTATTAGAAGCCGGCATGATTATTACTATAGAGCCTATGATTAATATTGGTAAAAAAGATGTTAAAGTGCTTGGGGATGGATGGACAGCAGTAACTAAAGACAGAAGTTTATCCGCTCAATTTGAACACACCATTTTAGTAACAGAAACCGGATTTGAAATTTTAACCTTACGACCTGAAGAGCAATCTCGATTTGAATAAATATATTAATGCTAGCATTTTTGAAAGCGTCGACCCTCTTGCACAATTCAAAAGCTTACTTAAACAGAAAGAAATTGAACTTAACTTAAAATTCAATCCTCATGAAACAGTCGCAGAGTTATTGCGTGAAAAATCCGACTTTGTTGATCTCATTTTAAAATGTTGCTGGGAGCACTTCTTAGGAAGTTACGCCAAACAATTAGCATTGTGTGCCGTAGGTGGTTTTGGTCGTAGAGAACTTTTTCCGCATTCAGACATCGATATCATTATTCTTTTAGACTCAAATAACACTGCACCTTACCAAGAATCGCTTAGTAATTTATTCACCTTTCTATGGGACATAGGTTTAAAACCAGGCCATAGTGTTAGAACCGTTGATGACTGTGTTTCTGCCGCACTCAGCGATCAAACTGTTATGACCAGCTTAATGGAAATAAGCCTAATATCAGGTGACAACACACTCTTTGAATCACTTAAATTAAGTATTACGCCTAATCATATTTGGCCATCAGACCAGTTCTTTGCTGCAAAAATGGAAGAACAGCGTTTACGCTACGCTAAGTTTCATGAAACCGCATACAATCTAGAACCAAACATAAAAGAAGGCCCAGGTGGATTACGAGATATGCAAGTCATCGCCTGGGTATTTAAACGACATTACAATTCATCTACCCTTAAAGAACTTATCAAATATGATTTTCTACCTGAATCAGAATACGCAGAACTTATAGCCGCTAGAGATGTGCTTTGGCGTATACGTTATGCCTTACACCTTCTGACCAAACGCAGTGAAAATAGACTCATTTTCGATTACCAAAGAGATTTAGCTGAACAATTTGGCTTTAGTCATAAAGACCAAGCATACAATCAAGATGTTGAGCAATTTATGCAGTTTTATTTCAAAACTGTGCAAGGTTTAGAGCGTCTCAATGAAATGCTGTTACAGTTATTTAATGAACGCTTTGTTAATATCAATAAACCCAATATAACTTTAGAAATTAATAAGAACTTTATATCCATCAATGGATATATTGAAGCTACTGATAAATTATTATTTGAACAAAACCCTCTTGCCTTATTAGAAGTATTTTTTATTCTTCAAAACAACCCAGAACTCATTGGAATTAGAGCTGACACTATCAGATCTATAAGAAAAAATATACATTTAATTAATGAAGATTTTCGCCTTAACAAATCAGCCAATAAACTTTTCCTCGATATATTTCGTCAAACCAGAGGCATTACACACGAATTACGCAGAATGAATCGTTACGGTGTACTCGCCGCTTACTTGCCGAATTTTGCAAATATCGTAGCTCGTATGCAATATGATTTATTTCATATATATACCGTCGACGAGCACACTTTATTTGTCATACGAAATCTTCGTCGATTTTCAATCAAAGAGCATGAAAAAGAATTTCCACTTTGCCGTGATGTTTTTAAACTTATTCCAAAACCTGAAATTCTTTATATCGCGGCTCTCTTTCATGATATTGCCAAAGGATTAAATGGGGATCATTCGGCGATCGGTGAAAATATTGCGCGTGAATTTTGTCAGCAACACGACTTATCAAAATTTGATACAGAACTTATTGCATGGCTAGTTAAAAGTCATCTCATTATGTCTATGACAGCCCAACGTAAGGACATTAGCGACCCTGACGTAATTCATGAATTCGCCCAAAAAGTTAGTAATATTGAATACCTTAATCACTTATATTTACTCACCGTAGCAGACATCAGAGCTACAAATCCCGAATTATGGAATGATTGGAAGGACTCCCTACTTAACAAACTTTACTCTGCAACCCATAGCGCTTTAAAAGAGGGTTTACAGAACCCAGCTACATTAGCAGAAAGAATTATTGAGAATAAACAAGATGCGAGAAATGAGTTAATTCGACTTGGCATTAGCAATGAAATAATTGATTATGCATGGCAACACACGAATGATGATTATTTTTTACGTTACTCCAGCGATGAAATTGCTTGGCACACCCAGTCAATAGCTGCAACTCAAGATAGTGATCTCCCCTTAGTGTTACTCCACCCAAAAACTCAACATGGTAGTGCAGAAATATTTATTTATGCGAAAGATAAAGGTCCAATTTTCTCTATCAGCACAGCAACATTGGATCAATTAGGACTTACCATCTTAGATGCTCGAATTATAACTACCCAAGACCAATACGTATTAAACAGCTTCCAAGTACTTGAGCAAAGTGGCGATCCCATTAACGAATCTTATAGAGAAGCGCATATATGTTCTGCATTACGCAATAACTTAATCAATGGATCAATTAAAGACCAAATAAATATTCATAGATTATCTAAATCAAGACAAGCTATTCACTTTCCAATTCCAACCAGTGTTAAGTTTTTACCCGATCCTCTCAACCGAAATAGTATTATTGAGATAATAACCACAGACCACGCTGGACTCTTGTCTAAAATAGGTAAAGCGTTTATTAAACAAGAAATTAATCTATTAAGTGCAAAAATAACCACTATAGGTAGTCGCGCAGAAGACATTTTTTATATCACTGATTTGCAAAGAAAACCAATTAACGATAAAGAAAAACAACAACAAATTTGCACCCAACTAACAGCAATCCTGGAAAATTAAATTAATACGGCTAACTCTCTATTTTTTATAATGAACTGTTCCAAAAAAAACATACGGTATATTTTTGTAGTCATTGTTAGTGCATGCACAATTATTCCTTATCAGCTTAAAGCTGATTCGGGCTGGAACTATCACCAACAAACTGATAGTTTAAGCAACCAAACATATAGCTACGCACAATCACCGCTCCCAAAACCCGGGCTATACGATAACATTATGCTATCTATTGTCTGCAAAGAGCATAAATTACAAAGCCTTATTGAAACAGATGAACTCATTGCATCTCAGGGTAGTAATTTCAGCATGGAATATCAAATTGATCAGCAAACGCCGATCACCTTAAACATGAAAACGCTCTCAGATTCAAAACGTAAAGGCTACACAGAAAGTGACGCAATACCCATGGCTAACGCCTTATTAAGTGGGCAAGCAGTTTTTATTAAAGTAAACACTATGATCAGAACAACATTATCCAGTTCAATCATTCTAGAGAATGCTGTTACTGCAATTAATCACGTTATATCAGACTGTGATTTGAATAAGAAAACCACCTCTACTTCTGACACCGCTTACAACTTGAATGACTTCGAAAAAGCCTTCAAACAATTATCAGTCACTCAACAACAACAAATCTTAGCAAAATTAAAACAGCTAATTCTAGATACCCGACAATAACCTCACGAAGTAATTACTACTAGCTTACTAGGTAAATCCCTGATACCATTCGAAGAAAATGCTTGTAGGAAATATACATTACTCTCTTTAACTTAAACGACTAAACACGCAACATGAAAGGCATCATCTTAGCAGGCGGAAGTGGCACGCGTCTTTACCCTATTACCAAAGGCGTTAGCAAACAACTAACACCCATTTACGACAAACCGATGATTTATTATCCTTTATCGGTGCTGATGTTATCGGGTATTAAAGAGATATTAATCATTTCTACCCCACACGATCTACCCCGTTTTGAAGAACTATTAGGTGATGGTTCAGAGATAGGTTTATCGCTCTCTTATAAAGCCCAACCATCACCGGATGGCTTAGCACAGGCGTTTATATTAGGTGCAGAATTTATTGGCCAAGATGATGTGTGTATGGTGTTGGGCGATAATATTTTTTATGGTCATGGTTTAGTCGCTATGCTTAATCAAGCTGTTGACAATGTCAGTCGACACAAGAAAGCCACCGTATTTGGATATCATGTTAAAGATCCAGACCAATACGGTGTAGCAGAGTTCGATCAGGAAGGGAATGTCTTAAGCATCGAAGAAAAACCCCTTAAACCCAAAAGCAATTACGCCGTTATAGGTTTATATTTTTATCCTAATAGTGTGATTGAAATTGCTAAAAACACTAAGCCTTCTGCCCGAGGCGAATTAGAAATCACCACAGTTAACCAAACCTATTTGGACCAGGGTGAATTAAAAGTAGAGTTAATGGGACGGGGGTTTGCTTGGTTAGATACCGGCACGCATGAATCATTACTGGATGCGTCTAACTTTATCCAAACTATCGAAAAAAGACAGGGTTTAAAAATAGCCTGTATTGAAGAAATTGCTTTTGAAATGGGTTATATCTCAAAAGCTGACCTCATTAACTTAGCACAACCCTTATTAAAGAACCAATATGGACAATATTTACTCCGCCGTGCTGAAGAAGGGGTAACCCGTGTCTAAAACCCTTCAATAAGTTCTGGATGAGTCAAATTTGAATAACAGGTTAGATTTAATTAAACGTTCGTGGTGAGCCTGTCGAACCATGAATGTTATTAAGGGTAGATAATATGAAATCAATTTTAGTCACTGGGGCCAATGGTCAGTTAGGCTCCGAACTACAACAACTTGCCCCAAAACAAACTGACCTAAACTTTACTTTTCTCAATCGTACTGATCTTGATTTAAGTGATAGCAACGCTATTAATAATTGCTTTAACGACAAGCATTTTGATGTCATTATTAATTGTGCGGCCTATACGTCTGTCGATAAAGCTGAAACCGAGCCTGATTTAGCTCACGCCATTAATGCAACTGCCGTTGAAACTTTAGCAATCATTGCTAAAACTCAAAACATTAGTTTTATCCATATTTCAACAGATTATGTGTTTGCTGGTCAAAATTATCGACCCTATCAGGAAACAGATCCAACTGATCCAAAAGGAATTTATGGCGCTAGCAAATTAGCGGGCGAACAAGCATTATTAAGTATTAATCCTGCTAAATCCATTATTATTCGTACCGCTTGGGTGTATTCACAATTTGGCAATAACTTTGTTAAAACCATGTTACGCTTGGGTAAAGATCGATCTGAATTGGGTGTTATTTATGATCAAGTGGGGTCACCTACTTCTGCACAAGACTTAGCAACAGCCATTATAAGCATCATTAAACACCCTAAATTATTTAGCCTAAACGGCACAGAAATCTACCATTACAGTAATGAAGGCGTCTGCAGTTGGTATGATTTTGCCAAAGCTATTTTTAATTATTCCGAGCTAAATTGCATTGTTAAGCCCATAGAAACAAAAGATTACCCAACACCCGCAAAACGTCCGCATTATAGCTTACTCAATAAAGCAAAAATCAAACATGATTTTGATATCACTATTCCTTATTGGCAAGACAGTTTAAAAACCTGCCTTAACATCATTCACGGATAATAAAATGCGCGATACTTTATCCGCCTGCCTTCTTGAGAAATAGACGGCGCTTTAAATTATTAATCGAGACTCATTAGCTATATTTATGTCCCAATAAAAGTTGATTTACCCTAGTTATCACATGAATTGTATATTACATGCGTGATGAGCCTTTCAAACCATTATATTCAACTTATTTTTTTTTGATTAGCGATAATAATTCTAGCTAAGTTTCTTAAGCCTTCTGATGATATTTCTAGACCAAAGGGAGCGCCAATTTTTTCAAGCTCATACATTACATCTGTTCCTGCTATAAAAGTAATGTATTGCAAAGCTTTAACTTCTGGCAACTGATTAGATAACTGCTTTAACTGTGGGGCTAATCGCTCCCAAGTATCTGTAAAAAAAACCTGAACCGGATCAGCCCCTCTTGGATTATCCGTGGTTAACCCTGCTTGCAATGCTACCCGTGCTTCTAATAATGTTTCTGTTAATGCATCCTTTAATTCAGGCGTTTTAGCATCATCAACCGCTTGCTCTATCGCTTGAGTTAAGAAAGTATTCCATTTATCCCATTGAGCTTGCCATTGTAACTTTTCAATATCAGTTAATGGTGCAACCGCTTTTTTAGAACGCGCTTTAGAATTAGGTGCATTAAAAGCTAAACGTAATGCCACAGAATTTTCTTTAGCTACAGCCTCAGTAAACTTTAGACTATTTAACAAAGCCAAAACCTCAGAGACCTGTTCTACAGGTAAGTAATCATTCAAGGTTTTTTCTATATCCACACGAGAAGCATTTAAATCTAACTTAAGTCCTGATAATTTAGGCCCCACAAACTGTGTAATTAAATCCTGAATTTTAGGATCATTTAATTGCCTCCCATGCTCATCAGACACTGTTATTTGTGTTACCGGTAAACTTAATACCGTCTTTTCTTTATTAATAGTTGGTTTTTGCAACGTTTCAAGATTGCCTTGCCAATCAATCAACTTAAGACACTTACCACCCAAAGTTGCACCGATACGCGCTTGTACATGATTTTGTAATTTTATGTGTGCATCTTGGCCAGAAACTCGTAATTCAGATAACTTTAGAAAACTACACCCTTTTTTGTCACTCCACACTTCAGCCGTATGCCCTTCTCCTTTATACAACGCTCGAACCACTTCTTTTTTTATGAGATTGTAATCAAGATCAACGGGGAATGTTACCTGTTTACCATAGCCTTGCGAACTAAATAACCCCAAGCTACTTAATGCGATAACTCTAAAGCAATTTTTCATCATTAATTTCTCTTAAAAATCGTCGTTATACAACAAAAACATCAGTTGCCATGCATACTTTATGAGCGCCTAATATTTCTAAAGCAATAGGAGAATTAACCGGACTAGCACCATCACTGTCGTAATACAAAATACCCGTGCTGATATTATAAATTAAGCGGCTGTCATTTGATTCTGCTAGCCCTGAGGAATTACTGATAAAACGCGAATCACTACTGATAAAGGGACCCGCTTTATCTAAATCAGGGAAAATAGAAAGACTAAATTGTAACTTATCTACACCCGACACAAAGTCGGTTATTTTATCTAAATTATTCAACGCATCAGGTGTTGAATTAAACCAAAAAACATCACTTCCTAAACCGCCTGTTAAAACATCACTTCCTGCACCGCCATCAAGTGTGTCGTTACCAGAACCACCGTTTATATTATTTACCTGCTGATTACCAACCATTAAATTATCTAAATTATTACCGCTTGCATTTATTTTTCCAGTGCCGAGTAAAGTAAGGTTTTCCACATTAGCTGGCAGTGTATAAGAAATAGTACTATTGACCGTATCATTACCTTCATTTAGTTTTTCAATGACTTTATCGCCTTTATTGTCGACAAAATAAACATCATTGCCTAACCCACCCACTAAAGTATCAGCGCCTAACCCACCATCCAAAGTATCGTTACCTGCTAAGCTATTGAATTTATCATTTGCTAACGTTCCAACCAATGAATCATTCCCAACCGATTCAGTAATGCCTTGTTGAGCAACGTTGATATACAATTCTTTAGTATCAGATGTTGTCCCATCAGAAACATTTAAAGTAAAATGAGTTATCGCAGATGTATTTAAATTTTCGATAGCGGCCTTGTCAGGCTTATAAATATAAGCGCCAGTCTTTGTATTAAGCGATAAGATACCGTAATCATTGCTTAAAGACATGACGCCTTTATGATTAGCGACTAGCCCATCGATAACATAAGTTAATGGCTTACTCGGCGTATCAATTCCGTTTAAAAAACCTTTGTAAACAGAATAATTATCATCGAACTTTGTATCGATATAATTTATGTCTACTGGCTGAGTCAATACCGGTGCCGCACTTTGTGCAATAACATTAATAGTTGTTTGTATTGCAACATCAGACAATAGTCCACCATTATCCTGAGCAACTACGGTAAAAGCATTCAATACGCCTGAGGCTTTAACATCAGGCTTCCAATAAGCTTGATGGTTTGCATCTATCGTATTATTTGTAAGAACATTCCAAGGTATTGCACTTTTTTCACTCGTACCAATCAAGAGTGTACCCGTGCTTACGGTTTTAACTACAAATCCAGTCACTTCACCATCCGCATCTAGCGCATTACTGTGCGACCTAATACCAGCAAAAGTAATCCGATTGATGGCGTTCTCGCCCCCCGAAGTAACGGAATCATCCAATAGATTAAAAGTTGGGGCAGCCTTATCAACAATCAAAGCACTCGTTAATTTATTAACTGACTTACTGATATTACCGGCTAAGTCCGTTTGTCTAATTTCAATTAAATTAGGTAAATAGCTACCAGACGGAACTGTAAAATAATTATTTAAACCCGATATCCATGTCGCACCGCCATTTAGGGTGTAATCCCAATGCGCACCTACTTCAACATCGCTAACATTAAGTTTTCCTGTACTTGAAAAAGCACTACCCGATAGGGTTTGTTGAATTGAACTAATAAGGACAGCAGAATTTGGGAAATTATCTAGCGTACCTTGTGATCCAGCATTTACTGAAGTTGTAGTTACTTTGGAAATACTATTAACCACAGACATTCCACTTAGTACCTTTCCAAATACAGCATAACCAGGACTGGCCACACTGGTATAATTTAAAAAGGCATTATCAACTTGATTGATAAAAAATTGTGCTGAGGCTGAATTTGGATCAGTCGTTCTAGCCATAGCGATGGTGCCAGCCAAATTAGCCAAGCCGTTATTAGATTCAATATTTATTGGGCTATAAATTGCACTTTTAATAAAATACTGATTACCCGAAACACCCACCAGTCCTGCCTGTATCATGAAACCAGACATAACTCTATGAAATATTACATCCGTATAAAAACCGGAGTTTACATACGCTAGCATATTAGCCACTGTAACAGGTGCCTGCTGAGGTTGAAGCTCAATAACAACCGTTCCATAATTGGTTGTCATGGTAATCTGGGGATCAACCGACCACTGATAACTCGAATCAGTAACTATTTTGGGCGCGACAGGAGGAACAGTATCAGCAGTAGCCATAGGAAAAAAACGTCTCTAATTGATCAAAAAATGAATATAAACTATAGGCATTATAATGGTCAGACATAAAAAAACCTTAGTCTAATTTTATAGTAAACTAAGGTGGTAATTTATTAATGACGATTTATGTGTCGTATCAACAGATAACAACTAAGTAAATCTAAACATAATGAATAGTGCCATCCGCAGTCAATCCTACATTGGCTATGTTTACGCCTGTTAACTGGATCAATTCATCACCCGCACTGATTGATGCACCTATATGACTATCTCTAATTAATATTTCCGTATTTAGACCATTCTGCCAAATAGCGACATGACCTGACACACTATCTCCGGACAGACTCATTGCTTTTTCTACAGCCACTAACTGTTTAGCCAGGGTTTTATCGCTACTATTAAATGTTGCAATACCGGATAATGGATTAATTGACGCTAATCCTTTCGAAGCAATGTCACTATTTCCAGAGACAGTCAGTGCCGTAATATAAGCAATGGAATCATGACTATTCCAGTTAATAATCTTATCAACATCTGAAGCCGAAGGCGCATCATCAACTTTTTCTGCAAATTTAATAATAACATCTGTGTCTGATGCACCATTAATTTCCACATGAAAATTACTCACTATTTTATTTAATACAGCTTGATTAGCTGTAAATTGCTGCGCAGAGACATGTAATAGCGGAGATTTATCATTTAAAGTGATTGAGTTAATATCTGCGATATGTCTTTCAAGTAGATCCAAGTTTGTAACAATATTTTTACTGACATCATTAATGTCCAATGTATACGTATTCATTTTACCAAGCACATCCGCATCTAACACAAGTTGCCCAGCCGTTATTTTTAAAGGTAACGTAGGATTAGTTTGCGTAATGCTGGTTATATGCAATTGATTAGTTTCTAAAAGATTTAATTTTGCAGCTATATGTGCGGAAGTATCGTTAATGGCAACAGAAACCACCTGCTTATTTTTAAGTACGGCTAAAAAATTTGACACCAACGTATCAGAAATATCTAAGGTATAAGCAGTAGAAATTTTATTTAAAATAGCAGAATCTGAAATGACTTGCTTTGCTGAAAGAGATAACGGTACTGATATATCAGATAGGTTAATAGCATTTACGTTAGCTATTTTTGCTTGTAATTCATTTAAATGCAGCGCCACACTATTAGCAGTATCGTTAATATTTAAACTATACGCATTCGTAATTTTTTCTAAAACCGCTCCATCAGATAATAACTCAGCGACCGAGATAGCTAACGGCGCAACTGTTCCGACCTGACTAATGGAAAATATTTTGCTAATGTTTGCTTCTAACAAAAGTAAATTAGCCGCAATGTTAGCACTTGTATCTTTTATTAATACACTATCAGTAAGATTTTTAAAATTCGCATTAGCAATATCTGTAGATGAAAATGCATCTGGAAACAGCGTGCGTAAATCAATAGTTGAAGCGTTATTGTTATACTGAATGATCTCTACATTACTGAGCACAATGTGATCTTTTATTTTGCTTGTATTTCCACTGGCTGCAGCAATTGTTTGTACAGAATCTAAAGTAATAGTACCGTCAGCGTTATCTGTTAAAGTAAATTGATTACGCTGCAACCCTAATAAACTGAGCGTATCAACACCGCCCAAACCATCCAAAGTACCGGACCACGAAGATCCATTAGGTATCGTCCAAGAATCATTACTAGACTTACCAACGACTGCACTCATAAACCTGACCTTTAAAATTTAACATTATTTAAGCATCAGTATACTAAATTAAATTTATTTATGTTAATTATTTTTATTTATTACCATAAGATTACAATAAGTTAAAAAAAGTGACCTAACCCATAAATATAAAAAAATAAAAACAAAATCCTTAATACTTATTACAAAAAAAGCCTGCGCATGAGAGAAACTTACTCTCATGCGCAGGCTTTTATTTATTAATTTTAAACTTAAGACTTAGGCGAAATGTAACTCGCCGCCAACTAATACCGCATGGATTTGAGTAAGATCTGTACCCACTAACTTAATCAATTCATCACCGGCAGTTGCCACAAATTGCGTCTTAGGGGTTGTATGTAGCCCATCTCTAATTAATACATCGGTATTACCGTTTGGATCAACCCACATAGCAAATTGCCCAGCAGTAGAGGGAGATAATGATCCCAACGCTTTTTCAACTGCTGCGATTTCTTGAGCTAAAGTCTTATCCGTTGCTGTATTAAAAGTAGCCACACCGTTTGCATCAATTGCCGCCAAACCTTTAGCGGCAGGAGCCGTTGTATGCCCTGCGATTAAACCAGAACCATAAGTGATCTTATCGCCAGTATTCCATCCAGTTACCGTATCAAAATGCTTAACAGAGGGTGCACCATGAATATTTGCTTCAAAATGCATAGTTACTGATTGCGGGGTCAATAAATTATTATCCGCATCAATATTGATATTAAATGCAGTTTTAATTTTATTTAACACATCACTATCAGCATTAAACAGGTCCGCTGAAATTTTAGTCGTAACCGTAGGTGCCTTACTAAACACAATAGAGGTTATGTGACTATGAATAGATTCTAAATAATCTAAATGACTAGCCGTTAAAATTGTATCCCCTTTATCACTGACCGCTAAATGATAATCTCCCATTTTATGTAATACTTCAGCGTAGGTTTCTGTTTGTAAGACATTGACTTTTAGATCAACAGGTAGTTTTTTATCGGAAAGCGTAATACCGGTAACATAACTATTATCGGCAAGTAATACCGCAAAGTTTTTAACAACATTAGCTGCCGTATCTGTAATAGATACTGAATGAATATGGGGAACATAATTATTTAGCACAGGGGTCACTAACTTAGCTAAGCCACCTGCAGCAACGGCAGATACATCCAGAGTATAACTGCTGGCGGGTATTGCAACGTTATGTTGATCAACTAATACGATCTTAGCTAATAGTTTTGTATCGGCTGCAAATTGTTTTGCTGTAATTGCGATCGGTGATGTATCCGTTACATGAATGGAATTAAGCTTTGCTACTCCCTTATTTAGAGCATCGAGATTACTGCCTAAATTTACACTACTATCAAGCACAGTCGCGTTAATAACATGCGTATTTTTCAATAAATTAACGATGCTAGGAATCACTACACCCCCAACATAACTTTCATTGATAGCTACATCAGAGATTGATGCGGTATATTTTGCATCTAACTTAGCTAAAATTCCCGTATCTTTAGCGAATTGAGTATTTGTAATAGTGAGCGGTAATTTTGCTTTAAGATCAGACCTGACAAACGCAGTTAGATTAGCCGCATATTTATCCAAAGCATCAATATTCGCAGAAATATTCGCAGTCGTATCTGTTACTGATAAAACAAAGAAAGGATCCGAATTAGCTATTTTTACCAAAACAGCCGCATCGTTAGTCAACTGAGCAGCAGAAAGAGTTAAAGGGGTATGAGTTCCGCCATAGGCAATATTGATAGTACCTATCTTAGAATTAATTGCTTGCAATGCATCTAAGTTTGCAGAAATAGCAGCCGGGGTATCTTTAACATCCAATGAAGTAACATGAGCATTCCCCAACAGACTTGTTAAACTTAATGAATCTGAACTCACATCAGAAACATTTAACGTGTAATTACCATTTAATTTAGCTAAAGCATCCGTATCTGCACTGAGTTGTGTTGCAGTAATCGTTAAGGCAGGTTGGGGTGATGCATCACTTTGCGTAATTGCAGTAATTTTCGCATGACCTGATTGTAGTGCGTCCCAATTAGCTGAAATATGAGCTCCCGTGTCAGTCACTGTAATTGAAGAGACATGGTTGGTATCAGCAAGCACTGTGGCAACCTCTGCAGCCAATACATCAGTAACATTAAGCGTATAAGCACCCAATTTCGCTAAGATACCAGAATCTCTTAATAATTGAGCTTCAGTTATGGTTAGTGCAGGCTTAGGTGACGCGTCACTTTGGGTTATAGAATTTATCTTTGCAAGATTATCCTGCAACGTATCCAAATTATTCGCTATATTCGCGCCTGTATCTGAAATATCTATAGCTGATCCACTAAAACTTGCATGAGCAATATCAGTAACAAGATCCGTTATTACCAGTGTATAAGATGGATTATTTCCAAGTATCTTAGCAAGCACATCGGCATTGGCAGTTTGTTGGGCTTTTGTAATAGATAATTGGGCAGTACCACTGATATTTATAGCACTAATATGAGCCAAACCACTATGTAAGTCAGCGAGATATGTTGCAATGTTCACCCCGGTATCAGAAACCGTAAATGATGATACATGGCTATTTCCATAAACTGAAAGCGCATTAGCCGCTGTAACGCCCGTTACATTTAAAGAATAAACCCCATTATTCAACAAGGCTAAAGCATGTGTATCAGCGCTCAGTTGCGCCGCAGTAATTGTA
>CAJADF010000061.1 GCA_903938485.1 uncultured Methylococcaceae bacterium
TGTTACCCAGTTTCTCACAATAAGTAGATAGGGTAACGGTGCCTAAAAAGGGAATATTACTTCTTCCCATTACATGTAAATTAACTGAATATAATCCTGTCATCACTAAGATGCCTGATAGTAATGGATTAATTTTAAAATGGGTTTGTAGAATACCACTGACAGTGCCAGCAATAGCACCTGATAAAAAGCCTGCGAGTGTTGCCCATAAAGGATGCACACCCATTTGGACTAACAGCACACTACAAACTGCTGCTCCAAAAGTAATTGAGCCATCAACGGTAATGTCTGCAATATCAAAGATACGATAGGATATGTATACACCCAAAGCTAATAAAGATAATATAATGCCTAATGTTAATGCGCCAATTAATAGTGTCATGTTAGAGATTCTCCATTAAACTTTACAGGTGCACACCATAAAGCACCTCTACGCAAATAACTTTCACCTACTCCTACACCGTCTCTATCATCATTTAATAAATGTAATACCCCGCGGATTGTTTGAGCATTCATAAATTTATCTAAAGATTCAGTTAATTCAATGTAGCCTTTTTTGATGGGGCTAAACGGTACAATGCCTGCATGCGCATGAATAGATAGGTCAGAGTCATCTGCTAAAGGTCTCAATTGACTGGCTAATGGATGAGCAGGGTTTCTTGAAATAATCCCAATGATTAAACAGGTTTCATTTGCGTATGCGGGTTCTGCTGTAAACAACAAGCGATCACGTATACCTGGAAAGGCAAAAAAATCTGTGGGATATTGTTCAGGTGATAGTTGGGTGACTGCACCGATTAAGTGCGCAGTTTCTGCTAAGGCCACAAAAGATACAGTATCACAAGCACAAATTTCTAAAGCGGCTTTAGTTAATTCACTGAGTTTTAAAGGTAATGAACCAGCGGTTTCGCCAAATCTTAGTAAATATCGAAAGTTCCCGCTGACACTTAGGCCATGAAATACTCCCACTTGTGGAGTTAATTCTTGTTCTTTTTGTATCCAGTCTGCTTGTTCCGCATCACCGGGTAAAGCAATCGCCAATCCTGCCACAGCTAATAGTTCGCCAGCACTGTTTTTTTCATAAGGACTAGTTCCCAAACAACCTTGACCAATGATCCAGGTATCATGATTAACGGGTAAAGTGCTCATCGTCAATTCATGACCCGTTAAATTGCTATCGCCAATAACCTCTCCTAATTGGCTGGCATGCTTATGTAAGGTATAAACTAAATATTCATTATCTGCCAGTTGTAATTGTTCAACTTCATGTTGCGAATTGGGTAGCGTATTAGTAGTAACAGTACCTTGCTTAAGTGTCGATAAAAGTTGCATAAAGCCGACTAAATTTAATACTTCAGATACTTCTGGTGAAGCATTGATAAGTCTAAAAGTACCACCCAGTGCTTTAAGGTTTTTTATAAGAATCACCAGTACTCTAATGCCCGCAGAACTAATATAACTAACTTGCTCTAAATCTAAAGCAATTTTATGTGAGCCAGCATAGATAGTGTCTTGTAGGGCTTTATCTACAGAACTACTCCAAGCTGCATCGAGTCTACCGCTTAATTTAATGACTGTTTCATTATTAATGAGTTGGGAAGTAATTTCCATTGCTAATCTCTCAAATTTTATTGCTTATCGCGTGCATTGATATTTATTTAACCATACCCCGAACTTCGTCAGGAAACACGAAGTTTAAGTTGTTCGCGACTTTATCGTTTAATAGAATAACTTTTTTACTCACATTTCTAAAGGGTATTGAAGCAGGATTAGTACCGGTTAAAATTTGCGCCAAAGGTTCTGCGGCAGAACTACCACTTTCTTTATAATCAACACCTACAACCATTAAAGCTTCATGACTAATAAACTCAGGTTGATCCAATACTACGGGAATATGATTTTTTGTGGCTACATCAGTAATAGCGTCTAAAGCTTGGTACATGGTATTGTCGCTTACTGATAAGATCGCCTCAATGTTTTGTGCTGCTAAGCTTTGGGCTGCTTGCACCGCGTCTGCTGTCGTATTAATAGGCGCTTCTATAAACTCAAAACCTTTTTGTTTACAAAGATCTCGCATGACGCTGGCCACTTTAACTGAATTAACTTCACTAGGATTATATAAAGTGCCAATTTTATGAATATTCGGTAAGACTTTTTGCGTCACCGTTAGCATGTCATCTATAGGCGGAAATGAGCCAATTCCCGTAAGATTGGGTAAATGTTCTGTAAAGGATTTTCCAGCACCAGCCGCAATAGGGTCGGTTACATAAGTAAAAACGACGGGCTTATGTTTCGCCATCATACCCACACCCTGTAAAACCGGAGTCGTTAATGTTAAGATAGCATCAACATCACTACTGTCCAAAACTTGGCCTAAGGTGGAGATTTGGGCAATTTCTCCTTGGGCATGCATAGTCTTAAAGCTTAAGTTTTTACCTTCTTCTAAGCCTATAATTTTTAATTGTGCATTTAAACCGGCTAATACTGAATCAATACCAGGTTCTGGCGCAAAATAAGCCAAGCCGACCTTATAGTTTTTGTTCGGGTCAATATTAATACTAGCGATATTAGTAGAATTCACTTTGCCGGTTTCATCAATAATAATTATCGCTTTTTTATACAAATCATCGGTAAACACCCATTGATCTTTTAGTGATTTACGCACTTGTTCATTAAGGATGACTTTTTGTGGCGTATAGTTTTGCACAGTAATAGTGCTTGGGTCTTTGCCACTTAAAATGTCCGCCGTGATACGACCAACTTCTTCACCTACTTCGTGATAATCTGAGCCATAATCAAATAAACCGCCTTGTTTAGCGTGACCAGTAATATTTGAGAAAACTGGAATTTTAGCGCTAGTTGCAACGTCTATAAGAGCATGCACATTTGAGTTAACTGTGGCATCGCCTCCTGTCCAAAAGGCTTGTACACCTCGCGTCACTAGAGATTGTGCTGCTTCACGGATGTCTTTAGATTGTTCAATCGGAGCTTCTAATAAAGTGATACCTAATTCGGTTGAAATGTCCCGGGCTTGTTTCGTACAAAACTCAGAATTAACTTCAGCAGGATTCCATACGACACCTACAGTCTTAAGATTAGGGTTAAGTTGTTTAGCGACCCGAAAAATTTCGGTAACGGGTTGTGGTGTCCCTACACCCGTTAAATAAGCTGGTTTATCTAAACTATCAATGGTTTTTATACCAACCCCAGCAATCACAGGGGAGGTGACCGCACCAAAAACATGAGTGACATGACTAGATCTATTTGCATTGGCTAAGGTTTGGAGCATGAGGGTCGTAATGGATATGGCAACCTTATAATCACCACTCGTAATCTTTTGAGCCATCAAGTTAGCCGTGGGTAAATCACCTTCTGGGTTGTAATTTGTAATTGCAATATTGCTACCGTCTTTAAAACCTTTAGTACCCAGTGCATCGAAAATGCCTGCCCGCATTTCATCTGTAATAGGATTTGTGTTTAATTGTAGTAAAGCGATAGGAATTAGTTTATCTGAATTAAATGAGACTACTGAATCTGAATGTCGGTTATGTCTATCTGACCACAGCAATATAGCACTGCAGAGAATGATTAAGCCTAAAGATAAACCGATGCGTTTACTTGTTTCACTCATTATAACTAACCTATTTAACTGTTGGATAACTGCGTTTTTTTTTAATATATGCTAAAGCTGTTTACTTAATTTAAGACAATTTTGGCCTTCGGAGTATGTGTATGTATAGGTATCCATATAATTTTTCACTAAAAAAATACCTAAGCCGCCAATAGGTCTATCTTCTATTTCTAAAGTCGTATCGGGTAGAGCCTTATCTAAAGGATTAAAAGCATCACCATCATCTGTAATTTCAAGCAAAATGCATTGACTATTGGTGTTTATGGATATTTGTATCTGACCAGTTCGGCCATTGGTGTAACCATAATTTATGGTATTGACGATTAATTCCTCTATAACAAGATTGAGTTGCATAACAATGACTGCGGACCAATCTGCTTGTTCAGCAAATAATTCTATTGCCTCAGCTATGAGAGGCAGTTCCTCTAAATCATTCGTAATTTGTTTATAAAAATGGTGATCAGTCATAAACTAAAATCCGTAATTACTGTTTTGCAATTTTTAAAGTTAATAAGGTAATATCATCTGATTGTTCAGCGCCAACAGTAAAATTCAGCACATCTTGAGTAATAGTCTCAACTAATTCTTGTGCATTTAATTCATTTAAACCAGTGATTAATTCGCTAAAACGTTCATCACCGTATTCTTCATAATGAATGTTCATGGCTTCATTGATGCCATCTGTATAAAGAATTAAACTATCACCTTTATTAAGTTGTATGGATTCTAAGCAAAATTGTGATATGTCTAAGATACCAAGAGCCATCCCAGAATCCCCAGGCAGCATAGAAACGATACCGTATTTAGATAATAATAATGGTCGATTATGTCCACCATAACTATAGCTGAGTAGACTGGTTTCTAAATCAAGTGTAGCAATGAATAAAGTAACAAACATCATTGCATCATTATCTCGACATAGTTCAATATTTAAGGCATTTAAAATATCGCTAACGACATCATGTTGTTTAGCTAAGGCTCTGATTAAAGTGATGACTCGAACCATAAAGAGCGCAGCAGGTACGCCTTTACCTGATACGTCACCTACTACAACCAATAACGTTGTCGCATTTAGCCGAAAGAAATCATAGAAATCCCCCCCTACTTCTCTAGCAGGTTGCATGAATGCAAATAAATCAAAACGACTACCTTCTGTGAATCTAGGGAAGGCCGTAGGTAACATACCCATTTGAATATTTTTTGATAATACTAAAGATTCTTGATATCTTTCTTGGGAGACTCGTTCATTAATTAAATGTACCCGTCCAATAGCGATTGCCACTTGAGAGGCTAACAAATTTAAAACTTTAGCTTCTGCCGCATTAAAATCAAAGACCTCTGTACTGATGATACTTAATACACCAAAGGTATGGTCACTGGTTTTTATCGGCGTGCATAATAAGGCTACTGTATCCTTTAAACTTCCTGGATTGGTTTTATAACGCACGTCAAGATGCACATCATTAACAATCTCAGTATTACCCGATGTTATGACTTGTTGAGTGATACCATCAACATTGATTATTTTTGATCCTACTGGGAAACTCTCACCACTGCCTGCAAAAATAAGTAGATGATCATCTGTTTGGTCTTTAAGTAGTATGCCAATTTGTAATGATTTATTAGTATTTAATAAGTTTTGGGCCTCTTTTATAGTTAATTGAGCCAATTGCTCAATATCAATACAGTTAGAAATCTTTTCCCCTAGTTCATAGAGTAAGGTTAGTTCTTTGTATTTATTTAATGTTTCTTGGGCAAGTAGTTTACTTTCTAATTCTTTTTGGACAATGTAACTAATTAAATTGGCGGAAAATACCGTATGTTCGCTATCACCAATTACCCATCCTAAGATAGTCTCTGAGTTTAAATAAATAGGTTGGCGAGAACCTTCTAGAGTTTCTCCCAATACTAACGAATTATTTTGATCAACAACACTTGAATTTATAGGCAGTATTTTGAAAAATTGTTGAATTAATTCGGCAGACTTGCCTTTTTGACAAAGGCGTTTTAGTTTAATTTCGGGGTTCATAGTTTAAAATGACAGTTTATTAATCCAGTAAAGTGAACAATACTTTATCTAAACCAAGATCACCGCGTAATTGTTCAATGAGTTTAAATTTTTTGACTAACGCTGATTCTGCTATCACTAACTGAGGATCAAAAGCACTTGCCGATTCAACTCCTTCATTAATATTAGTGCTGGCCATCACTTCAAAACCAGACTGAGTTAATAAGTTAATCCAGCGTTGTGTTTTATCCGTATCAGCAATAAACAATAAGATTTTTTTGCGACTAGCATGTGCTTTTAGTAAATGACTAACGGCATCAAGTAATACAGAATCTTGCACTGGTTTATTTAGATAGCAATCAATGCCCAATTGTTCACCTAAAGCCTGATCTTCGGTGATGGTATGAAGAATAACGGGTATATGTAAGGTCGTGGGATTCGTGTGTAGTCTTACAGCCACTTCAAAGCCATTTAGATGCGGCATTTTAACGTCTAGAATAATCAAGTCAGGTTTTTTAGTTTCAATCATGGCGAGACCTTCTGCGCCACTACTCGCTTCACGTACAATATAGTTAGCGGCACTCAGCTCTTGATGTAAGAATTGGCGTATATTTAAATTGTCATCAATAACCAAGATGTCCGGTGAACTGAGCTCTTGAGGTAAATTTGCAGTTTCTAGGCTATTTTTAATGGCTTGTTCTAGTTGAGCACTATCTGTTTGCCAAATGTAGCTGACTTCTTCTCCTTCATTGGTGAGCAAAATATTTTTATAGCGCTGTTCTCCACTTATAAAAGAATTTGATGGTTTTTGTAGTTTGTTTGATAAGGGTAGAGAGAAAGAAAAAGTACTGCCCATGCCGATTTTACTTTCAACCCAGATGCGCCCGCCTAAATGTTCGATAATTTCTTTACAAATAGGTAAACCCAAGCCCGTGCCTTGAGGCTTATCTGTCATGGTGTCTCCAACCTGTTTAAATTTTTCAAAGACTAAGGCTTGATCTTCGGCTTTAATGCCAGTGCCGCTATCAATGACGCTGACAATTAATTCATCAGCGCCTAATTCAGCTGTTAGCGTGACTGAACCTTCATCAGTAAATTTAATCGCATTGGAAATAAGGTTAATGACGACTTGAATTAGGCGATCATGATCACCTAAACATAAAGGTAAGTTTTCGGATATTTTTTTAACCATTAATACTGGTTTGACAGCGAATAAAGATGAAGTAGAGGCAATGCCACGATCTATAATTTCTTCAATATTTAAGTCAACGATATTCCAGTCAACTCGGCCAGCTTCCATTTTGGCTAAATCCAGAACATTATTAATAAGTGAGGTGAGTCTTTCACCTTCTTCAACAATAATGCCTGTGTTATCCATAACCTGTCTAATCGCTTTGACAACTTTTTTATCAGCGTTATCTGCTAAAGCGGGATAAAGCACACTATCGAACTTCTTTTGCATAATGCGGGCGAAGCCGATAACTGAGGTTAAAGGAGTACGGAGTTCATGAGATACGGTGGAAAGAAAGTTGGTCTTCATTTGATCTAATTCGGTCAACTTTTCATTAGCTTGTGTTAATGCTATTTGTTGACGCCTCATCTTATCTTGAGCCAAGGTAATTTCCATAGCTTTTGCTATAACGTCAGTGACTTGAGTTAAATATTCGATCTCAGTAGGACTTAATTCAGCGACAGTTCCAATTTCTAAAACCCCCTGAATAGCGTTTTGGTAAAGAATAGGTAATATGAATATATTTGTAGGTGTTGAAGTGTTAATGCCAGAGGCAACTTTAAGATAATGTTCTGTGGCATTTTTAAGTAAAATCGGTTTGCCTGATAAAGCAACTTGCCCAACTAAACCTTCGCCTTGTTTATACTGCGTCGGGTTATCATTATGAGTACTGAAAGCGTAACTACTCATTAAAGATAAAAAACATTCGTTTTCTATCTGTTTAGCAACATATAAAGCAGCCACACCCGCACTGATGTAGGTAGCAATTTCATTGATAATAACCGTAGTTAAAGTCTGAATATTGTCTTGTCCTAATGAGACTTCATTAATGTTTGCAATGCCAGTTTTTAACCAGTTTTGTTGTTCGATATTGGCATTAACTTGTCTTAAAGTAGCTTGCATTGAATCAATCGCTTCCGCTAATTGTCCAATTTCATCATTACCTAATGTAGTATTTTTAGTTTCTAGATCACCACTAGAAATACGATGAGTGGTTTTAATTAAATTTATTATTCTGCCACCCGATGATTTAGTAATAGCCCATGCAAGAAAGATAGCTAGTAAAACGATAAACAATATTAAGACTAATGATATCTTTATCTGTTCGTAAAAAATATCATCGGTTTCATCTCTGGCTTGTTTAAATTTGTTATCTTGTTCAGTGGTTATGTATCCAGAAGCAATTAAGATTTCTTCAAATGATTTGTTAATCTTTTCTGAATTAGATTTTGTATCAATATCGCTATGGTTTTCAATATCTTTAATAACTTGATTGACTAATTCATTAAATTTAAAAATCTCGAACTTGAACGAATTAACTAGTTTAATGGTGTCGTGTTGAAGATTTAGCTTACTGATGGCATTAAATTCTTCTGATATTTCATCTTGTGCACTGCGCAACTTGTAAACCTTTGATATTTTATCTTCATATGAAATTGAATCGTTTAATTCCATTTCATAAAGTCGAATTTGATAGGCGGCTCGACGTATTTTTTGGTTAATAACCACTACTGTCATGTCATTATCAATAGCAAAATTAATTTTACTATTGAGCTTATCTAAGCTATCAACAGCATTTAGCATTCCTATACCTGATAATAATATGATGATAGAAAAACTAAATATTAATTTGCTTTTGATCTGGAGGTTATCAATAAATCTCATGTGTTACCTAAAGTGAAGGGTATAAAACTTTTACAGGGGTAGAAATGTTTTATGAAAGGCTATAACCTACTAAAATAATAGATAATTGGTATTAATGCAATTTAAATATAATTTGTAATTTGCTCGTATTTCATTGGTTTTAGGTAAATGGTTTTAAAGAAAATAAA
>CAJADF010000062.1 GCA_903938485.1 uncultured Methylococcaceae bacterium
ACAATCTTTATCATGCTTGATTATCAAAAAGAATTTATTACTTATGCGCTTGAATGTGGCGTCTTAAAATTTGGTGAGTTTCATTTAAAGTCTGGTCGTACCAGCCCTTACTTTTTTAACACCGGCTTATTCAATACCGGTGCGCAATTAGGTAAGCTAGGCCATTTTTATGCACAAGCATTAATACAATCAAAGCTTAATGTTGATATTCTGTACGGTCCTGCATACAAAGGTATTCCACTGGTCAGCGCTACCTCAATTGCTTATGCGCAAATTACCGGTAACGATATTCCTTTTGCCTTTAACCGCAAAGAAGCCAAAGATCATGGCGAAGGTGGCAATTTAGTCGGCACACCGTTGCAAGGTAATGTGATTATTTTAGATGACGTGATTACCGCAGGTACTTCTGTCAGAGAATCTGTTGAGATTATTAATGCTGCTAACGCAACACCTGCAGGTGTTCTCATTGCTTTAGACAGACAAGAAAAAGGCTTAAATGATTGCTCAGCGATTCAAGAAGTTGAAGCGAATTTTAACATGCCCGTAATTGCCATCATTACTTTAGAAAACATCATCGACTATTTAAAAGCTGAAGCGAATGCCGAGCAACTTAACGCTATTAAAGAATACCAAAGCCGTTACGGCATTTAATACCGCAATAAGAGCTCAGCTAATTGAATGACATCCTGCTCAGCAATTTCTTGAATTGAGAAATCTTGTTTATTTAACTTAAACGGATTAACAATAGAGGGTGATTTAAGCACTTTATTAATATCCGTTTGATAAACCCGACTTACCGGCGTGGGACCAAATAAAGTAATAGATGGAACATTCAAGCCCCAAGCCATATGGGTAGGGCCCGTATCATTACCTATCAACAAATCCGCTTTGGCAATCAGAGCTTTTACACTGTTTAAATCTAATCTAGGCAACACTTTAATGGTTTTGGTTTGTTGCGCCATCCACTCGGCTTTAGCTTGCTCTTCTGGACTACCCCAAATCACCAAACAGTTTTGTTGCAAAGCTTCTGCTACTTTTACAAATTTGTCAGCAGGATAATTTCGACTTTCCCATGTTGAGCCTATCACCAACACAATATTACGTTTATCTGGCGATAAGAAATCGTAAATGCGGTGATCTTCAGCTTTAAAAAACAAGAACGACACTTTATGATGAATTTGCTCTGGGGTAATAGTTAAACCCAAAGGCTGCGCTAATACTGTGGCATTTCTATCAATTGTATTGGCATCATAAGCACTCGCCACTTTCACTTGATAAAACCAAGCTGCGGCTTTTTCTCTGATAGAATCGGCATCAAAACCAGCACGACGCTTACCTAATAAACCCGCTACCACAGCCGACTTAATTAGCCCTTGCGCATCAATCACTAGATCATATTCTTGAAGGGCCTGATGTCTTAAAGCTTTGATTTGGGCAAACACACCCCACTTATGCGTCTTTAAATCCTTTAAATTGACAGTAATAATATTGTCTATATCAGGATTATGTCTTAACACCTCAGCAAAGCGTGCTTCCACAATCCAATCAATTTGAGCAGTCGGTATCGTCGCTTTAATAAACTGCAAAGCCACCATGGCATGCACGATATCCCCTAAGGCTGATAACTTTACGATGGCAATTTTCATAGTGGGGCGTTAATCAGCTTTAATACATTATCTGGACTAATATCCCTTAAACACGCTAATGTACCCAAAGGACAATCTCGTTTAAAACACGGTGCACAAGCTAACTTTAAAGACAGAATCTGCGCCTTTGCATTTAATGGTGGAGTAAAACCAGGATCAGACGAACCATAAAGTGCCACCAAATTTTTATCTAAAGCAGCCGCCACATGCATTAAACCCGAATCATTAGATACCACAGTATGCGCTAAAGACATTAAATCCACGGCTTCGGCTAACGCGGTTCTACCAGTAAAATCCACACAAGCATTCGATGCTAAGGTATTAATCTGTGCCGCACTGGCTTTATCTTTTTCTGAACCGAACAACCAAACCTGCCAGCCCTCCGCTAATTTTTGTTTAGCCACTGCGGCGTAATGCTCAACTGGCCAACGCTTCGCTTCTCCGTATTCTGCACCTGGACAGAGCGCTAAAATAGGCTGTAATGCTTGAGGAGCTTCAGATTCAGACATCTTATAAAACATGGCACTTAAATCAAATTTTTCAATCACCTTAACTTGTTGCTCAACACTAATAGACAAACTAGGTGTCGGACAAACTGGCGGTAAAGCCGCAGTACCCGGCAAGCCTAAAGCCACAAAACGCTGTACCGTCATGGTTAAGACTGATTTATCTAAACGCCTTGCATCATTTAATAAACCCCATCGACACTCACCGACATTACCAGTGCGTAACGGGATACTAGCAAAAAAAGGACTTAAAGCAGACTTCCAAGAGTTGGGTAACAAAATCGTTTGATCATAAGCCGCAGATCCCAACGATTTCCCTAATTTGAGTCTAGCAAAAAAGTTGAACTGACCATGCGCTAAGGGCATCGCAACTGCATGAGTGACTTCTGGCATTCGCTCCATGAGAGCCAATGACCAAGACGGAGCCAAAACATCAATTTGGCAGTCAGGGTGATTATTTTTTAAAGTGATGAACAAACTTTGCGCCATCACCATGTCGCCAACCCAAGATGGGCCGACGACCAGTATCTTAAATGGTTTTTTCAAAAGTTATTGTACGTAAGTTAACCAATCTGCATGATCATCTCTACGACCGTGCACATAATCAAAGTATAAAGACTGAAGTTTCTCAGTAATCACACCACGACTACCGGTACCAATTTTACGATTATCTAATTCTCTAATCGGGGTTACTTCAGCTGCAGAACCAGTAAAGAACGCTTCATCAGACACATAAATTTCATCACGCGTAATGCGTTTTTCAATCACTTCAAACCCTTGTTCTCTAGCAATAGTAATAACAGTATCACGCGTGATACCTTCTAAAGCTGAAGTTGTTTCAGGTGTATAAATTTTACCGTTACGAATTACAAATAAGTTTTCTGCACTGCCTTCTGCAGCAAAACCTTCATGATCTAACATTAAAGCTTCATCATAGCCATTTGCTAGTGCTTCTTGTAATGCCAAAATAGAATTGATGTAATTACCATTGGCTTTCGCTTTACACATAGTGCTGTTATGGTGGTTACGCGTATAAGAAGAAGTACGAATACGAATACCTTTTTCAATACTTTCAGCGCCCAAATAAGCACCCCAAGGCCAAGCAGCCACGATCACATGTACTTTTAAATTATCAGCTCTTAAACCCATCCCTTCTGAGCCATAAAAGCACATAGTACGAATATAGGCGCTATCTAATTTATTATTTTTTAAAGCATCTAATTGCGCTTGATTGATTTCTTCTTTAGAGAAAGACATCGGCATATTCATAATATGCGCAGATCTAAATAAGCGATCAGTATGTTCTTGATTTCTAAAAATAGCCGTACCTTTTGTAGCATGATAGGCTCTAATCCCTTCAAACACACCCAGTCCATAATGCAAAGTATGCGTCAACACATGGACTTTAGCTTCACGCCATTCTACCCAAGCGCCATCTAGCCAAATCACGCCATCTCTATCGTCCATTGTCATCTTTGGAATTCCTCAATCTGTTTAAAGTGTCGGTCTATCAAACACAGTCGGCATAGGACCTAAATAGACACGGTTAAAATGTGCGAATTGTACTATAAAGTTAGCATTAGCAGTACCTGTAAAATCTTAGACCTACTGATTTGCTATAAAAAACCATCTGATAATTATGGATAAACATAGCAAAATTAATCATAAGCAACACATTGTTTAGCCTCAGTTATCCTAGTAAACTCCAACACTATAAAGACAACTTAAGTATTTAAAAACACCACCAACCACATTTACTGGACATTGCCGCCAATGAACCACACTCCAAATGCATCATCAAAACCACAGTTGGCCCGCCCTAACCCGGTTAATTTTTGGGTAGCCTTTCAATTCTGGCTAAAGATGGGGTTTATTAGTTTTGGTGGCCCAGCTGGCCAAATTGCCATCATGCACCAAGAGTTAGTTGAAAAGCGGCGTTGGATATCAGAACAGCGATTCTTGCATGCGTTAAATTACTGTATGTTATTGCCTGGCCCAGAAGCTCAACAACTTGCTATTTACATTGGTTGGTTAATGCATCGTAATATCGGTGGCATTGTGGCAGGCAGTCTTTTTGTTATACCTTCTTTATTAATTTTAATTGCCTTAAGTTGGATCTATCTCGCTTTTGGACAGTTACCCGCCATCGCTAGTATTTTGTACGGCATTAAACCCGCAGTCACTGCCATTGTTATATTTGCCGCGTATCGTATTGGTTCTAGAGCCCTTAAAAACTCATTAATCTGGGCCATGGCTAGCTTAGCGTTTCTAGCTATCTTTTTTCTAAAAACGCCCTTTCCATTGATTGTGTTCAGCGCAGCTATATTAGGCGGACTTGGGGGGAAATTTTTGCCCGAAAAGTTCAGCTTAGGTGGCGGACATAGCAACAGTCAAAAGTCTTATGGCCCCGCCCTAATTGATGACGACACGCCCACCCCAACACATGCTGTCTTTAACTGGGTTAAACTGAGCAGCGTTATTATTACAGGTTTGTTGTTATGGATCGGCGCCATGGCTTATCTGTGTGGAAACTATGGCTGGAATGGTGCATTAACTCAGATGGCGTGGTTTTTTACTAAAGCCGCCTTAATGACATTTGGTGGTGCTTATGCGGTTTTACCTTATGTTTATCAAGGCGCTGTTGAACACTTTCAGTGGCTAAGTCCACAACAAATGATTGATGGCTTAGCCTTGGGTGAAACTACACCAGGCCCCTTAGTAATGGTGAACACTTTTGTAGGATTTGTAGCCGGTTGGACTCAAGAAATTTTTGGCCCTGAGCATTTGTTACTCGCAGGCACAGTTGCGGCCATTATTGTGACTTACTTCACTTTCTTACCCAGCTTTTTATTTATTTTAGCGGGTGGCCCCCTAGTAGAATCCACACAGGGTAATTTAAAATTTACAGCGCCACTCACCGGCATAACCGCTGCTGTAGTCGGTGTTATTTTAAATCTGGCCGTCTTCTTCGCAATGCATGTATTCTGGCCTACAGGCTTTAAAGGCCCTATCGATGTCCCGTCAATCATCATTAGCCTTGCGGCCTTTTTAGCGCTAATCCGCTTTAAAGTAGGTGTTATACCGGTCATAATTACTTGCGGAATAACAGGCTTGGCGATTAGCTTTATTAAAACCTGAAAAACGCCCTATTTTAAGTGCTAAAATGCTCAGCCTTGATACCAAATGCAATCACTTATATCTTATATGAGACCTTTGCTTGATTAGGTGATCTCTGTAATACAATGGCCTAAAACTGATTTTTTAACTTATTTTGACGAAAAACAGACAAAATAAGCTAATTTATCCCCATAAATAAGGGGGATTTCCCCCTATCTCGCCTTTTTAGGCGTACATCTCCTGCTTAATGGATAACCCGCGTTTAATGTTATGCGCTACGCACATGATTTCTACGCGTGTGCGATTTCGACCTAAGCCAAGGTAACGCGCTTTACCCATGGCGTAATGGAGTTTAAGCACACCAAAGACGCGCTCTACTGTACTTCGAATACGCGACTGTATTTGATTAAATGCCTTATCTTCTTTTGTTAACGGTCGGTTACGATAAGCCCGTTTAATCAAACAATTTTTAATACCGCGTTTTAATAACCATTCGCTGTGAGCCTGACTCTGATAAGCGCTATCCGCATAAACGCTCGTTTCATTGCCATGAAGTAACGTGGTGAATCGGTTGGAGTCATGAACATGACCGGCGGTGTAATCCATTGCTTTAATCAGGCCGTCTTCATCTACATTGAGATGCGCTTTATAACCATAAGTGCTTTTACTTTTACCATCAGAGGCTACTTTAACGTTCCAACCCGCTTCTGGATCTTGTGTAGAGCTACCGTCTTTCTTTTTATTGGGCCGACATTGTTTGGCTTCAATGACGCTGGCATCGATAATACTGATTTCACCTGACTTGATGTATAAGCCTTGCTCAGTGAGCTGATCATTGATAGCCGTTAGCAATGACCGCATTAAATACTTCTTTTCCAATAATTGACGAAAACGCCAGATCGTTGAATGATCGGGGACTGACTCCGAGATGCTTAGTCCAATAAAACGACGAAACAACAAATCACGTGCCAGTTGTTTTTCTAACGCAGGGTCACTTAAGGCATACCAACTTTGCAATAACAGCGCTTTAAACATCAACAAGGGTGGCCAGGCTTTTTCTCCTCGCTTACTGGTATGTATACCGGAAAGTATCTTTTCTACACGAGACCAATCAATTAACTCATGGACGTCATCGAGCTCTTTTAAGGCGGCATGCTCAATCAGCATCGCATCAACAAGTGTTGTTTGTTCTAGATTTTTCCACGCCATTTAAATACCTTTGAGAGTCATTTATGTTGTGCGTATTATCTCATTTATAGCTGACTTTGACTGGATTCGTGCAAAGGTCTCGCATTAGCTAAATAGTTATGCAGCAATGGCGCTGGATTGATAAACAACTATTACTCATGCTACACGATGAAAGCCTAACATTACACGGTGGTGCCTCAGGCATCCGTTATGAAGGATTGCTAGATTCCGCTTTAAATCGTGCAATAAATTTGGCAAATTATGAGGATCCAGATTATGCAGACTTAGCGGCGGCCTACGCAGTTGGATTAGCTAAAAATCATCCTTTTATTGATGGTAATAAACGCGTTGCCTTTTTGGCAGTGGGTTTGTTTTTAGGACTCAATGGATACAAACTTATAGCAACCCAAGTAGATGCTACGCTTACCATTCAAGCTATTGCTGGTAGCAAACTATTAGAGTCTGAATTTGCTATGTGGATACGTTCAAATTCATCCAAAAACAATTAATAATTCCACCGCCCTCTTAAATAAGAATTAATTATGTCAACCATGACTGACACGCCTCATCTGTTTGTGTTGGGCTTTTTTATTTGACCACGCCATGATAGTTTCTTGACCAATCCAAAGTTAGCGATAGGTTTAATCATAGTTTTTCATAAAAATGAATAAAGGATCAAAAAATGATTAGTTTTAAAATAAGCGTGATTAGCACTTTATCAATCTGGGTATTATTACTTAGTAATATTGCACTATCGACTGAAACTATTAATAGTTACAAAATAGGTGATACTGGCCCGCTAGGTGGTAAAGTTTATTTTATTGATAAATCGGGTGAGCATGGCTTAGAAGCAAAAACTACGGATGAATCTAACTCAGTAAACTGGAATGAGGCACTTACAGTTGCAAAGGCTAATAACGCCGACTGGCATTTACCAACAAAAACTGAATTAAAGTTGCTGTATGAACAAAGAAATAGTGTGGGTGGTTTTACTAAAGACGACTATTGGAGTTCTACAGAGTTAGACAGCAACAGTGCTTGGATACACGGTTTTTTGAATGGCGACCAAGACCGCTACAATAAATACAGTAAACTAAAAGTACGTGCTGTAAGATCATTTTAATAACGCCGAACTACTAAGCGATTAGCCACTACCAGGTCAACTATGTCTGATACACTTAATCTGTTAAATAGGTTCCCAATCGGCTTTCTTATAATCCTTAACACTTATGGCAAATTGCCATTGGGAGTTACAAAAAGATTAATCGTAAATCTCATAAGCACCATAGAATGTCCGAAAAGGGCCCATCGGACATCTTAAAAGCAACATAAGATACACAAAAAAAATAATCGTAAATTTCATAAGCAACATAGGATTTACAAAAAGGATAATCGTAAATCTTAAAAGCAATATAGAATTTACAAAAAGAGTAATCGTAAATCTCATAATCAAAATAAGATGTCCGAAAAGGCCCCATCGGACATCTTAAAAGCTAACTAAGATATACAAAAAAAATAATCGTAAATCTCATAAGCAACATAGGATTTACAAAAGTAATAATCCCGTACCTTTTAAGCAAAATAGCATTTAAAAAGAATAATTTTTGTAGAATACGCTCTCATTTATTTAACAAAACGGCTGTTATAGCCTGCATTAGCTTTGCTTGATTGCCCAAGCCAAATCTAAGGCTTGTCTATTTTCTTTAACATCATGAACGCGCATTATTTTCACCCCGGCCATCACGGCTAAACCGGTTGTTATAGCCGTAGCAAGTACTAAGTCTTGAGGGACTTCTATTGAGGCAATATTTTTTAAAAACTTCTTGCGGCTGGCGCCTAACAAAATGGGATAACCACTATTAACAAACTGATCTAAATGCGCTAGAAGCTTAAGATCATGTTCACTTGTTTTACCAAAACCAATGCCTGGGTCTAGTATGATTTTTTCTTGCTTAATGCCTGCAACTTGGGCGTTTTCTACACTTTTTTGCAAACGTGCCAAAACATCAGCAACCACATGGTTATAGCTTGGATTATTCTGCATGGTTTGAGGAGTACCCTGTATATGCATTAATATAATGGGGCAATCATAATCTGCAGCTATAGTTAATATGTTAGGGTCAGTTTGACCGGCGGAAATATCATTAATAATGTTTGCACCTTCAGCCAAAGCCATTTTTGCAACCGTGCTAATTCGCGTATCTATACTAATGGGGACGGTGGTTGATAATTGTTGACGAATCGCTTTAATAACAGGTATTACCCGTTGAACTTGCTCGCCAGAAGAAACTGAAATGGAATACGGCCGGGTAGATTCCCCCCCAATATCGATAATATCTGCACCATCATTCAACATTTTTTCAACATGTATTAAAGCAGAAGTAATGTTGTTAAAGTAACCTCCGTCAGAAAAACTATCTGGAGTAACATTTAATATCCCCATAATTAGAGGCTTATTTGAGGCATTAAACATAATGAGAGGGTATCCAAAACAATATAACAAGGCTAAATCAAAAGTATCCTACGATAACTATATTATCGCAAGCATCCGTTGTAGCGCCATAACGAATTTCAGGCAATAAAAAAGGCCTAGATTTTACTCTAAGCCTTTGAAATTATTGGTGGGACGTCCGAGGCTCGAACTCGGGACCCAAAGATTAAGAGTCTTCTGCTCTACCAACTGAGCTAACATCCCAATAGCTGTTAATTATAACGTATTTTGTCACTTAAATTCATGTAATACTTCTGGTAAAAAAAACTCACTGACTAACATGTGTTTACTAGCAATACCATAGACGGTGCGTCTTCCCCAAACGGGGGCATTTATTTCAACTTGCTCTAACAAGCTAGACTTCCATGTCGGCATCTGTATTAATGTCACATCCATAGCGATACGCTCTAATTTTGGAGACGAAAAAATAATTTCTCCTAAGGGGCGATTGCCCAATTTGGATAAATTACTTTTTGCCGTTTTTACAGTTGATTTTGGAATAACCGTTCTAGCCAAAATTAAAGGCTTAGATTTAACATACAGCAACACTTCACGGGTTAACACATACTCATGTGCGGGCAACTTGAGTAATCGATGCTCACTTAAATAGGGTGTTTTCCAACATTGCAATAAGACTTTAACGGCCACACCTGGCCCATAATAACTTCGCAAGCGCTGTGTTAAAGAACCCGATTCATAAGTCCAAGATTGCACAGTCTCTGGTAGATGATGACGCAAACCTGGACGACTTCCTAACCAATTTGGCTCTTGATTAAATAAAACACTTTTTGTTGTCAAGCGAACTTAAACCTCTGCATAATCTGTTGATGCACCCAACCATCTATCACACAAGGGTTGTATAACTTGTGGTGAGTTAATAAAAATTTCTTCTGCCATTTGCTGGATAGTATCCAATAAATCCGCGTCTCTGGCTAAATCCGCTATCCTAAAATTAATAGCACCGGTTTGCCGAGTCCCCATAACGTCCCCCGGCCCACGTAATGCTAAGTCTTTTTCGGCAATCACAAACCCGTCATTACTATCACGCAATATACCCAAGCGTTGCCTAGCCACGTCTGACAAAGGTGTTTGATACATTAATAAACAATAACTGTCACCTTCTCCTCGCCCGACCCGGCCGCGCAATTGATGTAATTGTGATAACCCCAAGCGCTCTGGATTTTCTATCACCATTAAACCGGCATTGGGTACGTCAACACCCACTTCAATAACGGTAGTGGCAACTAACAAATCTATTTGATGATTTTTAAACGCTTGCATCACTAACTCTTTATCCGCACTTTTCATCCGACCATGTATTAAGGCTACGCGCACCTTAGGCAAAGCCTGTGTTAATAGTTCGGCCGTTTTCTCCGCCGCCTCACATTCTAAAACTTCTGATTCTTCAATTAAGGTACACACCCAATAAACTTGCCGGCCTTTTTCTACCCAGTTGTTAATTCTATCAATCACATCAGATCTACGTTCAGCCGGTATAACACTGGTTACTATGGGTTTTCTGCCGGATGGTAATTCATCAATAATAGACACGTCTAAATCAGAGTATTGCAACATAGCTAAAGTTCTGGGTATGGGCGTTGCCGTCATAACCAATTGATGCGGACGCATATTACCCTGCTGGCCTTTTTCTCTTAAGGCCAAGCGCTGATTAACGCCAAACCGATGTTGCTCGTCAATAATTATCAAGCCTAAGCGTTTAAAATTTACACTTTCTTGAAACAAAGCATGGGTACCTATAACAATACCCACCGAACCATCAACTAAGCCTTGTAAGATTTCTTTACGGGTATTGCCTTTAACTTGTCCCGTTAAAAATGCTACTTGGGTATTAAAATCTGCAAACCAGACACTAAAGTTACGCATATGCTGTTCTGCAAGCAATTCTGTCGGCGCCATAACGGCTACTTGATAGCCCGCAGACAAGGCCAATAAAGCGGCATAAGCCGACACGATGGTTTTACCAGAGCCCACATCACCCTGCACCAAGCGCATCATGGGGTGTGCAGAAGTACAATCTACGGATATCTCTTTAATTACGCGCTGTTGTGCGCCAGTTAATTTAAATGGCAATCTATTTAAAAACTGTTCGACAATAGCCGATTGATTATCATCAACAAAACGGGGCGCCTGCCATTGTCTCGCTTTGTTTCTAGTGATGCGTAGACTTAAATGATGCGCTAACAACTCTTCAAATGCTAAGCGTTTAAGCGCAGGTACACTGCCATTCTGAAGGGCTTCAACAGAAATCATCTCATCTGGCGCATGCAGCGTATTAATGGCTACTGCTAATGTTGGATAAGCGAATTTTTTTAATACTTTATCTGGCACCCAATCCGTCAATAACTGGGGATTTAAATTACATAGATGCAGTGCCTGTTTAACCAATTTTCTTAAGGCGTTTTGACTAAGTCCTTCTGTTAAAGGATACACCGGGGTTAAGCGCGATTCCGTTACTTGAGCATCCGGTTGCGTCATAATCCTATAATCCGGATGGGACATTTCTAATCCACTAAAGCCCTGCCGCACTTCGCCAAAACAACTGATTAGGGTGCCTGGCTTTAGTGCGTTATGTTGATGGGCATTAAAATGAAAAAACCGTAAAGTAACATCCCCAGTATCATCAGTCATTCGACACACTAAACTTTTACGCCCTCTGGGTAACACATCCACAAACTCAATTCGACCCCTAATTAATGCACTTATTCCCACACTTAAAGAGGCAATCGGAAATACTCGTGTCCTATCTTCGTAACGGTGGGGTAAATGAAAAATCAGATCGCTAATAACGCGAATACCCAGTTTATCAAGACGACTAAGGGTCTGAGCCCCTACCCCCGATAAACTAACGACTGACTGGCTAAGATCATTCACTCGCTTAGCACTTAGAATTTAAATGCCGACTCTTTAGCACTAGGAATATTCTTGATCAGGTAATTGCATAATGCCATCCATTTCTACACCGACATTTTTAGGCAAAGCCGCCACACCAATAGCCGCCCTTGCTGGGTAAGGCGCCTGAAAATACTGCCCCATAATTTCATTAACTAACGGAAAATGAGTTAAATCCGTTAAAAATATGTTTAATTTAACAATATCCGATAAATCTCCGCCTGCGGCTTGAGTTACCGCTTTTAAGTTATCAAACACTTGAGTAATTTGTGCCGAGATATCGCCCTCAATAACAAGCATTGTTTCTGGTACTAAAGGAATTTGTCCTGACAAGTAAACCGTTTGACCCACCTTAACTGCCTGAGAATAAGTGCCTATCGCTTGCGGTGCGTTATGAGTATGAATAATTTCTTTCATAGATAATTCCTCTTAAATAGTGTGCCCACATTATATTTAATTTTATATGACTCGGCCGAACTAACTACGCCGGTATTAAGTTAAAATTAACGCCTATGCGAATTTTATTAACTTATATCAGTGTTGTTTTACTATGGTCAACCACCCCACTCGCCATTAAGTGGAGCGGAGAAGGCCCTGGTTTTTTATTTGGTGTGACGTCTAGAATGACTATTGGGACTACCTGCCTGCTGCTGTTTATTGCCATTATGCGTAAGCCTATCGCATGGCATCGCAAAGCAATACTGACTTATTGTGCTGTGGCTCTCCAAATTTATGGCGCCATGATGGCTGTTTATTGGGCGGCTCAATTTATGCCTTCTGGCTGGATTTCTGTTGTGTCTGGTTTAGTCCCGTTAACCACCGCTTTATTATCCGCCTTATTTTTAGGTGAACGTAGCTTAACTTTAGGTAAACTTTTATCCTATGGCATGGGCATTGGGGGGCTTTGCATTATCTTTGGTTCGGCCTTACAAATTAGCCTTAATGCGGCCTTGGGTATTGGTGCGTTATTAATATCAACTTTTATCCAAGCAGGCAGTGCCGTCTGGATAAAACGTATATCGGCTAAACTTCCGGCTTTAAGTCAAGTAACTGGCGGCCTCATTATTGCTTTACCCTTGTACTTAATAACTTGGCTTATTTTAGATAAAGGACAGTTACCGACTACGCTATCTTTGATCAACCTGGCGTCTATTCTTTATTTGGGTGTCATTGCCACCACATTAGGATTTATCTTTTATTATTATTTGCTCACGCATTTAACTGCTACCCGAGTTTCTTTAATTAACCTAATCTCACCGATACTTGCCTTACTTATTGGATATTTTGTTAATCATGAACATCTCAGCGTTAACGTTCTATCGGGGACTTTATTAATACTTTCAGCATTATTTTTACACGAATTTTTTGAACGATTACCCCGTTTTAAAGCGCAGCAAAAATAATCATATAGCGTCTAAACGCATAGAAATAGCGTTAGATAAAAAATATTCAAAAATTATTGAAAAACTTCTTTGCCCAAGTTGCATTTTTAGTGCTACTATTAGGTCGCAGTTAAGTTAAGGCGGCTTCTTTATGGGGGCTGGTATTTGTTAAGCCAACATAAATTGGCGTTTTTTCTATAGTTTAAGAGTGTATTATGTCTGATCAAGTTGTAGGTACCGTTAAGTGGTTCAATGATGAAAAAGGGTTTGGTTTTATTGAACAAGAAGGTGGCAAAGATGTATTTGTGCACCACAGTGCAATTAACGGATCTGGACGCAAAACTTTGCGTGAAGGCCAAAAAGTAACCATGGAAGTAACTCAAGGTCAAAAAGGCCCGCAAGCTGAGAATGTAACCCCTGCGTAATAGTCTCAATTATTGTTTCCTAGAAGCCGTTGGTTTTTAGGAAACAATCCTTTTAAGCCATTCCAAAATAATTTTATTTATTTTTGGCTTTTAGAATAACAAATTTCTTATTCTCCGCTACACAATGATAATTACCAAACACCCGCTTTAGGGTTACTTGATAATTAAGATGTCGATTGCCGACTATCCATATCTCCCCGCTGCCCTTTCTTAAAACATTTTTCGCCCCTTTAATCATGCTGTTAGCTATTTGATCACCTATGGCATTTTGCTGATGAAACGGCGGATTACATAGAACAATATCGACACTTTCAGGCAAAAAGTCTTGCAGACCATCACCTACCTTAAAAACGGCCCTGCGCTGTTTACCCAAAGCGCTTTCAAAATTATCTTGAGTAGAAGCGACCGCCATGTAAGACTCATCGACAAAATGCACTAGCGCTTCTGAGTTTTTTTCCGCAACAATTAACCCCAGCAAACCATTGCCACACCCTAAATCGACAATATCAACAACACCCTTCGTAATAGGCAAATGTTGCAGAAAAAAACGAGTACCCATATCTAAACTATCCCTAGAAAACACATTAGCATGGTTACTAATAATAAAGTCGGTACCTTCTAATTGATAACGAACCGGATAAGGACTTTCGGAGGCTTGTATCGCAGAATCCGGTGTCACAAAAATCAGCCTTGCCTTTTTTTTAGCTAAAGACGTTGTCGTACCTCCTATCAATCGCTCTAATAACTTCCAAATTGTTGGCGTCATCGTTTTAACCATACCGGCGACAATAATCTGCGTATTAGGCTCAAGATGCGAATGGATGCGTATTAATTGATCTTCTAACAAAGCCAAAGTTTTTGGGGCTTTAATCAGCACCCAATCATAAAAACCGGTCAAAGGCTCAAGACTGTTTGTGAGTATTAAATTATCTGTGGGTAGGTCATTGGCTAACAAATTTAGCCGAGTAGCTTGTTGAGAAAGATAAGAGTCAGAAACGGCTTGGGGCTTATAAGCATTTAACCCCAGCGCTAAAGCCCCAAAGCCATCATTTAAAATAAGTAATCTGGCATCATCGGCAATAACTTGCTCAGCCATATAGTTAAGCAAATATTCATCTGCTGCATCCCATGCACGTAATAACTCTAAAGATCGCTTAGGAAGTCGCTCTAAAACAAATTCACCTTGTGGAACTTTTAATAAGGTATCGGTTTCTGCCGTCATTAACTCGGTCACTTCGACAGTAGTTTAAGCGCGGGACATAAATTTGCCGTTTTCTGTATTTACTTTAATCAATTCATCAGTTTCTAGATATTCAGGCACTTGAACTTCTAAACCAGTAGGCAATCGTGCTGTTTTAGTTCTACCGGATGCGGTAGCACCCTTAATTGCTGGAGGTGTTTCAATAATAGGTAAAATAACTGAGCTAGGTAATTCAATACCAAAAATCTCATCATCAATCATTAAGGCAATAATCCCTTCTAAACCCTCTGTTAAGTAATAGACTTGATCATCTAAATCTTCACGACTCAAGCTATATTGGGTATAGTCTTCGGTGTTCATAAAAATATAGTTTTCACCATCGAGATAAGAAAACTGTACCTTAGCTCTCACTAAATCTGCGTCTTTTAAAAAGTCATCACCTTTTAAAGATTCATCCAACTTTTGACCTGTCTTAAGATTAGTAAATCTAATTTTATAGAGTGTTGATGCTCCCCGAGATGAAGGACTTTTAGCATCAAACTGTTTAACCATGTGCGGTATACCATTAATCTCAACCACCATCCCGCGCTTTAATTCACTTGCCTTTGCCACACCACTCTCCACATTTGTTTATAAGTTAGTCCTGTTGATTAACCAAAGGCAATTCAACTGCCAATATCCCCGATATTATAACGTAGAACTATTACAAAGACGGTGACTGAATTAGCTGCTATTTTTTTTAAAAATTGCAGCTAATTCTCGTGTTTTTTTATTAAAAGATGTTAAATTAGCAACTATAATTAATTTAACCCTTTAAAACATTCTTAGTGTGATAACGATGGACATCCGCTTAAAATTTTTACTTATTTTATTTTGCCTTAGTTTAACGGGTTGTACCTCTCAACCAGTCAAAGAATCTGATACTGCAAATAACACTATTACAGAATCTCACGAAGACCCAACACCATCAAAATACCCTCCACAGATGACCGGTATAAATCCACCGATGACCATCACAAAAGGTAAAAAGAAATTAAATTTGATGCGAATATTAGACGGTGGGATTTGTAAAAATGATTTACAAGGTGCAAAGGGCACATTTTTACTGTACGCAGATAGTAGCGACATTGATAGGATAAAAAAAGAAAAAGGTAGCGCGATATTTAAAACCTTTGAAACCAAAATCCAAGAAATATCCAGTACCATTTTACAAACCGCTATTGATAATACTAATCTTGGCGAAGACCCTTTTGCCTTAGGCCCAGACGAAGCCCAACAAAAACTGGCTTCTCAACTGATGCTTAATTTTGCAGATGCCGCATCTGAATCAATTAATAAGTTTCAAAAAGAAACCTCTTTAACCATTGATATTACTGCTTTTAAACCGTCCTTGGTGTTTTTTCAAAAGGGCTGTGATGAATCAAAACTCGATGAGGAAACTAAAGACTCAGAGGGTTAGAAGTTCGCCTATTTTAATCTAACAGCTAGCACATCACACTTAGCCGTATGAAGAATACTGTTAGCTGTTGAGCCTAACAATAATGCTATTCCATGACGTCCGTGTGAACCGACTACAATTAAATCAACTTGCTGTTGCTCTGCAACATGAATGATTTGTTGCTTAGGAATCCCCCATAACATCCACCTATTTGATAACTCCACATTCAACTGCTCGCCTATTACCATTAGCTTAGATTTTTCTGCTTCTAACAAAGGATCATCAGAGTTTTCAGTTAAAGAAATCACCGTGCCGTAATAAGCATCTGGCATAGGAATATTATCTAAGACATGAACAATACTTAATTTGGCTTGATGTTGAGTGGCTAGCGCTCGCGCTTTTTCTGCCACAAAGTCAGCTTGATTAGAAAAATCTACTGCTAATAAAATATGTCGATACTCACTCATTCGTTTTACCTGCGCGGATTGATAATCTTATATTTATTTGAGACTTACGTTTAAAATAAGACCCTTATTAAACCATAAAGCTTAGTCGTTTAAGCAATCGGCTATCGAATCGCCCCAACATGAGTGTGATAGAATACACCTTGATAAGCTGAATTTGTTAAACAAAAACTTCCTCGTTACTTAATACTACAATCATTGACCATGCAACCGGCATTTATCCATTTAAGATTACATACCGAATTTTCAATGGTTGACGGTATCGTTAAAATTAAACCCCTGATAAAACGTTTAACTGATCTAAACATGCCTGCAATTGCAGTCACTGATCACGCTAATTTATTTTCTTTAGTCAAGTTTTATAAAAGTGCCCAAAGCGCGGGTATAAAACCTATTGCGGGTGCTGATGTATTAATTTTTAACCCTGATGACCCTACTACACCCTATCGTTTAACTTTACTGGTAAATAACCACACCGGTTACATTACCTTAACAGAGTTAACCTCCAAAGCTTACCAAGAAGGCCAACACCAAGGTGTTCCTATGCTCCAAAGAGCATGGATTGAAGCTAATCACAAAGGGCTAATAGCACTTTCAGGATCAATGCAAGGTGATATTGGTAGAGCGTTATTGGCAGAAAATATTGAAGAAGCTAACCGCCTAGCAGAGTACTGGAACGACTTATTTAAAAACAGTTTTTACCTTGAATTACAACGCATCGGTAAACCAGAAGAAGAGCGTTATATTGCGGGGGCTATTGAGCTTGCCTTAAAACATGATCTGCCTGTGGTTGCGACCAATGATGTACGATTTATTCATCAAGAAGATTTTGCCGCACACGAGGTCAGAGTTTGCATTAACCAAGGCCGAGTTTTGGATGACAATCGACGACCTAAAGACTATACCGATCAACAATACTTGCGTAGCACCGAAGAAATGCTGGCTTTATTTGCGGATATTCCAGAAGCATTACAAAACTCTGTTGAAATTGCTAAACGCTGCAATTTAAAACTTACCTTGGGTGAAAACTTTTTACCTGACTTTCCCGTTCCAGTAGGAATGACACTGGGTGAATTAATGGCCAGTGAAGCTAAAAAAGGTTTAGAAGATCGCTTACACCATTATCCTGCGGTGGGTAGCGGCACTCAAGAAGAAAACGAACAAATATACTACGATCGTTTAGCAACTGAACTTAAAGTAATTAACGAAATGGGTTTCCCAGGTTACTTTATGATTGTTGCTGATTTTATTCAGTGGGCAAAAAATGAACTGATTCCAGTAGGTCCAGGTCGGGGTTCCGGCGCGGGATCTTTAGTCGCTTATGCCCTTAAAATCACTGATTTAGATCCAATAGAATTTGATTTATTATTCGAACGATTCTTAAATCCAGAGCGGGTATCTATGCCCGACTTTGATATCGACTTCTGCATGGATCGTCGTGATGAGGTCATTGATTATGTGGCAAGACATTATGGGCGAGACCATGTCGCTCAGATTATCACTTATGGTTCAATGGCCGCCAAAGCGGTTATTAGAGATGTAGGAAGGGTGCTGGGATTTGGCTATGGTTTTGTCGATAAACTCGCCAAGCTAATCCCTTTTGAAATCGGCATGACGCTGACTAAAGCGTTACAGGATAGTCCCGATCTTAAACACCTCTATGATACAGAAGAAGAAGTTAAAGCACTCATAGACATGGCCTTATCCTTAGAAGGCACGGTTAGAAACGCAGGAAAACATGCGGGTGGCGTTGTGATATCACCCACTAAACTGACCGACTTTACAGCGCTGTATTGCGAACAAGGCGGGGGCAACTTAGTCACACAGTTTGACAAAGACGATGTAGAAGCCGTGGGGTTAGTTAAATTTGACTTCTTAGGCTTACGCACCCTGACTATTATCGATTGGGCTTTGCAGACCATTAACGCTAAAAAGAAATTAACCCATGATGATTTGGTTGATATCACTACGATCCCCCGTGACGACCTCGCCTCTTATGTCCTCTTAAAAAATGGCCTAACCACCGCGGTTTTTCAGCTTGAGTCTCGAGGTATGAAAGAGCTGATAAAAAAACTTAAACCCGATTGCTTTGACGATATTATTGCTTTAGTGGCGTTATTTAGACCGGGTCCTTTAGAGTCAGGCATGGTTGATGATTACATCAACGTTAAACATGGCGCCCAAGCCGAATATGCGCACCCCTTGCTCGAACCTATTTTAAAACCCACTAACGGCGTTATTCTGTATCAAGAACAAGTCATGCAAATTGCCCGAGAATTAGCGCATTACACGCTGGGTGGTGCCGATATGCTGCGTAGAGCGATGGGTAAGAAAAAGCCTGAAGAAATGGCAAAAGAACGGGAGAAATTTACTTCCGGAGCGATTGCTAATCAAATTGATGAATCGATAGCTACCTATGTCTTCGACTTAATGGAAAAGTTTGCTGGCTATGGTTTTAACAAATCACATTCAGCGGCTTATGCCTTAGTCGCTTATCAAACAGCCTGGCTTAAAACACATTATCCCTCTGAATTTATGGCGGCGGTTTTATCTTCTGATATGGATAACACAGATAAAGTGGTTATCTTGATAGAAGAATGTCGACAAATGAAACTAACTGTTTTACCACCGACTATTAACGTTTCAAATTATCGCTTTACTGCAAACGATCAAAATCACATTGTTTATGGTTTAGGCGCGATTAAAGGTGTGGGAGAAGCCGCAATTGAAGACATTATTAAAGAACGTAATACAAACGGTGTTTTTTTAGACCTTTACGATTTATGCAAACGTGTCGATTTACGTAAAGTAAATCGACGTGTTTTAGATGCCCTAGTTAAAGCGGGAGCATTTGATGAGTTTAGTCCCAACCGAGCCAGTCACCTTGCCGAATTACCAACCGTCTTACGTGTAGCAGAGCATCATGAAAAAATGCTAAAAACGGGGCAAAATGATTTATTTTCTTTATCAAACGCAGAGAGTTCTGAAGAAGAATCTAACAGAAACTATACCATGACCGTAGATCCGTGGACTGACCGAGAGCGTTTAGCCGCAGAAAAACTCACTTTAGGTCTATTCTTAACGGGCCACCCTATTGATCAATATGAAGCAGAATTAAAGCACTTTACCCATGGAAAAATAGGGGCTTTACAAGTATCACGAGGAAAAATGGAGGCCAGAGTAGCTGGCATGGTGGTTGAAGTGCGCACACGCCAAAATAAACAGGGTAAAACGATGGGGTTTGCGACTTTAGACGATAAAACGGGAAGACTTGAATGCGCCCTATTTGGAGATAAATACGAACAATATCGTGAACTTTTTGCTAAGGATAACCTTGTTATTGCTGAAGGCGGTCTAGCCATCGACAGCTTTTCTGGCGCACTACGTTTAACCGTAGAAAAACTATACGATATTAATCAAGCAAGAGAGCATTTTGCAAGAGCAGTGGTCATAAATTGGACATGCACTGATGATGAAACGCTCAATACCGAGTTTATAAACAAACTCACCGAAACAATTAGCCCTAATAAAGGCGGAAATTGCCCAGTAGGTATCAATTACACATCAAATAAAGCGAAAGCCAGCCTGCAATTGGGGGACGCTTGGAGAGTCTATCCAACAGATGATTTGATTACCCGATTAAGAGGGTTGTTAGGTACACATAACGTAGACGTACGCTACAAATAACCCAAACAGTTAGAATGGGATGCAGTAGTTCTGCACCCCATTTTTTAAACGTTTTATTACGCTTCAGTATCCGGTTTTACCGATGCAACATCAACCGAAGTTGATACCTCTTTAACTGGAGCTTCTGCATTAACGACTACTGGGGCCTCTGTCTTTAGCACAACGGGCGCTACATAGTCTGGTACTGGAGATGGCGCTGACTGAGGTGTTACAACAACCGGTGCCGCTGTAGACTCAAATACCGGCGCTATATTTTGTGCGTCTGGTGGTGTAAATGCATTTTCCTGATCGACAATCGCATCTGGTTTCTTGTAATTAGGATTACGCGGGCGTCTACGATTGGGTCCTCGACGATTAGAATTTCTTTTTTCTACACCAGATCCTTGATCATCTGCGTTTACCACCGCTGATTCATTTACCACAATCGCTTCAATAGTCGACGCTTCATTAACCACTGAGGATTCTACTGGAGCCGACGAATCTACAGTCACTTCCTCAACATTATCACTGACTGGAGCAAGATTGCGTCTTACATTACGCCCTCTACCACGCATCTTTCGATTTTGACGAGGCTCTTTAACTTCAGAAGTAATTTCGTTATTAGCCGTAGGTTCTTTATTATCGTTAGGGTCGTTGCGAACTGGCGCTGTTTCAGCTACTTTATTTCTATCTTGATTAGCCTCAGGCCCTCTATTTCTATCCTGTTGTGGTCTATTGTTATTACGATTGTCTTGATTTCTTTGACCATTTTTACCGCGTCTATTGTTATTACGGTTTCTATTGCCTGAAGCACCTTCATCAAACGTATTTACTTTTTCAGCCACTGGCATAGGAACAATTTTAACTTCTGGATCAGATGAACTTGAACCCACTAGTTTTTCCCAAAATCGCTTAATTAAACTAGCTGATTCATTTTTAGTTTGGGCAGGAGCAGGCGAGTCATGCATAAACTCTTTAACAGCCGCTTTTTCTATTTTTGGCTTAACTTGTTGGGCAAACTCAGGAATCGCAATTTCTTCTGCCTTAATTTGCATATAACTAGGTTTTTCATCAGCAAACTCTTTTTCTTTAATTCGCTCAATATCATAAGCGGGCGTTTCAAGATGTTTACTCGGTAATACGATGATACCTACTTTTAAGCGCGTTTCAATTTGTTCTATTGCATGACGTTTTTCATTTAACAAGAACGTCGCACATTCTATCGGTAAATGCGCAATAACCTTCTCTGTACCTTTCTTCATGGCTTCTTCTTCAAGAATTCTTAATACAGAAAGCGCTACAGATTCCACATTACGGATGGTACCCTGACCTTTACAACGCGGACACGGTAATTGAGTTGCATCGCCCAACGATGGGCGCATTCTTTGGCGAGACATTTCTAATAAACCAAAACGAGAAATACGACTGGTTTGTATACGAGCTCGGTCAATTTTTAAAGCATCACGCAAATGATTTTCGACGGTACGTTGATTTTTATTAGATAACATATCAATAAAATCAATAACAAATAAACCACCTAGGTCACGCAATCTTAATTGACGCGCAATTTCATCAGCGGCTTCAAGATTGGTATTTAATGCAGTTTCTTCAATATCACTCCCTTTAGTTGCACGGGCTGAATTGATATCAATAGAAGTTAAGGCTTCGGTATGGTCAATAACTATTGACCCCCCTGAAGGTAACGAAACTTCACGGCAGTAGGCAACCTCAATTTGAGACTCAATCTGATACCGGCTAAATAAAGGCACCGCATCTTGATACAACTTAGCTTTAGGTAGAAAATGCGGCATGACTTCTTTTAAGAAGTCTTGCACTAACTTAAAAGAATCTTCATTATCAATTAAAATTTCATCAATATTGCCCCGTAAATGATCACGTAAAGCTCTGATAATGACGTTACTTTCTTGAAAAACTAAGAATGGCGCTTTTTGCTCAGTCGATGAACGTTCAATCGCTTCCCAAAGTTGCAATAAATAGTTTAAATCCCATTGCAATTCTTCCGCATTTTTACCACAACCCGCCGTTCTTACAATCAATCCCATGCTATCAGGGATTACTAAAGACGCCATCACTTCACGTAAGTCACTGCGTGTCTCGCCTTCAATACGCCTTGAAATACCACCTGCTTTAGGATTATTAGGCATCAATACCAAATAAGTGCCTGCTAGACTAATATAAGTCGTTAAAGCGGCACCTTTGTTTCCCCGCTCTTCTTTTTCTATCTGAACGATGATTTCTTGGCCTTCTTTAATGACATCCTTGATTGCTGGACGACGACCATCTTCAGTAGGTTCTTGCGGTTGACGATAAAGAGGTGAAATTTCTTTGAAGGGTAAAAAACCATGTTTCTCAGCGCCATAATTAACAAAAGCGGCTTCTAAACTAGGCTCTACCCGAGTGATAATACCTTTATAGATATTAGATTTTTTTTGTTCTTTTGAAGGGATTTCAATGTCAAAATCATAAAGTTTTTGACCGTCTACCAAAGCAACTCGCAGTTCTTCAGCCTGCGTAGCGTTGATAAGCATTCTTTTCATAGTGTATCCTTGTAGTTACCTGCTCCATTCTCAGATTTTACTGAACTAGACTATACTTCGTATTGCATCAAATTTAGTGGCAATATAAACATTAAGCGCTATGTCTTTGACACGATCAGCTTAGTTTCTATGGTCTTATGTTCCATCCATCTGTGCGCTATATTAAGTGTATATGGTTTCATATGTTATGAATCCAGTCGGTCAGCGCAAACAGATGCTAATTTAATTTTTACAGTCTTTGGTGGTAAATTCTGTTTTAAGCAAGTGTTAAAAAATCGTGCATCTAGGGTCGAACGATGAACCCGAAAATCGTATAATGGAGTATTGATTACGCAATTGGCGCTATTTCAACTTCCATTTAGTAGCTCATAGACAGTTTATTAATGAAACTTGCCGAGCTATAAGGCGTTTATTTAAAAACTTGCCTAATATAACAACCTTATTGAATTACTTCAATTTTAAAGCATCATTTATCGCGCTATGCTGTTATTATTTATACCATGAGTATACTAGAAAACCCAACCCCACAAGTAGTCTATGTTGAAATAAACGCTGACAATTGTGACCAACGCTTAGATAATTTTTTAATCGCCCGCTTAAAAGGCGTGCCAAAGAGCAGAATTTATCGCTTAGTCAGAAAAGGCGAAGTCCGCGTAAACAAAGGTCGTAGTGATGTTAAATACCGCTTACTAGCGGGTGACATCATTAGAATCCCCCCCATTAGAGTGGCTGAACGCACCGAAGAATCCTATGTTCCACAGGGCTTACAGGAAGCCCTAGAAAAAGGCATTTTATTTGAAGATGACGGTTTTCTTATCATAAACAAACCGGCAGGCTTTGCCGTACATGGCGGTAGCGGTGTTAGCTCTGGGATTATTGAAGGCTTAAGATTAATTAGACCTGAATCACGCTTTTTAGAACTCGTGCATCGTTTAGACAAAGATACCTCAGGTTGCTTATTAATTGCCAAAAAACGTAGCGCTTTACGCTTGTTGCAAGCGTTATTTCGTAATAACCAAATCCAAAAAACCTACCAAGCACTATTAGCCGGCCAATGGGCCAGAAAAAAACTCGTTGTTAATGCACCCTTATTAAAAAATATCAGTAAAGGGGGCGAGCGCATTGTGGTTATTAGTCAAGTAGGTAAAGCGGCTGAAACATTATTTACTCGTATACAAAGCTTTCCAGATGCCACCTTAGTGGAAGCTGCACCTAAAACGGGTCGCACGCACCAGATTCGAGTTCACGCCGCTAGTTTAGGCCATCCTCTCATTGGAGACGAGCGTTATGGCATTGATGAAGTCAATAAATTATTTAAAACTAAAGGCTGTAAGCGCATGTTCTTACATGCTGAGACCTTAAGGTTTGTACATCCTGTCACTGAAGTTGCCATGTCTGTTTCTGCGCCACTACCTCTTGACTTAACTCGCTTATTAAAAAATGTTGCGACGCTTTGATTTAATTATTTTCGATTGGGATGGCACCCTAATGGACTCCATTGATTGGATTAGCCGTTGCCTACAAAATGCGGGTCTAGACTATAACTGCCAAGTACCTGAAACTCAAGCCACCAAAAATGTGATCGGATTAAGTGCTATCAAGGCTATATCACAGCTATATCCCGATGCTGATAGCCAATTACAAAGCCAGTTACTTAACCGTTACAGAGAATATTATCTATCCAGACAACTTAATCCTGATGACTTATTTCCGGGTGTTAAAGAAATGCTCCTCAAGTTGAAAGCTGACGGTTATCTTCTTGCCGTGGCTACCGGTAAAACTCGAGCTGGTTTACAAGATGCGCTAACAGCCACGCAAACAGAAGATTTATTTTGCATCACGCGCTGTGCGGATGAAACCCTCTCAAAACCAGACCCTAAAATGCTATTAGATATTATTGAACAGACACAAATTAGCAAAGAGCGTTGTTTAATGGTCGGCGATTCTATTTTCGACTTGCAAATGGCTCAAAATGCCCAAATATCGGCAATTGCCGTAACTTGTGGCGCGCAACCAGCAGAACTATTAAAACCCTTAGAGCCTTTATTGTGCTTAGACCAACCCACAGAATTACTAAATTTTATTTAAGGTTAACGAATTATGGATCAAAATCAAGAGTCAAAATGGGAACATAACGTCATTGAGAAAATCGCGTTAGCTTCTATAAAAGAACAATCTCGCGCTAGAAAATGGGGAATTTTCTTTAAATCCCTATTCTTCATTTATGTGTTTAGCCTATTAGGCATGAACGCTTATCCAAAAATAAAAGCCAGCTTAGGTGGCGATGGTAAATATCATACCGCTGTAATTGATATTTCTGGGGCCATTGCCGAAGATAAAGAAGCTAATGCCGCTGATATTATTGAAAGCCTAAGAGATGCGGTTAAAGATGATCAAACTAAAGGCATCATCCTACATGCAAATTCACCGGGTGGCAGCCCTGTTCAATCTAACTATGTTTATGAAGAAATAAGAAGCATAAAAAAAGAACACCCTAACTTACCGATTTATGCGGTCGTTAGTGACATTTGCGCCTCTGGCTGTTATTACATTGCCTCTGCTACTGACAAAATTTATGTAAATCCATCTAGCCTGATAGGTTCTATAGGTGTAATTATGGATGGCTTTGGCTTTGTAGATGTCATGCAAAAATTAGGCGTAGAGCGCAGACTTTTAACCGCTGGCGCTCATAAAGCCATGTTAGACCCATTTTCTCCGCCTAAAGCGGATGAAACTCAGTTTATGCAGTCTCTTATTAACCAAGTTCATCAACAATTTATTGACGCGGTTAAAAGCGGGCGTGGAGATCGCTTAAAAGAAACCCATGACATGTTTTCAGGATTAGTATGGACTGGAGAGGAAAGCATAAAAATTGGTATTTCAGATGCCTACGGTAACGATGACTATGTAGCAAAAAACATCATCAGCGCCGAAAAAAAGGTTAACTTCTCACAACAAAAAAGTTTTCTGGATAAAATGAGTGGCAAATTAGGCGCATCTTTTGGCCAAGCGCTAGGAAGCTTAATTTTAAGCCCTAATCTTCGTTAATCGCATAAAATATTTCGAGACACTTATGAGCAACAATACCCCCTATGACGCGATGTTCTCTAGCATCATTGGCAAAGAATATGACATGCTACAATTGATATGTCCGGCAGCTACTGAAATGAGTCGTTTAGTAGGTATTGCCGTTAACGCCTATGTAGGCACTTCTGAACCATTACAAGTGGTTGAATTAGGTGGCGGTACTGGCATCACTACCTTAGCCATGTTATCAGGCAAAAATAATCTACATATCTTGAGTGTTGATAATGAACCCACCATGCAAGATCAAGCTAAAGTCCATTTAAAACAATGGGTAGATGAAGGACAGTTGAGTTTTTGTGGCGACGATGCTCTAACCGCTCTGCAAAATTTAGCTAATAATAGTGTTGATATTATTGCCTCGGCTTATACCCTGCATAACTTTCTTAATAGTTATAGAGAAGACGTTCTTAAAGAAATATTTCGGGCACTTAAACCAAACGGTCAATTTATAAACGGCGACCGTTATGCCTTGAACGACAGTAGACAGCACACTCGTTTAATTCAGGAAGAAATTGGTCGATATTTTAATGTGCTGACACCTATGCAACGGAACGATTTATTAGAGCAATGGATAGTACATTTGTTTAATGATGAATCAGAAGATCATGTAATGCGCGAGAGTGTAGCTTTCCAGCAAATGCAATCGATTGGATTTATGCGTATTAATGTTAGCGATCGCATAGCGGGCAATGCTTTGGTAACCGCGGTAAAACCCTAGTAAGGCTCCATACTATATTCACAGATTAAGGCTATGTTTTTAAAAAACATAGCCTATTCCAAATCAAAAAACTAATCGTTTTTTATTGAATCTGTTTACTGCCCACGAGGACTGGGGCCACGGGGCTTATCAAACAAACCACAAACACCTATTTTTTTCCAGGCATTTAACCAAGTTGCTACTGATTGTCTACAAACACTAAACACTACAGCAATCTTTTGAACTTCAAAGCCAGAATCACTTAGCAAAACGGCTTGAGCTCTCGTTCTGGTTGAAATACTAGGATGATTTTTCTTCATGCTCTCAAGCATTAATCTTTCATCTTTAGTTAACTCTTTTACACGTAACACGCTTATAAATCTCAATATTAATTGATTTTAGTAATCTTATGGCGGGTAGTCTAAAGATTCTTAACAACAAAACAATTACCCCAAGGGGCAATCACTCTTAAACACAGTTTTATGATTTAAATCTAGATTTAGCATTTATATCAAAACTCGCGTGATGAATAAAAAAATGAAATAAACTTTGAAAAGTACAAGTACTATTTGATTAAAAAAATCATCCTATCTTAATGATTTAGTAATGGGGTAGCATGTTTGTTACCCCAAATTTGTATTTTTACTGTCAATCAGCTCAATCTATAATTGTTAATTCTTAAATTGTAAAATGAACTAACTCAATTATTAAGCTACTTTACGTGGACGACCACTACGATGCTTATCAAGTAAACCACAAACACCTTTTTTTTCCCATGCACGTAACCACGTCGCCACAGTTTGTCTACATGCACCAAAAATAGTAGCCATTTCTTGCACTTCAAAGCCAGTTTCACTTAATAAAATAGCATGCGCTCTCATTCTTGGCATATTGCCTGGATGATTTTTCTTCATATTTTCAAGCATTAACTTCTCGTCTTGAGTTAATTCTTTTACACGTAACATAATTTTATCCACCTCAACATCTATTGGAATAACATCCAAGACCACAACCCTATGACTGTCATTTAGCCTCTTAACAGGAATATCAGTCAGTCATTTACCTTAAAAAACATTAAACCAGCTACCTACCTATCCTTTAATGTATTAACAATTTGCTAGATAGACCCAACTTCTATTTAAAGTTCTTATTAACTAGTCTAAAGACTCTTAACAAAATAACAATTACCCCAAAGGGCATAATTAATAAAAAATTTTAACTTTTTTAGTTGCGTGTATTTTATGCGTAAGAATTACGGCTTTTAATTTGAAAATGCTAACTCATTAAGACATAAAAACAATATGAAAACTTTACTTAATGTTGTGTTGCTCACATTTATTTTTACTATTTAGATATGAATCAACAATACCATCACCAGGCAATTCAATCACATCATCAGTCCTATTTTGAATGACACCTTCGCTTTTAGCTGCATTATTACACTTTGATGGTGTGCTGCTATCTATTGATGAAGAGATATTCTCATTTGAGTTATCACTCATCTTTGATCTGGGCATTTGATTGATAAAAAGTATATTTTCATCATTAGGCTTGTTCAACTCTACGTCATTTGAAAGTGTTTCAGCATTAGCTAATCCCCAAAAAATTGCCGTAACACAAATTACAACCCGAGACGCTTTCACCTTTATCACCCATAAAAAACCTGTAAGCCTCTGTAATATATTAAATATTAAACAAAAACCTAAAGAACCATTGAAATACTTTAACGGGACTATAAAAGATTTTAAAAAAATGACAACTACCCCAAAGGGCAAAAATTAATACGAAATAACGTGATGATATAAACAGATAAATAGCCGAGCTACGCTTGTTTTGCTAATTCAACAACCTTAACAAGATCAACTATTTTTAAAACGCCTAACTTTTCAAAAGCGTGCTGCCGATGTAACTTAACAGTGCGTAGAGCAATCTCTAATTCTTCAGCAATTTCACGATTTAATTTACCCCGCATAAGCAAATTAATCACTTCTATTTCACGACTGGTTAAGCTTGAAAACCGTTCTTTAGCGTTAGAATGACTAAGCACAAACGCTTGACTCTCTGAACTCTTCCATAATGCAGACTCAACTGCCGCTAACAAAACATCTGTATCAAAAGGTTTAATTAAAAAATCCAAGGCCCCAGTTCGTAAACCTGCTACTGCCTCATATGCACCACTGGCGCCACTCATGAGTATCAACGGTGGATTTTCTCTCTCAATTAACAACTTTTGTAATGCTAAACCGTCCATGTCAGGCATTTTAACATCACTTAATACGCACCATGGACCAGGATATTTTGAAGTTGGACTGGCATCACTTTGCAGAAAGTCTTGTGCAGACAAATAACTTTCGCAATAATAACCTTCCATCTCAAACAAAACCAGCATTGCAGAAACAATTTCGGCATCATCATCAATCAATACAATTCGCCCACGCAAACAACGCTCTGCTATTTTATAATCGCTCACGGTAATGGGTCTTTTTGTTCCCTTCATGCAATCATTCCTAATGTATTAATATCATCAATCATTGGCAATTCTATAATAAATGCCACGCCACCGTTCGATTGGTTCTCATAGACCAATACCCCCCCATGACGCTCAACGATATAACGCGATAACCATAGTCCAACACCCATACCCGTGGATTTAGTTGTACTCATTAACTCAAATATCTGTTGTCCTATATGTTCCGGTATTCCAACACCATTATCTAGCACCACAATGCGAGTTAATGTCGCTGACTGCTCAGTCTTTACAGTAATTTGTTTAACACTGATATCTATCGCATCCAGAGCGTTAATAGCATTATTTAATAAATTAATAAAAACCTGCTGAAACTCGCTCACGTTTACTTTTATAGCCCTAGGGGCATTCAAGTCATAAACAACATTTATAGCCTTCTTTTTAACAGTAGCCTGAAAAATGATCCCAATAGTCTCAATTAGACTATCCATTAATATATTTTCGTTTTTAATGACAGGTCCGACAAAAATATTTTTCAACGCATCAATCGTTTCAGCGGCTCTATCTACGTTATGGCTAATTCTTAGTAAAGCATCATCCAACAACACGTTTTTTTGATCACGCACTAAACGTGTCATCGATTGAGCATTAATTTTAATCGCGCACAGAGGCTGGCTTAGCTCATGCGCAATAGTCGCGGATAAAACACCTGTTTCTACTATTTTTTCTGATTTCACTAAAGAATGCAGAAGCTGCTCTCGCTCCGCTAACAACAGCTTGATTTGATCTTTTTCTTCGGTAACTTGCTCAAGCTGAATAAGCTTAAACTCTAATTCGCTTACTGCCTTCATCTCACTAAGCATTAATTTTTCGTAAAAATAACTACTGATAGTTAACAGTATCGCAAAATAAATAAGCGTCATAACAACTCTAACAAATAAGCCCGAAGCTGATTCTTCATAAACATAATGTACATTAAATGCCTCATGTAAATTAAATATTCGCAAACTCACTAAACCCATAAAAAGCCCCTGTAGCACAGTAATAAACTTTAAATGTATTGAACTATCTCTTTTAATTCTCTTAAGCACTTCAATTAGATGCAAACAAATAACTATAAATATACAGCCACCCACAAATAAATATCGATACACATAAGATATGTTGAACAAGCTTATAAATACTAGGGCATACACGACTATAAACCCATAACAGAGACGCTTAATTTTTTTATCAACAGAATAATCAAGAGCCTTATATAATAAGTATAGGTTGATTAGACTCATCATTAATGCGATATTCGATACAACTAATAGTAAAGGCCAGCCAAACGAGGCGATCAAATAACCTATATTAGATACTAGAAAAGCCAGAATTGAATTAATCCAATAAGTTTTTTGATCAGGACTAATTCTTAAATTTTTTATTTCAAATAACGCTTTAAAAAAGATAGCCATTATAAAAAAAACAATAATGACATAAGTTACTTGATTAATATTTTCCATGACACATCACTGTATTATCTGTTTCTAACCCAATTTTTCTATTTGAAAACGCTAGCCAATAGTTATTTATTAAACATCCAGTGACGCCCTGTAAATTAATAATTGACATTAACCCCCCCATAAACCCCGACACCCAAATAATTAAATCCAATTAAATCAGGTGTGCGCTCATTATTTAAGTTTTCGCCCCGCAAATAGACTGCCAATTTTGGATTTACTTGATAATTTATATTCGCATTTAAGCGCGGCGCAGCTTGTAAGCGTAATTTATTAGCCGCATCCGCCCAATAGCCATCCCGATAAGTTAAATCAACTTTTACCGTAACGGGCTCTAAGAGCTGATATTGCGTCCAAAATAGACCTTGATTATTCGGCCGACCGGGAATGTCTAAGCCCGTTTTAGGATCATTAGCTTCCATATAAGAATAGCTTAAACCACTGGTCCATTTGTAAGACCACTGATGTTTAGCTTGCAGTTCTGTACCCCATACCTGAGCTTGTTTAGCATTTAGGCTGTTGATAACACCATTAGGCTGTTGCTGTAAAACTATTAGGTTTTGATAATGCTGAATATAACCGGATAAGCTGAGTTCAGATTTCTGATTAACTTGCCAGCGCCAGCCAACTTCCCCGCCTCTATTAGTTTCTGGTAGTAAATTAGGATTACCGAATAAAGGATGTAATCGCTCATTGACTGCTGGTGCTCTATAACCCGTCCCCCCTTTTAACCATAGCAACATTTCAGGATTAAAGCGCCAGCCAATATTGGCATTAAACACGGTATGATCACCAAAATAATCATAATGATCATAACGTGCTTCAGCCCCCGCCAACCAATTACCATAAACCCATTCTGTTCTAGTTAAAGGGCTTATTAGATGGGTGGTTAACCTATGGTCTTTGGCTTTATTATCAATACTATCACCTTGCTGATGCTGGGTATCGACCCCCCAAATCATCTTGAAAGCATCTTTAGGGCTATTATTTATTGCAAACTGGTGGGTATTTTCCCAATTAGCCAGCCATAATTGACTCGTTAAATCCATAGAGCAACAATAGGGTTGTTTGGTCGTCTTAAGTGTGCCAATACGCCCGGTCTGTTTATCTTGGGTATAGCCTACGTTTAAAGCTGTCTCCCAATTATTTAAAACCTGATAACTAGCCCTACTTTGTGCAACCCAGGTTTGTTGATTAAGTAGACCATTCGGATCATCTTTCCAGCCCAGTCTGCGCTTAGATAAGAATCCAGGTCCATCGTAATCATCACGTGTTTCAACAAAATAAACCGAACTATCTAAATTTACTTTATCAAAACCTTTATTCCAATTGAGCATAGCATTGGTCATTTGAGCGTTATCGGGTTCAACTCCACCATTCTGCGGCCCTGCTTGACTAATACCCTGAAAAATATCCGTGCGCCCACCGGCAAAAGACCAATCACCTAACAGATTATGCGTGCCAACACCTAAGTTATTACGAAGTGTTCCGTAAGAGCCACCTTCGGTATGTAAAAAAACTTTTTCCTCTGACAGCTTTCGGCTTAAAAGATTAATGCTCCCCCCTAAAGCACGGCTACTGTTTTGCTCACCGTTAAAACCACGAGAAACAGTAACTTTATCCAATAAATCTAAGGGATAATGGCTTAAAGGAAAAAAACCGGTAAAGTTGCCAAATAACGGCACTCCATCAAAATTAACCAAGCCTAAGCCCCCACTGGCACCGCGCAGAATCACATTTGTTGCTGTACTGGGTGAACCTTGACTGATACCGACACTACCCAGACCTCTTAAAACAGAATTTAAATCCGGTTTATATAAACGGCTTAATGTGTCTCGATTAAAGTGTGTAGTAACGCTTGTTAGTTGCGCTTCAGTGGGTTCTATTGATTCTGAAATAACCCAATCAGGCAAAGATACCAGTTCATCTGCGATTACCGACGAAATAGGCATCACCCATAGCGTGAAAAAAGACAGGGCTTTTAACTTTAGCATTTAGGCAGGCATAGCATAATCACTGTATAACTTATCAACCGCATTTTTTACTGGGGGTAACATGATTTTAAAGCAAGCCCCCCCTGCTTCTGCATTGCTAATAAGCAACTGTCCGCCATGTTGCTCAATAATAGTTTTTGAAATGGATAACCCTAGACCTAAACCCTCGTTTTTTGTAGAAAAGAACGGCTCACCAATGTTGGCTAATAAGTGCTCTGCTATACCAGGCCCATTATCTTGAACAGTAATGACTAAATATTCATCAGAATGGCTAATAGACACGGTTATTTTTCCTAACACCGTTTCATGCAAAGCTTCTAAAGCATTACGATATAAGTTAACTAAAACTTGTGAAAGCTGAGTAGCATCGCCCAAAACGAGCAAATCACCTTCCGCTTTGCTAAAATTAAAATCAACATCAAGCACCATAAGCTTCTGATTTATAAACTTAACTGAATCCAGCACTAACTCACCCAGATCTACTTTATTTTTCTCCAAGGAAGTCGGTTTAATAAAGCCTCTAATATTTTCCACTATTGCATTAGCGCGCTGCGTGTTAAAAATTATTTTATCCAATACCTCTATAACTTCTGAAGAATTAAGCAATCCTCTATTAACACCTTGTTTAACCAATTGCGCATTACTCATTATCGCAGTGAGTGGTTGATTAATTTCATGGCCTAACGAGGCCGACATAGCACCTAAACTTCTCTGACGATCTAATTGCGCAATAATCTGTTGTTTTTGGTTGAGTGCAACCCATCCAGTTGTTTTTAATTGTGTCTCACTACTTATCAACCGATCTAGAGAAATACCAATATAACCAAAATGACTAATGACCACACTTAATGCTCCCAACATACCTAGCTTTAAAGATAAAACGCCTGAAACAGCAGATTCGACCTGAATGCCATTGTTAATCAGAAATATAAATTGATAGACCATCACAATTAATAAAACAACATGAACTAATCCGATAAAAAAGGTGTTAAACATTTTTAACTTAAATCCCACCTCAAATGCCAAATAAATAATAACCGCACTCATTGCTAAATGATAAATGATGACAAATTCAAAGCGTAATAATTGATCACCCAAACCCACTCGAATACCTTCAAAAACAAGCAAAAAGAGTACTATTGATACGCACGGCCAAAATAATTTCCAAGCCGCATATAACTCCATTCTTAAGGCCTGTATCCGTGCCAAATATGCCGTAAAAAACAAAACATTAGGCAAAGGATATGTTGCCCAGTCTGGCAATACATTGCGTTGTAAAATAAGAAAAACTCCGAATCCAAAACACAAACCACCAAAGCACCAATAGGTAACACGTAGTGATCTAACACCATTGAGCAATATCCACGTCATAACCGGTAATAAAAAAAACAATAAACAACTTATCAAGTAAGTATCAGGAATATTCAATCCGCCATGGCTCATATAAAACACTCAATTAAGTTGACACTGTTTAAAAATTTACAGGTTTGTATTTTAAAGACAGAGTAAGTAATACTTTCTCTTAAAACAGTTAAAATCTAATTTTTTGTTGATATTATCATCAGTACAACATTAATCACAATAATTTTGTTAAAAAATTTAATTTAACAACAACAAAACAACATTACTATTTATCGAAATTATAATCAGTTAAACATGTAAAATCGGTAGCCTTATCTCAAAACAAGCGCCGCCTTGCTCAGCATTACTTATGAGTAACTGACCATGATGTTGCTCAATAATATCTTTAGAAATTGACAGACCTAAGCCTAGACCAGATGATTTAGTCGTATAAAAAGGCGTAAAAACTTTAGTTAAGGCCTCTTTCGTAAAACCAAGGCCACTATCCGTAATAGTTAACACGACCCAATCATCTAAGTGAGAAATAGTGATAAATATATCTCGCGTATCCGAATGCTGCAAAACCTCTATCGCATTTCGATAAATATTTAATAAAACTTGTGATAACTGTAAAGCATCACCCAACACAAACAACTTTTCATCATTGATAAAAAAATGCACCTTAATCTGCGCAACCATCAAATCCTGAGTTAAAAAACCTAAAGTTTCTTTAACCAACGCTACAACATCAATGGCAAATCTTTCCAATTGAGATGGCTCGATGAAACTACGTATTTTTTCAATAATTAAATTTGTACGCCGCGTATTAAAGATAATCTTTTCTAATAACCCTCCCAATAAGACCGGTGATACATCACCTTTTGCTAAACCACGTATGGCGACTTGAGCATTAGTCATAATGGCAGTTAAAGGTTGATTTAATTCATGTCCTAAAGAAGCAGCCATGGCACCAAGACTTCGCTGCCGATCTAAATGCGCAATAAATTGGCTTTGCCGGGCTTTTTCTTGTAACTGATCACCCAACAACACTTCTCTACCAGAAACCACCCAAATAAAAGCCCCTGCAATACCCGTTAAGATTAACCCTGATAGTAATATAATCTCATCATAATGATGATGATGCGCCATAAGCCAAGACGCTGATGGCGCGACTTCAAATTGCCAAAGTCGATTTGCTACTGGAATATTAAACACTCCTTGTAAAGAAAACTTTTCTCCAAAATAACTGTGCTCTTGTTCATCTATGGAATATGCCAAGTCCCACGCTTTTTCAAAAAGCAATTGCTCGCCAACTACCTCATCCTTATCTATGGCTCTATAAGAAATACCCTCTATATTTAAACCTTCAAAAGCGGAATCAGATAATTTATTTAAATAAAATACCAATGAGACATAAGAAGTAATATTTTTTTCTCTGTCAACCCATGTGCCACTAGGCATACCATATTTGTATATAGGCATTACCGCAAAAACACCTTTTAGCTGTTCATGTCCTTGCACTAAAATCAAAGGACCGCTCACAGCGATATTAGCAGTCAATTTTGCCTGTTCAAATACCGCACGACTATTAACATCTGAATAACTATCGAAGCCTAAAGCTACTTCATTATCTTCTAACGAATCTGTATAAGTAATTGGCGCGTAGATCTCCCGATGCCCAGCCTCTACTATTTGATTATTAAGATTATGCTCCGTTATTTGGAAATACGGATAACCATGAATACGCATATTATTGATAAAGTCTTGTCTATCAACATCATTAATAATAGGGTTCCAACTCAATGCCTGAATTGATTTACTTTCTTTTTTATAGTGACTCACAAAAGACTGAAACTCTTGTCTGTCTACATTAATCGAACTGGCATAAAACCTTTCTAGGGAATACAAAGTATTTATATGCGCCAAAATATCCTTTTCTAAAGCGGACTTCATTGCAGACGCTTGCAAATTAAAATCACCTTTTAACTCTTCATGGCTATGACGTTTGGCGGAATAAACCCCAACGCCTGTTAATAAAGATAAGGCGCAAAAAGTTGCGGTTAAAACTAATCGTCTAGTAGACCATAGTTGCAATGGCCATAACCAGACTAAAACTAATGGTGTAAAGATCAAAACGCCTAGAAAATCTCCGCTCCACCAAGTTGCCCATTTATAGAAAACATCTACTGCAGGTGTCCTGCCTGTTAATATTAATGTCGCAACTGAGAGTGTCGAATTAACTAAAACACTGAGTCCACCACCATATAAAAAAAACAGAAAAACTCTATTTCCGTTAATAAACTCTAAAGGAAACCCTGCAAAACGCCGCACTAAATAAGCGCCTAGAATAGCCTGCAAGCTAGCGCCGAAACTGATAACTAAAGTGATTAATACAGAAAGACTATTGTCTAAGATTTGATTAGACCAAGATGCAATTAAAGCATTAGTAAAAAAAGCGCCCATAAAAATACTTGGCCAAAAACGATAGCCATAAAGAAGTATAATAGCTAAAGCAAGACCGGAAGCGGGCCCTATTGCCGTGTCATATCCTGGGCTGATAACTGAAAAATAACGTAGTTGACCTGCAATAAAATAGGCTAATGCAACACCTATAAAATAATACCCGCGCGCATAACCCTTATCAGGGACTTTTATCATATATAGCTAATATTATTTGATGGGAGTTTGAAACAAAATCCTTTCCAATTCATCCAAATCATAGGGTTTTCTTAGTAACGTGGAATCCGCGGGAAGAGCACCTAAATTTTCAACCTCTTCAAAACGCAAAGCAGTTACCATAATAATAATTAATTCAGGAAACCATACGCGAAGCTGCCTGCCTAGTTCTAAACCATTAATTCCAGGTAAATTAATATCTAGAATAGCTGCCGTATAGTGAGTGTGTTTAATATCGGTGTCTTTTATACTTGCTAATAAGTCTTCAGCGGAATAATGCACGGTAGTCTTAACACTTAACATTTTAACCCAAGCGCCAATAGCATCAGCTATTTCTTTATCATCATCAACTATAGCAATCATGATATTAGCGTTAGCAGTTGGTTGGTTGGTTGGTTG
>CAJADF010000063.1 GCA_903938485.1 uncultured Methylococcaceae bacterium
AAGTGAACGAATCGTAGTTATCAACCATCACTACTTTTACTGCGCTCATGCTTGCTCTCCTTCCAATCCTGCTTCTGCCATACTAACGGCACGGAATATAGCACGACCTTTATTCATGGTTTCGTCCCACTCGTTTCTCGGTACAGAATCATAAACGATGCCTGCACCGGCTTGAATATGTAATGTCTTATCTTTAATAACAGCGGTTCTAATAGCAATAGCGGTATCAAGATTACCCGACCAAGCAATGTAACCCACTGCACCCGAATAGATACCACGTTTAACGGGTTCTAATTCATCAATAATTTCCATGGCCCTGATTTTAGGCGCACCACTCACTGTTCCTGCGGGGAAAGTAGCGGCTAACACATCAAACGCATTTTTACCCGGCTGCAAAGTACCGGTCACATTAGACACAATGTGCATCACATGCGAGTAACGCTCAACAATCATTTTATCGGTCAGTTGTACTGAACCACACACAGACACTCGACCTGCATCATTACGGCCTAAATCAATCAACATTAAATGCTCTGCTATCTCTTTAGGATCTGCTAATAATTCCTGCTCAAGCGCAATATCAAGCTCTGGCGTTGCACCACGGCGACGTGTACCAGCGATAGGTCTTACAGTAACCGTATCATCTTCTAACCTAACCAATATCTCAGGTGAGGAACCTACGATATGAAAATCATCAAGGTTAAGATAAAACATGTAAGGAGATGGGTTTAAGCAGCGTAAAGAACGGTATAAATTTAAGGGGGATGCGCTATATGGAATCGACATACGCTGAGACAAGACGACTTGCATAATGTCGCCATCAGTTATGTAATCTTTAGCTTTTAATACCGCATCTTCAAAGCCTTGTTGAGTGAACCCTGATACGAAATCGGCCTCTTCCACTTTACGAAACTGGCTATTCTTTTCTGGCTTGGCTAACACATCGCGTAATTTGACGGCTAAGTCATTCACTCTAGCCAATGCGAGATTATAGGCATCGTCTTCATTTGGGTTAGCGTGCGTTAACAACAAAACTTTACCCGACAAGTTATCAAATACCAAAATTTCTTCTGACACCATCAATAAAATATCAGGACAGCCCAAAGGATCAGACTTTTCTACGCCACGTAAACGCGGTTCTATATAACGAATGGTTTCATAACCAAAGTATCCCACTAGCCCACCATTAAATCGGGGTAAGTCTGCTATATCAGGTACTTTGTAGCGTTGTTTGAATGCTTCTATCCAGACTAATGGATTTTCATGTGTTAATTCTTCAAGAATCTGTGCATTCTTTTCTAGACGAATTTGATTGCCATGAATCTTAACGACGGTTTGACACGGCAAACCGATAATTGAATAACGACCCCATTGCTCGCCTCCATGCACTGATTCAAATAAATATGAATAAGCGCCATCAGCTAGTTTTAGATAGGCACTTAAGGGCGTATCTAAATCAGCTAATACTTCGCGACTCACCGGAATACGGTTATAGCCTTGCTGGGCATAAAGATTAAATTGTTCTGGAGTCATGGTGATTTTGTTATGCAACGTATGAATAGTATTTGGCAAAATTCGTATGCACTGAGTATTTTAAAAATACTTTGCTCTATATCGATTTTAAAAACCCTGGTAGAAAGTCTATCAGGGTTTTTAACTTTAACGTTTAAACAGCTAATGCCAATTCAGCACGCATTTCGTCAATCACTTTCTTATAATCTGGTTGATTGAAGATAGCTGAGCCTGCTACAAATGTATCAGCACCTGCCGCTTTAATTTCACGAATGTTGTCAGTTTTTACACCGCCGTCAATTTCTAAACGAATATTTAAACCACTGTCATCAATTCTGCTTCTTACTTGACGTAGTTTATCTAAAGCTGATGGGATAAATGATTGCCCACCAAAACCAGGATTAACAGACATCAACAAAATCATGTCTAATTTATCCATCACATAATCTAAGTAATGCAAAGGAGTACCTGGGTTAAATACTAAACCTGCTTTACAGCCATTGTCTTTAATTAATTGTAAGGTACGATCAATATGTACAGACGCTTCAGGGTGAAAAGTAATAATACTTGCACCTGCTTTTGCAAAATCTGGAATTAAACGATCAACCGGCTCAACCATTAAATGTACATCAATAGGAGCAGTAACGCCATGTTTTCTTAACGCTTCACAAACCAATGGGCCGATAGTCAGATTAGGCACGAAATGATTATCCATCACATCAAAATGCACTACATCAGCACCTGCTGCTAAAACGTTATCCACCTCTTCACCTAATTTAGCGAAATTGGCTGACAAGATGGAAGGAGCAATCCAATTTTCGTTCATATTCTGTTCCTCTGTGTAAAATTGTATATTATATCTGTTTTTTAGCCGTTGATCTTGTTATAAAACAACGGCCTTAACATCATACAGGAAACCTCTTCAATGAAACTAGTGACCTTTACTCACAACCAAATAACCCGTGTTGGCGCCGTAGTTGATGAGTGGATTGTTGATGGTTCCGGTGATAAAAACATTCCAGAGTCTATGCTTGAGTTTTTAACACTTGGCGCACCTGCGCTAAAAATGATGCAAGCCCTTATTAATAGTGGAAATTTCAGAATCGAACTCAAACAAGTCAAACTAAACGCCCCGGTACCAAAGCCAGAAAAATTCCTCGGTATAAGCTTAAATTATGCCGACCATATTACAGAAACAGGTCGAGAACAACCCGAATACCCGAGTTTTTTTACTAAACAAAGTAGCTGTATTATTGGCAATGGCGACACCATCTATCAGCCTAAAGTATCTGATAAACTCGACTATGAAGGTGAACTTGCTTTTGTAATCGGCAAACGCTGCCGTCATGTACCGGTTAATAAAGCACATCAAGTCATTGCCGGCTTTACTATTGCCAATGATATCTCTGTGAGAGATTGGCAAATGCACTCGCCCACCATGATGATAGGTAAATCATTCGATACTGCGGGCCCTATAGGGCCATGGATAGTAACAGCTGATGAACTCGCAGACCCGCATCATCTAAGCATTAAAACCTGGGTAGATGATGACTTAAGGCAAAACGCCAACACCAATGAAATGCTATTTAATTGCTATGAAATGATCGCCTATTTATCACAAGCAATGACGCTTAATCCAGGTGACATTATCACCACAGGCACTCCAAGTGGCGTCGGTGTGAAGATGAAACCGCGTGGCTATTTAAAACCGGGCCAAACTGTTAAGGTAGAAATAGAAGGAATAGGTGCCCTAACGAATATCGTTAAGGCGGAACCTGATAACCTATGCGTTTATTAATAAACGCTAATTGTTATCTAATATGAAAAAAGCTTAATTTCTTTTGCCATGAATTATCCACTGGCCTAGCGGGCAAAGGAAACAGCACCGTTACTTTAAGACCGCCAAACTTTGAAACCCCTAACACTAGGTCGGCATTATGAATGCCCGCAATACGCTGCACAATTGAAAAACCCAGACCAGTACCTTTTGCAGTATTCGCAGTCTCAACACAACGATGAAAACGCTCTAATGATTTTGCATATTGATCAGGGGCAATACCTGGACCAGAATCTTCTACACATAATTGCAGATATTTTTCTTGCCCCGTCACAGTTACCAAGACCTCTCCTTTCTGGGGCGTATACTTAATGGCGTTATCAATAATGTTTCGAATTAAAATAGCGACTAAGGGCCCGTTGACAACCGCAGGAACGGCGTTTTCTTCAACAAATTCTAGATTAATCTGTTTTTTGTGGGCTTCGGGCTCTAATTCTGTAATCAC
>CAJADF010000064.1 GCA_903938485.1 uncultured Methylococcaceae bacterium
AACTCATCAATCAGGTGCAGTATTTTAACTTTATCTTTTACCTTTGTGGGTGCTAAAGCCACACCGGCACTTCCCGCATACGTCACAATAGCCACCGTATCTTCAGCAGATAAAGTATCAAGCAACATTTTTAAGGCATTTTTAAGTAAGGATAATTTATTGGCTTGATTCATAGACCCCGAAGTATCTACTAAAAAAACTAAATTAGCAGTAGGTTTATGAGTCGAATCAAATTGATAGCCCTTAATACCTATATGCAATAACTTTGTATCTTTATTCCAAGGCGTTGAAAAAACCGCAACCGACGTTTTAAAAGGCTCAGATTTATCAGTAGGGGCAGGATAAGAATAAGGAAAATAATTAATCAACTCTTCTACACGTACGGAATCTTTAGCAGGTAATTGGTTAGCATTTAAAATACTCCGCACATAACTATAAGCCGCGGTATCCACATCAATAGAAAATGTAGACACTGGCTCATTTTTAGTTATTTTTAAAGCATTACTGGCAACAGCCTTAAATTTATCCTGACTAGGCAGCACATTACTATGCGAGTTAACAGCCTCACTAGCCATGCCTTTAAGCCCAATACGATACATTGAAGGCGCTGCCTTAAGCATTCTTGTAGGAGATGGATCAAATAATCCATCAGTCGACTCTGATTTCATAGCCATTTTTGGACTTGAATCGGGCAATGTCAACTCACTTGAATTCGCCACGATTTCCGTTTGATGCTGTTGAGGCACTTTTCGGACAGTCATTGCTTTCATTTGAGAATTAGCCGTTTGCAATTCGATTTTAATTTCCTCATTAGCGCTAGCTTGAGCATCTGAAGCCGCTTTTTCTACTAACAATTTAGTGTCGGTAACTTGGTGCTCTTTAAGCGGACTGGCGTCATTCTGAGGCGTAGACTCTGCGACTACTTCCAAAACAGGTGAATCATTATCAAACAACGATTGTGTATAAAATGATGGTAACGGCACAACCGCCAAAATAATAAACACCGTACACACTGAGCCGATCAAGGCATATTGATAGTTTTTCATAGGCTTACTCCCAAAAATAAATTGTCTAACAGCACATGCTGTATTATTTAGACGCTTCATCAAGAGCATTCCTTGGCTAACTTTTAAATTTTTTTCGTCAAACTTCGCTAAAGCTAGATTAATAGCGTGTTGTTTGGCAGATTCATTAGTTTTTAGTGGCGGTGTTTTATGCAACACCTGTTTAATAATTTCTAAATCATCCTTCATCTTCACTCCCCACTAAATCCTTAAGTTGCTTGCGTACTTCATGCATTCGCCAAGATACAGTGCCTTCAGAGCAATTTAAAATCTGACTTACAGTTAAGTGACTCAGATTTTCAGCAAGCACTAAAAAAGCGGTTTCTTTAAAAGACTCATGCAGTTTTGCTAATTGTTGATACAACCATACTGTCTTTAGAGTATTTTCTTGATTAACTTCACGATCGAAGTCTGCATATGCTAAATAGGAATTTATCTGTTGCTGTTGGCGACTGCTTTTACGATGACGATCCAGACATACATGCATAATAATAGTATAAAGCCATGTTTCAAACTTAGCTTCAGCTCTATATTCAGAAATTTTATCAGCTAACTTAATACAAACATCTTGGGTAATATCCTCAGCATCTTCACTATGCCCCGTGTATCGATAAGCCACTTGATAAATGGTATCGTAATGTTTTTCTAATAAACGCTGAAAAGCGCTTCGATTACCTTTTTGAGCGAGCAACAGACACTGGTTATCATTTTCTAGTAAAGCCTCACTACAGCTATCATTAAAAAAACTAACAGCCGCAGGCCACTTTTTAAAGCTAAGCATACATAATTAATTATGAGATATTAAGTCTAAAATCAAAAACATTTAAAGACAGTTTATACTTAAAACAATACCATTTAACAACAATATTTTATTACAAGATATTACAATTCTTGGATTTATTAATATGACGTCAGCAAGCATAAACCCTTTGCTTAATGCCTTAGAAAAATCATTCAGCCCTTCGCCTCTCAGCCAAATCAATGATCCGCTATTACAAGCACATGGCATTGAGTTATGGCTAAAACGTGATGATTTACTCCACCCTATTATCTCCGGTAATAAATGGCGCAAACTTAAATACAGCTTAGATAATGCCTTAAAATCAGGTAAAGATAGCCTCATTAGCATGGGTGGAGCCCATTCCAATCATTTACATGCCTTAGCTTATGTAGGTAAAACATTAAATCTAAATACCCATGGAATTATCAGAGGAGAGCAACCTTCAACATTAACAGCTACACTGAAGGATCTTCAAGATTGGGGCATGCAACTCACATATATTTCCCGTACCGAATACCGGAACTTAAGACACTATCATGACCCCGAAGATTTACCAGATAGCAAGCCCAATGAATATTGGTTACCCGAAGGCGGTGCAAGTGCATTAGCTCTAAAAGGCGTTGCAGAATTGGTAACAGAAATTGATATACCTTATGACATACTCTCTGCACCCTGTGGTACGGGGGCAACCTTAGCCGGGATTATTAATGCAGCCCCAAAAAACACTTCTGTGATAGGCTTTGCCGCCTTAAAAAATGCTCAGTTTTTAAACGACAATGTGCGCAACTTATTACCTAGTTCGAATATTAACTGGCAAATAAACCAAGAATATCACTTCGGAGGCTTCGCTAAAACAACGCCGGAATTAATGAGTTTTATTAAAAAGTTTGCTGACAGCACTGGCATCATCCTAGAGCCCTTATATACTGGTAAAATGTTATTTGGACTTTATGATCTAATCAATAAAAACACATTTAAACCGGGGCTACGCATTATTGCTATTCATACCGGTGGACTACAAGGCTTAAGAGGCTTTAATGAATAGAGTTTTAGAACCAGAATTAATGGAAGACGAAGTCCAAGTTAAAGCGTATGCTGAAGCGGATTTTGTCGTTCCCCATCAACAATTTATCCAGCTATTAAAAGACTTCATTAATGACCCTAGTTTTAACGGCCATGGTTTAGACTTAGGTTGCGGACCTGGGGATATTAGCTTCAGATTTGCCAAAGCCTTTCCCAAAAGTAAATTGGATGCTGTCGATGGCTCACAGCCTATGCTGGACTATGCAAAAAAACTGACAACACCCGCACTTAAAAAACGTGTCAATTTCATTAACGGCTTGTTACCCGATGTCACATTACCGCAATCGAATTATGAGATAATCTTTAGTAATAGCTTGTTACACCATTTACCTGATCCACGCACACTCTGGCAGAGTATAAAAAATTACTCTAAACCGGGTACTCGCGTTATTATCATGGACTTATTACGGCCCGCTACCGTTAAAGAAGCGCGTCAATTGGTAGAAAGGTATGTAGCTAATGAACCTGAAATTCTGCGTACCGATTTTTATAACTCATTACGCGCTGCATTTAACTTAAAAGAAATTACTGCGCAACTTGCCCAAGCAGAATTAAATTTTAATATAGTACAAATAAGTGATCGACACGTTTTTATTACCGGCGTTATACCAGAAAATTTAAGGACTAAAATGGACCCTATCGAAACCATTGATGCTATCAACCTTGAGAGCCCAGAGCTATACATTAATCGAGATCTAAGTTTATTGGAATTTAATAAACGGGTTTTAGCACAAGCCAAAAATGAAACTGTACCGCTACTAGAAAGGCTTAATTATTTATGTATCTCTTGTTCTAACTTAGATGAGTTTTTCGAAGTTAGGGTTGCGAGTGTCTTAGAAATGGCTTCGATTGACCCAAAGGCCATCGGTCCTGATGGTTTAACGGCTAAAGAACAATTAGAACAAATATCCATCCACGCACATAAACTGGTGGAAGAACAGTACAAAGTTCTTAATGAGATATTAATCCCAAAACTTAATACTGAGAACATCCGTTTCATAAGACGTCATGATTGGACAGAAACACAACTAAAGTGGCTCACTCACTATTTTAATCACGAGCTGTTACCCATCTTAACGCCAGTAGGTCTTGATTCTGCTCACCCCTTTCCGCGTATATTAAACAAGAGTTTAAATTTTATAATCTCGTTAACAGGTAAAGATGCCTTTGGTAGAAATAGTGGCAGAGCCATATTACAAGCACCAAGAACTTTACCCCGCGTTATAAAACTACCCGCGGAAGAAACACAAAGCGGACCTCATGATTTCGTATTTTTATCTTCAATTATTCATGCCTTCGTCAGTGAGTTATTTACCGGCATGACTGTTAAAGGTTGTCATCAATTTAGGGTGACCCGAAACAGTGACTTCTTTGTTGATGATGACGCCATTGATGACTTATTGTTGGCTGTGCAAGGCGAACTTGCTATGCGTAACTATGGTGATGAAGTACGTTTAGAAATTGACGCGGCCTGCCCAGAAGATACCGTAAACTTCTTATTGGATCGCTTTGAAATGAGTCGAAATGGTCTTTTTTTAGTCGATGGTCCTGTTAATTTGAACAGAATACAAGAAATTAATAGTTTAGTTGACCGACCGGATCTAAAATTTGCGCCGTTCAAACCGAGTACACCGTCGCAATTAGCTAGAAACAAAGATATTTTTGCCGCTATAAAACGTAACGATATTTTATTACATCACCCATTTGAATCATTCTCACCGGTGGTGGAGTTTTTACGCCAAGCATCTGCATCACCCGAAGTTATTGCCATTAAACAAACCTTATATCGAACGGGTGCAGACTCGCCCATCGTAGCAGCCCTTATAAAAGCCGCACGTGCGGGTAAAGAAGTCACCGTGGTTATTGAATTAAGGGCACGTTTTGATGAAAAAGCTAATATAGATTTGGCCTCTAAATTGCAAGAAGCGGCCGTACATGTTGTATATGGTGTAGTTGGCTATAAAACCCATGCAAAAATGTGTTTAGTATTGCGAAGAGAAGGGAAAGAACTGCGTAATTATGTGCATTTAGGTACAGGGAACTATCATCCTAAAACAGCGCAACTTTATACTGACTACGGATTATTTTCTTGCGATAAAGAATTAGGTGAAGATGTAAGACGTGTGTTTGCGCAACTGACTAGCTTAGGCAAAGTAACTAAATTAAATAAATTATTACAATCACCGTTCACCTTACACAAAGGCATCTTGGAAAAGATTGAGCGCGAAATTACCCATGCAAAAAATGGTAAACCCGCGCAAATCATCATACAAGTTAATGCCATTGTTGAAGAGCAAGCTATTCAAGCCCTCTATCGCGCGTCTCAAGCGGGTGTTGAAGTTAAGCTCATGGTGAGAGGAATTTGTTGTTTACGCCCTGGCATTCCAGGTGTCTCAGAAAACATTGAAGTCCGCGCTATTATTGGCCGCTTTTTAGAACACGCCAGAATTTATGCGTTTGCGAATGATGGTAATCAAGAAGTTTATGCCTCCAGCGCAGATTTAATGAATCGTAATATGTTTAGACGCGTGGAAATATGTTTTCCTATAGAAAGTAAGAAACTTTATAACCGCATCTTACATGATTTAAATTTATACTTAAAAGATAATACCCAAGCTTGGTTGTTGCAACCAGACGGTAGTTATTTACAACTTTTAAATAATAACCAAGATACACCTGTGCAAGCACAAACCGCTATTCTTAATGAACTACAAGCGCCCTAATGAACATTATTAAAGAAATTGCGCAATTGGGTGCAACCGTATTACGACAACAAGCGGATAAAGTTACTGATGTATCCAGTGCAGAAACACAACAAATAATAAACGCTTTAAAAGACACCCTTGCCTCAACGCAGGGTGTCGGCATTGCAGCGCCACAAATTAGCATTTCAAAACAAATTATTATTGTGGCATCAAGACCCTCAACGCGTTATCCGCATGCCCCATTGATGGAACCTACCATCATGATTAATCCCAGTTACCAAGCCTTATCTGACCATAAAGAAAAAGATTGGGAAGGTTGTTTAAGTATTCCAGGTATCAGAGCTTTAGTGCCCAGATATACCGATATAGAAATCACTTATACAGACATTAATTCACAGTTAGTTAGCATGCAGTTTAGTGGCTTTATTGCCCGTGTTTTTCAACATGAATTTGACCATTTAGATGGCACTGTATACCTAGACAGAGTAGATGATAACAAAGACATTTTTGCAGAAAGCGAATATTTCAAAATTGTTAATGCTTAATGCTCTGCGCTTGACTTTAACAAACGAGCTTACCCAAAATAATTTCTTATGAACTGGTGTGTTTATATAATTCTCTGTAGTGATGACTCTTTATATACCGGCATAACAGTTGATATAAAAAGACGTATTAACCAACATGCAACGGGGCTAGGTGCCAAATACTTTAGAAATAGAACGCCTAAACAATTGGTATTTTTAGAAAACGAGCATGACCGTAGTTCCGCAACAAAACGTGAAATGGCTATTAAAAAACTCAGCAAACTTGAGAAAACCAACCTCATTAATTCTAATAGCCAACCCTTAGCAATCAATACCTCTATTAACCTAACAGACCTACCATGAAGCAATCTATTATCTATGCGCTCGACTTTGACGGCGTTATCTGTGACAGTGCTGTAGAAACAGCCATTACCGGTTGGAAAGCAGCCTGCATTATTTGGCAAGATATGCCAAAAGCAGTTCCGCAAGATTTAATTGCCCAATTTAAATTAGTTAGACCCATTATTGAAACGGGCTTTGAAGCCATATTAGCCATGCGTTTACTTTATAAACATACACCGGTTGAAAACATTTACAAAAACTATAGTGCTCTAACACAAGGCCTATTAACCGATGCCAAGCTAACAACTGATGATTTAAAAAACCTGTTCGGTACCACGCGAGATGCGTGGATTGAAAATGACTTGGCTGAATGGATAAATCAGAATCCTTTATTTACCGGTGTTACCCGCAAACTGCAACAACTTACGAAACAGACTACTTGGTACATTATTACTACCAAACAAGAACGGTTTGTAAAGCAGATCTTAAAAGCTAATGAAATTGAACTGGATGAAAGCCGTATTTTTGGCTTAGATCGCAACATGAATAAGCCCGCCATATTACAAATACTCTTAAACGAACATCCCAATCAAGAAATAGCTTTTGTGGAAGATCGCTTACCCACTTTATTAAACGTTATAAGAACCCCAGCACTATCCAGCATTAAACTCATTTTTGCATTATGGGGCTATAATACGCCGGCGGATAAACAATCAGCTCAACAAGAAGCTATCTTATTGCAAGAACTAGATGAGTTCCTTATTTTTTAAACCCTTAAAACTATCTGAATATACATAAAACTTATTGAGAGATTAAGTATCTGAAGCTCTCAATAACCTTTCGTTTTTTTCATTTTGTAATTAACAACATGACTTTTTTTTCTGCTAATAGCACCATCAATCTGTTTAAAAAAACGACCTTATTACTTTTAATAAGCCTTTTTACACCCATCGCCCTAGCACAAGAATCTAATTTCTTAGTCCTTAACTATCACGACATTATCGACAAACCCACTGACGGTTCAACTTCTAATGCGATGGATTTAACCCTAAAGCATTTTGAAGAACAACTGCAATGGCTCAAAAATAATAATTACAAAGTCATCAGCGTTCAACAAGTATTCGACGCCGCCGCAGGCAAAGCCGCTTTACCTAATAAGGCGGTAATACTTACTTTTGACGATGGTTACGAAAGTTTTTTCACCCGAGTTTTTCCGTTATTAAAAAAACACCACTACACCGCAACGGTCGCTTTAGTTGGCACTTGGATGGATGCCATTAAAGGCCCAGATGAACCTAACAAAACCATGATGAATTGGTTACAAATTAGGGAATTAGCCCAATCTGGACTAGTAGAAATTGCCTCACACAGTTACGATCTGCACAAAGGTGTCAACGCTAACCCGCAAGGTAGCTCTCAAGCCGCTGCAGTTACACGTATTTATGATGACCCTATGATGATTTACGAATCGTCATCAGACTATCAAGAAAGAATTCAAAATGATTTACTAAAAAGCGCAGAACTCATCTTTCAACATGCAGGTGTTAGACCCAGAGCCATGGTTTGGCCGTATGGAGAATACAATGAAATAGCACTAACCGCAGCCCAAAAAGCGGGTATGCCGATGACCATGGGTTTAATAGATGGCACCAACACTATCGCTGATATCAGGAACTTAAAACGCCTCATTATTGCTGATGATCCCAATATTAACCAATTTGCAGCCATTGTTTCAAAACTTAGAGCAGATAGACCCTTAAGAGTGGCACATATAGATATGGACTATCTCTATGACAGCTCACCAGAACAAACCGCCCGTAACATAGATATAGAAATACAACGCATTAAAGACATGCACATTAACACGGTATTTTTACAAGCCTATGCTGATCCAGATGGCGATGGCAATGCCGATGCTTTATATTTTCCTAATAGACATTTACCCCTAAAAGCAGATTTATTTAATCGTGTGGCTTGGCAATTAAAATCAGCAGCCAGCGTTAAAGTTTATGCGTGGATGCCTATATTAGCGTATCAAGAAGGCGAATTACCGGGTTCTTGGTATGTACAAGAATGGCGTGATGGAAAACCGCAAAGCTCTAGTCATGTTTATACACGCTTATCCCCTTTTCATGCAGATGCCCGTCGCTATATTGGTGAAATTTACGAAGACTTAGGGATTTATTGTAACTTTGATGGCATTTTATTTCACGATGATGGCATATTATCAGACTTTGAAGACGTGTCACCCATTGCCCTAGAATATGGCAGCGAAGTATGGGGACTTGCTACACAGTTTGATGTGCTGCATACCGATAGTAAAATGCGCATGGCTTGGGCTCAACATAAAACCGAGCTTCTTAACCAATTGACTAATGAACTCGCCAGTCGAGTGCGTTTTTATCGACCGGGTATTAAAACCGCTAGAAACTTTTATTCCCTCCCCTTAATTAAACCTTTTAGTGAAGAATGGTTTGCGCAATCTTATGACTCATTTTTAGCACATTATAATTATGTAGCAATTGAAGCCATGCCGTTTATGGAAGAAGCAGAAAACCCTACGCAATGGATCAATGATCTGGTTAAAAAAGCCGCTAAATATCCTAATGGTCTTAATAAAACGGTATTTGAATTACAAACGGTAGATTGGAGACACAATCAAAAAGTGCCTATGTCCATATTACTTAAACAAATTACCCAATTACAAAAACTAGGTGTGCAACATATCGGTTATTACCCTGATAATGTGTTTGAAAATCATCCCAACTTAGCTGATATGCAAAAGAATTTCTCCGTTCCGGACATTCCATAAGCCAAGTTTTTAACACCTAAATAAAATATTAAAACTGTAATACTTTAATGACAGCATTAACACAACAAAACTGGACTGCACAAGTTAACACCTACTGGCAGATGGCGATGGATTTATGGGCGCCAATCGATGCGAATATAGAAGGGTTTATTTATTATTACCCATTATTTATGGCCTATGTTTGGATGTTTGGCGCCATAATTTTTTATGTTAGATATGAATGGCGTATCTTGGGTAATGCAGAACATTTACCAGAACTTAATGAATATCCCCCCGTATCAATTCTTATCCCTTGTTATAACGAAGCCGCCAATATTCGTGAGACTATCGACATCTTGTTACACCAGAAATACCCCAACTATGAAATTATTGCCATTAACGATGGTAGCAAAGACAACACCTTAGAAATCTTACAAGAACTCTCCTCACAACAGCCAAAACTTCGTATTGTTAACTTGCATACCAATCAAGGTAAAGCCATGGGGCTCCGTGCAGGGGCATTAATTGCTAATAGCGAGATTTTAATCTGTATTGATGGTGACGCCCTGTTAGCCCCAGAAGCGTGTGCATGGATGGTAAAACATTTTCTTGATAACCCTAAAGTAGGGGCTGTTACGGGTAATCCACGCATTCGAAACCGCTCTACCTTACTAGGCCGCATACAAGTGGGAGAATTTTCTGCCATTGTAGGCATGATTAAAAGAGCGCAACGCTCATACGGCCAAATATTTACAGTCTCTGGCGTTATTGCCGGTTTCCGTAAATCTGCCTTACACCAAGTGGGTTATTGGAGTAATGACATGGTCACAGAAGACATCGATATTAGCTGGAAGCTACAACTGGCGGGCTGGTCAATCTACTTTGAACCCAATGCCTTATGCTGGGTATTAATGCCAGAAACCCTAGAGGGTCTTTGGAAACAAAGAGCACGTTGGGCCCAAGGGGGTACCGAAGTATTATTACGTTATTTTAATAAATTGTTTCGTTGGTCATCACGCGGCATGTGGTTGTTATATAGCGAGTGTTTAATCAGCGTATTTTGGGCCTTCTTAATTCTTGTGCATTTACTATTTGCACCGTTTGAATTGCTAACCGAATCAACCCGCCAATCACTGCATGACTTAAGCCCTAGTTGGACCAGCATGCTATTAAGCCTAACCTGTCTTATTCAATTTGGCGTGAGCTTATTTATAGATTCAAAATACGAAGCTAAAACCGGCGGCGTAGCCAAATATTATTACTGGATGGTCTGGTACCCTATTGTATATTGGTTAATGAATGTAGGAACCACAATCTTCGGTTCTTTAAAAGCTATCCGTAAAAAACGTGGCCAACGTGCCGTTTGGGTTACCGTTGATAGAGGTTTGCGTCAGAAATGAAAACATACATCATTAACACGCCACAATTACAAAGTTTACAAAAACGCCTCGGTGGTTTTTTTGCTTGGTTAATCTGTTGGGCCATGTGGATCTATTTGTTAATCCCCCTAGTCACCTTAACCAGTTGGGTGCTAGGTGACAAAAAAATGATTAATGAAATGCGCTGGTTTGGTGGTTATAAAAGCTTATTAGAACTCTCAGAAATTTATGGCATGAGTTTATTAATCATGGCAGGGCTTTGGTTAATCTGGATAGTGTATAGAACTGTGCTAACCGGCTCAATAAAACAGGCACCCATTAAACAAGTTACCGAGGCTGATTTATGCGAATTTTATCAAGTAAAAAATACAGAATTACAAGATTGTAAAAATGCTAATCAAATAACCGTATTTTACGATGACCACGGTCACATCATCGAACTTAAAAATCATATTTCTTAAGCTAAATAGTAAAAATACTTAATAAATTGTCGTTAATACTTGGGGGATTTAAACCAAACTTTCGGTTTATTTGCACTAAAATTAAGCGTAATCATTCAGTAAATCAGACCTGCCTAATGCTTAAGTCTTGATATCAGATATCTAAAGCCCTTAACAAACATTAACAATCATCAATTTATCAATACATTGCCGAACGCCCATGAACTAACCTTAAATACAGAAATAAATTGGCTCATTTAATGCTAGTAATTCTTTAACTCTTCAGATTTCTAGACATAACTTAATGTTCTAATAAATCACCCTTAAGTAATATTATTAACGAGGTTGAAAACTCCTATGGTTTTTAAGATTGACGCATCAATTGAGCACATAGCCCATTGGCTTCCTGCTCAAGGCCCTCTAAAGGATTTCATCCATCACAACACCTTACATTCAGTTCAGCATCACCCCTTTCATGAAGGAGTCGCCATTGCCGCGAAAATATTTGGTGCCCGCAGCTATTTAGCGTTAAGTTATTACCAAAACTTATATCAAGAAGGTCGCATTAAACAAAATGCACTGACATGGGCTTTGGAGCATGCCGGTTGTGATCCAGAAGCTCAAGAACGACTCAAAATAAGTCTATTTGACGAAGACCCCACTGGACATTACCCGCCGCTGTCTTTGGCTAATCAGGGTATTAGAACGTCTTGGTTAACCCAATTAGAATTTGATCTTAATTCTCAGGTTCATCCCATATTATTTAGACTATTAAGCAACTTTCTTGACCAAGGCATTAGCCAGTGGAGTTTACCTAAAGAAGGTGAAAACTTCTGGTCATGTATTACTCGTTTAGCACAAAACAGCTTAATCCCACTCTATCCATTAAATGAAACTTTCGTGCACGGCTTATTAAAACAAGCCCCTGAAGAAGTCATTATTATCTGTTTAGAAAAGATAGTTGGCGATGAAACACTCTACGAACAATACTTATTAGAGATGCTTTTAGGTCATCCCGGTTGGTCTGGTATGGTTAGTGTTATTGAACAAAACCCTAAAGCCCTACTGGCCTATCGAGATATTTCACTTAAAGAACTGATAGCGGTTGAACTCTGTTTAGAACTGGCTTTTTTACTTAAGAAAAAAGGCACTGAATTTAATCCCCTATCAGAAGTAACTCATCCAGAAAGCACGCCGTTACTTAAAAATGGCGCCTTAAGCCCTAAAATTCCATTACGCTTAAAAGTATGGCATGAAGCGATGGAATGGTCTTTACACAGTGAATTATTACTCGCACTTAAAACCACCCGCACACCCGTTATTAATAAAAACAAAGCGCCCGCAGCGCAAGCTTTGTTTTGTATTGATGACAGAGAGTGCTCGATAAGACGTAACTTAGAAGAAGTAAATCCTAATATAGAAACCTTTGGCGCCGCCGGATTTTTTGGTATCGACTTCTTTTATCAGGGTTTGGATGATGCTTACCCCGTCGCCCAATGCCCAAACATTATTACGCCTAAACATTTAATTAAAGAATCTACAGACAAGCCTATTCCAATTGCAAATCCGCAATTAAAACAAATTAAACACATGCACTTTACCGCGCACTCCATGTTAAGAGGTTGGTTTTACACCCAAACATTAGGCATTGGTTATGCGGCAAGAATGGCGTGGGATGTTTTTAGACCCGGCTCTAAAGTCCCCAAAATAAGAGCACTGAGTGAAGTGGACAGCCACTCGCAACTGCATTTATTAAGAGAGTCAGATGAACCCACACCAGAAGGCCACTTATTAGGTTTTTCTTTAACGGAAATGGCCGATAAATTAACCGGCCTATTACGCAATATTGGTTTAACGGACCACTTTGCGCCCTTAGTTGTAGTTGTTGCGCATGGCTCTAGTAGTGTTAACAACCCACACTTTGCCGCCTACGATTGCGGTGCCTGTTCTGGTAAACCGGGCGCACCTAATGCACGTGCCTTTGCGTGGATGGCTAACCATGAACCCGTCAGAGAAATTTTACGCGAACGGGGTATTTATATCCCTGATACCACACGCTTTGTGGCTGCTTTACACAACACCAGTCGTGATGAGATTACCTATTTTGATCTGCATTTATTAGAAAAGCACCCTGCAGAAGGTTTGACGGCTTTTCAAGCAAATATGACTGAAGCCTTGGATAGAAATGCGGCCGAGCGTTGCCGATGGTTTGAGTTAGCGCCCCAAAAAGAGGGGCTTACCATTGCTCATAATCATGTTAAAGAACGTGCGACCTCTATCTTTGAACCCAGACCGGAATACAACCACTCTAATAACCTATACGCCATCGTCGGTAGACGCCAACTCACTCGAGATTTATTTATGGATCGTCGAGCTTTCTTACATTCTTATGATCCACAAACCGATGCAGAAGGCGAAATTATGGCCAAAATTCTGGGGGCTGTTATTCCTGTTTGTGGTGGCATAAACTTGGAATATTTATTCTCTAGAATTGATAATTCCGTTTATGGTGCTGGCACTAAACTGCCACACAATGTGATTGGTTTACTGGGTGTCGCTAACGGTGTAGAAGGTGATTTAAGAACCGGACTACCTCATCAAATGATAGAAGTGCATCAACCTGCCCGCCTATTAATTGTAATAGAACAAAGCACCGACATTATCGATAAAACAATCAGTAAATTAGGCGCACTAACAGAATGGTTAAATAACGAATGGGTAAGGCTTGCCAGTTGTCATCCAGACACACATGAGCTCAATCTTTATTCGGTTAAAGGCTGGGAACCGGTCATACTACCAACTACCATTAAATCCCCTACGGCAGAAACCTCTGCAAGCATACTAGTAGGAAAAACCACCACGATACCTGTGCATCAATTTGTAAGGAGCCAAGCATGAACGGACTCATCTTAACCAGCTTAGGTTTACCGCTATTAGCGTTTTTATTTATATTCTTATCAGAAAAAAATGAACTCAAAATAGCCAATATTAGCTTTTGGTTTACCCATGCCATGGGTATCAGCATTATTAGCTTATTGGTGCTTTGGGCTGTTGCGGGATTTCCTAGCCATGAATATGAATGGTTTAGTTTGTATCAAACCGAAGATTATCATTTTCCGATCATTTTTTACCTCGATAAAATCGGTGCTGTTTATCTATTTTGCGTGTGGGCTATATTCTCAATTATTGTTAAATATTGCCGCGTGTATTTACACCGAGAAGAGGGCTATAAACGCTTCTTTATGACCATCTTTAGCTTTGCTTTTGGGCTAAACATGGTGGTTTTAGCGGGTACCATTGATATTTTGTTTGCTGGCTGGGAGATTGTAGGGATTTCTTCCTTCTTACTGATTGCCTTTTACCGCCACCGTGTTCAACCCGTACGCAATGCTCTTCGTGCCTATACCATCTACCGTTTTTGTGACATTGGGTTACTACTGGGTGCGTGGATGAGCCATTTACTGTTTCATGAAAGCCAACACTTTAGCGAGCTTGCCAACCTATTTAACAATCCCTCAATGCCGCCTGCGGGTTATGCCTCGTTGTGGTTAGTGTCTACCCTAGTATTAATTGCCGCCTCGGGTAAATCAGCGCAATTTCCGTTCTGTTTTTGGTTACCTAGGGCAATGGAAGGACCAACGCCATCAAGTGCTATCTTTTATGGGGCTTTATCAGTACATTTAGGCGTATTTTTATTATTTAGAACCGAGCCCATCTGGTCTTATTATTATTTAACCCGCTTAAGTGTCTTTAACATAGGCTTACTGACTGTTATTGTCGCTAGTTTGTCAGAAAAAACACAGTCTAATATCAAAGGCAAAATAGCCTACGCGTCAATAACGCAAGTGGGCTTTATGTTTATGGAGTTAGCCATAGGCTTAAATGATTTAGTATTATTACACTTCTTTGGCAACGCGTTTTTACGTTGTTACCAATTGTTGGTATCCCCTTCTATTGTGGTACACATGCTAAGAGTAGAAGGCTCTACTGATAGTGATTTTTACATACAAGACAACCATCCGCGCTTTAAATTTTTACCTGATTCATTAAAAAAAGTATTGCCTGAAGTATTACAAAACACCTTGTATGTATTTTCTTTACAAGAAGGTAATTTAGAGTTGTTAGTGCGCTCCTTGCTGTGGAACCCTTTAAAATCTATTGGGGTAAGCATTAACAAAACCCCATTAATATTAAAATTGATCTATGGCTGCTCTAGTTTTGCCCTATTTGGCTTAGTGATTCTTGCGACCCACATGGGTACCGAATACCTTGCCATTCCAGTATCTGTATTAATGGTACTCACCTCATTAAGTGCGTTTAGTATTAAACATAACCCTATTGGGGTATGGAATGCCATTGGTTTAAGTTCTGTATTAGCGGGCGTTGCGATTTGGTTTATAAACCCAGACGCCTTATTTGATGTCGGTTTATTTGCAAGCGGCATTGTCCCCGCCTGGGCTTTAGGCATAGTGGTATTAATAAAATTACTTAAAAATGATAATTTTGCTGCAACACCCTTTGCCTATCGCGCGTTTTCTGAAACTCAACCCCGGTTATCGTTATTGTTATTCTTAAGCTTTTTAGGCTTAGTAGGCTTTCCGATATCACCCGCGTTTTTAGGCGAAGATTTATTACTGCATCACGCCAGTAGCCAAGGCCCTTGGTTTGCTATGCCTATCACTATCGCTTTTGTTATTAATGGTATTAGTGCCGCTAGAGTCTTCCAAAGACTGTGCATGGGTAGAGCAAATGAACTAAATATAGTAGAGGAGAAGGCTTAACAAAGCGACTTAAGAATGGCCTTAGCTTGACCTTAAACTGGCTTAGAATATTCTATATCAAGGACATCTGGTGGGAGTTTAAAGAAACACACGGTTAAAATTTCATCAAATTCTGCGTAATGTTCTAAAACACGCATCATTAAAATAAAAATTGCATCCAGTGCCTTGGGGCTATTTAAAACTAGATTAAGCCCATGATTACTCCTGGGAGCAACTTTACCTGTTTTATATCGCTTTAAAATGAGTTTAATGGTTCGCTCTATTAATAATTTGGGGCAGTAGGGTGCAAGTATGCTTGAGAAAACATGACTATGTTTTGTATTTGGGTAATATAACTGCATAACAATAACCTTAAATAAAATCTCTGGTGAGTGATAAAGAATAGCTGTCATATTTAAAGTTTCAGTTAGTGTTAATCTTTCGTAGTAAAACCGCCCCATTAAAAACCACTGTTTTTGAGTTAAGGTACTATTGGGATTATGTTTACGTACTGCTTGCTCAATCATATGAGGTAAATCTGAATCGCCTTTAGCCTTATTAGCTTTTACGGACACAATGGCAATATTATCAGGCACATAACCCCGGGTATTATCAACCCTATCTATAGACCAATCGGTTAAATTCTGCTGCGCAAAAGTAAAAGGTTCTTCAGTGATAGGACAAAGTCCGTTAGTGATTTCTAACTCTGCCATTAAGTCTTTCGCGGTAATAGTTACTTCAAGTCCCGATTTTAAACACCGGGATCTGATACTTAATACTTTGCTCTCAAATTTATTACATCTTAACTTTGATACATCTTGCTGCTTAGCCGCCTGAAATCCGAACTGGACCTGCTCCCAATCCGCCTCTTCAAATCAATCCGCCTCTAAATGCAAATCTAAGCGGTAATGATCAAACCCAACCTCAAAAGCTAAATTATTCATATCAAACCCCATAACTGTAGTGAAAAAAGTTTCAAAACCAGTCATAGAGTCATAAAAATAATACCGAACTAGAACTGTTACAAACCTAATATACGCACATTTTTAGATAACACCAGAACTAAGTTGCTTACTAATATTTTCCCAAAGTGCCAAAGCCAGGCTTGAAACCAGATCTTTTAATTCAGCATCAATAATGGGCTTAAAAATACATAATTTTTGAAAATGTTAGCATATAACTGATTGTATTCATCACGCATATATGATTTTTACCATAAGACTTCTAAATTATATAACTTAAACTTTTCATCGATGCTGACAAGTCGCATATTCTCTAGCATACTTTGCGCAATTATAATCCTGTCAAAAGGATCGTTATGATGGAAAGGTAAATCTTGTAATTGATAAATATGATCTAAAGAAAAGTTTAATAAATTTAAATCATTTTCTTGCTTCTGTAGAGCAAACATCTCTTCTAACGGGATTTTAAGTTTAAGCTTTCCTAGTTGTAATTTTATTTGCATTTCCCATAAACTTGCCATACTTAGATAAAGTTGGTTACTGTTATCTTCGCAAATTGCCAATGCATTCTTTGATAACTTTTCTGGTTGAGAATCAAGCCAAATAAAAACATGAGTATCTAGTAAAATTCTCACTCACTTCCGAGCCAAAAATTATCGGGTAACGAGTTATTAAAATCATCACTCATTTTTACCTTTTCACGATGCTGACCAAAAACTCTTTTTTTTGACTTTTCTTCGGAATAAACAAGCTTGAATTTAGATTTATTTTCACTAATGATAAAAACCTCTTCACCTTGTTCCGCAAGCGAAATTAACTCAGCAAGTTTTTCTCTGGCTTCTTGTAGCGATATATTTAACATAGACCATTCCTTACCATCTAATTTTTAAAGAGTTTAGCATATAACAACTAGACGCCATCAATATATACTTACACCAAATACATATCCATTTACTACAAACCAATATTTACAAACTCCAAATACATACCTACTTACTGCCAAGATTATTTGTGATAGGCTCATTTTTAAGTAAATACAGATCTTTTTAGCTTAATAATAACGACATAGGACAAATCATTTGCTATAGTTAGTTAAAGATCATAGCGTTACCCATCAACTTAAAAGACATCTAAATCAACTATAAATACATTAAGTGACCATGAGACTAACTGACGGGCAAATTGAAACAATACGCACAGTATCAAAACAAATTGCCGGCGCTGATTCTAAAATTAGACTATTTGGTTCTAGACTAAATGACGAACTACAAGGCGGTGATTTAGATCTCATGCTTGAAGTATCAGAACCTGTTGAAAATCCAGCCTTATTATGTGCCCAAATGGCGGCTAAGATATCTAGAATCATGTATGGCAGAAAAGTCGATGTCATCCTTTATGCACCTAATTTAATGCGCTTACCTATACACGATATCGCATTAAAGGAAGGTGTGCTTTTATGACAATCACTGAAAAAAACAAACTTAGATTACAATTTTTAGCACGCGTCATTACTAAAGAAGTTAAACACCTAATCCAAACTGATGAACGGTTATTTTTATACTCATTCACTTTAGAACAAGCGACTCAATTAGAACACAACCCGCAATTAGCAGAACAAGTGGAAGCATTCGTCAGTCGATTTGGTCGGTTACAAGATACTTTAGGCGATAAATTATTACCGGAACTATTAACCGCCTTGGGTGAAAAAACATCTGCAGTCATAGATAACCTAGATAAAGCTGAGCGCTTAAATTTTATTGCCTCGGCAGAAGAATGGATGACTATGCGGTTTCTTAGAAACCAAATGGTTCATGAATATATAGAAGACCCAGCAATCTTATATAGTGCGATTCTAGGAGCCCATCATTTTGTACCTAAATTAATTTCCAGCGCCAATGCTATCATTAACGAAATAGAACAGAGAGGGTGGATTTAACTATTCACCGCTTTTTGTATGGCCACTTCACCACTGCGCTGTAAGACAAAATAACCGCGTCTTAAGGCTTTTTTTGCAAAATGACTATTTACACAAAATTTATTACACCCTCAATTTTTATGATTTTGATAAATAATTTCTAATAGCTTGATAAATAGCTTTTACTTTTGGATAAACAATTAACGCTTCTTGAATACCTTGAATTAAATCATCCTCATTATCTGGATATTCATGCGTTAAAATATTTCTTAATTTACGAAAATACTTCCAATCATTTTCTGAATCAATTATTTTAAATTTTTCTAATTTATTAAGAATATCGATAAGAGGCATTGATGGGCTGTACTCTTCCAGAGCCGTTAAATAGGCAGGAAACAACTTTTCACCCATCATGTCTTGAATTTTTGAAAACCTATAAATAAAACTATCAATCGTTTTAATATTCTCAATATCTTCAAATGGATCTTTAGATAAATCCATCACTGAAATTTGTTCTACATACTCATCTGCTCTGGAAAAATTTAAATCGATAGTATCAAGTATTTTCTTTACGATCATAAAACGATTCCCGTTGACTTAGCGATATTAAAAATGTCTTTAGGTAGACTATTTTTTGACTTAACCACTAAATCAACCTTTTGTTCCCCAATATAATTTTCAAGCTGAACTAAAAAGTTTAATTTATCTTTGATGTTTGTTTCTAAAGGCGTCTCAATAAATACATCGATATCACCGCCTTTTTTTGAATCATCAACCCTAGAACCAAACAAAACAACTTTTGCTTGCTGCCCATAAAATTGATTAGCCAGATGCTTGATGGTTTTTATTTCAAAATCAGATAATCTCATGATGAATACACAAACTAAACTATTAAAGATAATTCGAATGATTATAGAACGATTTTAATTAAATATAGATTAATTCAGCTTAATTGAAACAACATAAAATACCAACTTTTAAAACACTGATACCTTCAAGTATCAGATACACCACCAAAATCG
>CAJADF010000065.1 GCA_903938485.1 uncultured Methylococcaceae bacterium
TAAATACGCCATGAACTTCAAATGCGTTACGGTCTAAACCTAATTCTGGTAACCACTCAGAACGATCTAATAATTTACGATACTCTAAAGCCGTTGCTGCTGTTAACCATCCACAGCTACGACCCATCACTTCGTGTACGATTAACATACGTGGATTTGCATTGTTTTCTGCAACCACATTAGCGAAATAACGTGCGCCTTGTTCAGCCGCAGTCCATGCACCTAATGATTGTTTAATAGGGAATACATCGTTATCAACGGTTTTTGGTAAACCAATAACTGTTAATCCGTAATTATTGTTAGCTAAGAAAGCGGCTAAATCAGCCGCTGCTGTATTAGTATCATCACCACCGATAGTGTGCAAAATATCTACACCATCTTTTACTAATTGATCAGCCGCCACTTTTTGTGGATCTTGACCTTCTTGCACTAAACCACGTTTTAAACAGTCTTTAACGTTAGTTAGTTTTACACGGCTATTACCAATTAATGAGCCACCAAATTTATGTAAAAGCCCAGCTTTTTCTCTAATAGCAGGTGTCACTGTGTAAAAATCACCCAATAACAAACCTTTGTAACCACTACGGTAACAAATGATTTCGATAGATGGATCAATTTCTGTATAACGCTCAATTAAGCTGCCGATTGCAGAGTTTAAGCATGGGGCTAGACCGCCCGCTGTGAGGATTGCTACTTTTTTTGGTTTGCTCATATGAATTGTAAAGTATGAATATAAAGGTTTGAAAAGGTGTTAAGTAACCAGAATACTTGGCCAGATATTTTAAGTGGTTTCTTTAAATATCAATATAAAATTTACCTAGCAAATGGTTATTGATTTATTAAATGCTTCCCGCAAAAGTACATCTCCATTAATAAACTGCAAATTCTAACAATTTTTTGCTTAAAAATAATTAATTAAGACTTTTATTTCTTAAAGTAGCCACTCACCACCGCGCTAACAGACAATTCATTTTTAGCTAAAGGCTTGATAATCGTGAGCGCATCCAACAAAATCCTAAAAGCTCTAGGCACATTGCATATGTTTTCACGCACTAAATCAAAGGCCCCATAGACAGCTAAACACGCAAACTGCTTAATCAAGGCATAATTATTTCTATTTAAACCGGCCAAAATACTAATTGATTCTTGGGCGTTAGAACCACCACATTTTAAATAATTAAAGACCGCTGCTTTTAATAGATTGTTAGACATCACGCCATACAAGGCATTGGCTAATATATTTAAATTAGCATTAGCGCGTTGCCTATCTTGATAATAAGCTTCTATTTTTGTATGAATTAAATCATTGTTACTAAAGTCAGGCATTGCCAACAAATGCGCGCTTAAAATCTGAATATCAGAAAAGACCGCCGTCAATCCACCACCGGTTAAAGGATGACGCATATTTAAAGCATCTCCTAACATAACTGCACCTTTACGAATAATCGGTTTTGCCGCCATGTAGTGATTAGGCATTACCTTAAAGCCACCTTCGTGCATGGCTTGTTGGTAACTTTTAAGCATCTCTGCTGGAATATAAGGTGTGACGTTACTGTCTAAATGCTCTTGTAATAAGGCTTTTCTAGGTAATTGATCACCCGGAAAGTCAATTAACAAGCGCACTTCATTAGATGAAATGGGATAACAAATAAATGGAGTGGGTCCGGATAAAAACACATGCCCATGCTTAGGGAATGGCATTGCACAGTCTTTTAAAATAACGCCAATAAAGTACGAAGTCACCGACTTCTCATTATTGCTTAAACTTTCTCTAAAATTTGAAAAGAAGCCATCACTGGTGATGGTTAAAGGCGCGTGTATAGACTTTATTTCTGAAGTTCCTTCTTCTCTATAACTCACTCCGATAATTTCATTACGCTCGTTTTCTAGCAATTGCAGAGCTTTGCCTTGTATTTGAGTAACGAAGTTATTTTTTAAAGCGGCGGCTCTGATGTTTTGTAAAAAAAGCCCATTGTGTAAACCCATGCCTTTATAACTAGCTGGGTAGGGAATGGTTATTTTTTGATCACCGTGTAACAACGCATAACCATCAACCGGTTGCGCCTCGAAGCCTTCTAATAAATGTCCGAGTTGCATTTCTTCTAAAGATAACACGGCACCCGGCTGTAGTAACTCCCCTACTATGCGCTTCTTTTCCTTAAAGCATTGATCAATCAAGGCAATTCTAATGCCTTTAGGTGCCAGATAAGCCGCGATAGTAGCACCGGCCATACCTGCCCCAATAATACAAATATCAAATTCTGCTTTCATATTAAGCTACTGGCCCAAATGCTTTAAATTTCGTTGGATTTTTATCATCCTTGAATAATTTCCTTATAGTAGCGATTAAGCGCCCAGATTGGAAATATATTTCTATAATTAGCGTACGTTATCATGCAGTTGTAATTAAAAACACCCGAAATACTCTCCTGTTCCCAATCACCTTGATCTGTCTGCCTACTTTGCAACAAATTAATACCCGCAGCAATTACCGTTCTATCAACATTCTCTACAGCCAATAAAGCTAGTACAGCCCAAGCTGTATTTACAACTTGCGAAGTTTCGGCCTCAGTATAAACCAACTTAGAGCAAGACTTAAAGGTCTCACCCCAACCACCATCGGCCTTCTGTTTACCAACTAAAAACGCAACTGCGTTCTGCATACTGTCCGCTAAAACAGCGTCATTATAATAGCCTTTCCCTTTGGCTTTGCTTAAAGCTTCAACTGCAAACCAAGTGGCATAAGTAAAACAAACAGCCCAGCCACCATACCAAGAACCATCAGACTTTTGTTGCTTAAGTATAAAAGCTAAACCAGCACTAATTGCTTTATTAAGTTCAGCGCTTTTGTAATCTGGATAAATATGTTGAATCTCTATTAAAGAAATAACACAAGCCGCCGTACATTCCGTCCAAGAATAATCGATCATTATATCGGCAAACACTTCTGACGGATTTAGTTTCTCTAACCATTTAGGCGCTCTTGATAACTCATAAGTTGCCCAGCCACCATCCTTATTTTGATATGACAAAATAATATCCACCGCTTGCTGAATACGCTTCTCATCAATCGTTGGCTTAACCAAGCCCGACTCATGAACTGCCAAACTAGCACTTAAACCTTCTGCCGTACAATCTGCAACGGGCCAACCATTCTCTGCAGTTGAAAACGGCCAACTTCCTATCATAGGATGTCTAAAAAACTCCGCATGGGTAGCGTGTTCAGACTTAATTTGGGAATGCTCGATAAAGTTATATGCCTTCTGAACAGTCTCTGGAAACAATTGGCCTAAATCACTCTCTAGTATGGCGCGCGTTGAAAAGGCGGTATCCCAAAGTTGAGAGCCATTATAACCGCTCATCTTCATACCATCTTCTGCCACCCATAAGTAATCAAACCAACGCGTTACATGCTGTTTAAACTGCTCAGAGTCTGCACCATAAGCATGCCAGATGCAGATTGAATTAATCACTTTATTGACTGGACCAATATTAATGTAATCCGTTTGCTGATCTTCCGCATTTAAATAGCGCAAAATGTAATCTGTCGCTTTTTTACGCAACCAACCACAACTGATTTTTTCATAACTATTAGTGAATAAATTCATCCACTTTAATACTGGCGATAAAACCGTATACGAATCTTTATCACACACTGTATTACGTTGCTGAGGCCAATTAATCTCAGCATAGTCTTCGCTATAAATCTCTGTCCTTAGCGATAAAATCAAATCATTTTCGGGCATTTTGATACGTTGCGCGTAACAATAAGCCATCGGCAAATACACCATGCGACTATGGCACCAATAACGCCAAGGATGAAACGGTAACCATTTAGGAAATAACCACATCTCTGGAAACAGGCTATTAAAGCCCTGCCAGTCATATAAATTTAAGATGGATAAATAAAACTTACCCCAAGATGGAATACCCGTGGCACCACCATTAAGCTTAATCCACGCTCTGGCTTTAACTAATGCCGGCTCATCTTTATCTACGCCCAACAACCTTAATGATACATATTGCATCACCGTGCCAAACATAGTCGATTCACCTTCAATATGCATTCCCCAGCCTGCATCTGCATTTTGGTGATTAAACACGTAAAGCTTCATCATTTCTTGATGGGCTTTTGGAAAGGGCGTTTGAGTGACATAAGAGGCAATTAATAAGCCCGGTAATAAAAATAATGGCCCGCCATAATCGCCAGCCCAATGCCCATCAGCACTTTGTAAACTGGCAAAGTAGTTGATACCCTTTATAACCGAGTCCGCTACTTTTTGCTGTTCAGGATTATTTGTTTGCGGCGTTACCCCTGTATAACCTCTAAAGTTATTAGCGACCGCTGCAAATCTAAAGACTTTATCACCTGAGTTGGGATTGACTTGCTTATCAAACTTAAAATCTTCAGCTGCTAAAGATATTTCCTGAGCCGAGATGTTATGGGCATTTTGTAAATGCTGATTGATATCCGTTGATGTTGGCTTAAAAGCCCAGATATGTCGGCCTTGCTCAGTTAATAACTGCCAGTTTTTCCAACTAGGTTTTACACTATGCATAGCTTTTAACGATTAAATAAAGCAATACGCACCATTGCCATAAAGCCTTTCAATTTCTTAAACAAACTAGGCTGTGGTCTTAAGCGCTCATGACCAGGTAATAATTGACCTTTTGCTAATTTACCAATTTTTGTTTTTACTGCAGGATCTAATTTCCCATCACCAGCCAACTCAAAAAACAAGGCTTTTACATTACCTAAATCAAAGAAATCGCGTTGCCATTCCCATTTATAGTTACCGCCATAACGAAACCAAGAACCGCCAATCCCTTCTACTTGATAATGCGTACCATCTTCTCGCACTGCTGGAGAAACTTGGGTCCATAAACCAATAACCTCACCCTGTTTTTCATCAATTAAAATACGATGATAAGGATAACGCCATTCTTCAAAACCTTCCATTTGTACACCTAAGGCCCACTCTTCAATCTCTTTACGACTGCGCGCGACAAACTCTTCATTGGGGCCAATATTCCAACGGTATTCCGCATCATCGGTATACATTGCCCCTAAATATTTAGGCCAGTTACCTTCTTTTTCTGCGTCACGGTTAGCTTGTAACCAACGCTCTACCATTTCTTCAAGTTCTGCTCTGGGATATGCCGCCATGATTGTCTCTATTACGTATTTGTGGTTTTAATAAGAATTGCTTTGGTAGGGCAATATTTTTCAGCGAGCCGGGCTTTTTCTAAAGCCTCTAAACTAGGATTATCCTGAAGTACAGTCACATTGCCTTCGTCATCTACCTGAAAAAGCTCTGGTGCTTCTGCCATACAAGTCGCATGCCCTTGACATAATTCTCTATCTAAATAAATTTGGAAGCCTGTTGGTTCAACGGTTTGCGTCTGCGCGACGCTAGACTCAGCAATTTCTTCAGCACTGGCCTGCAGATTTTTGCGCTTAACATAACGCACTCGACAAGGTGATAACGGTTGCACCACCATCTGCGTAAAATCATCTTGATATTGGTCTTTTTCATCAACCAATTCAAAAGTATAACGTCGTAATAAGATGCTAAAAATAGCTTTTAACTGCAACATAGCAAAGGCATTGCCCGTACACTTATGCTTGCCACCACCAAAAGCAATCCAACTAAACGGTCTTGCATCTTCTTGACGTTCTTCTGAATACCGCTCTAAATCAAACTTTTCTGGATCAGGAAATATTTCTGCAATACGATGTGAAACGCGTGGCGAAGCGCATACGTATTTACCTGCCTTAACGGTATAGCCTTTAAAGTGAAAATCCTTCATCACTTTTCGAATTAAAAAAATCAATGGCGGATGCAATCGTAAGACTTCTTTAACAACATTCTCTAGAACCGGAATTTCACGCAAAGACTGAAAAGTCACTTCACCATCAAAACCAAACAGTTGATCTAATTCAGTTAAAACCAACTCCAATTGCTCAGGTCTTCTAGCTAATTCTAATAAAGTCCAAGCGGCAGTCCCAGCAGTTGTATGATGACCTGCGAAGATAGTCCCAATCAACATACCTGTAATTTCATGGGGCGATAAAGCCGTGCCATCATCATATTTTGAATCGATTAATAACTGAAATGCATCATCACTCTTTTCAGCTTTTAAAGCTCTTTTAGCAATAATACCCGTCACTAACTCTTGTAAGCGAGCTCGCGCTTTATCTCTGCGACGAAATACGGGGAGTGGCAAGTACGGAAAGACAAATGCTAAAGGATTAACGCCTTTTTCCAAATCATGATAAATCTTGGCAAATTCTTCATTTAACTCATAACGAAACTCATCGCCCAAGAGACAATGACTAGAGGTGTAAATTGTGAGTTCTTTCATGAACTCCAACAGATCAATTTCACCTGTTTCACCCCAGCCGGCAATCATATCTTCGACTTCTTGCACGATAACTTGCGCATAGCCACGCATAGGTTTATCACGCAAAACTGGCATTAGCATTTTGAGTTGTTGATCTTTTTTATGCGGAGGCGCATCAAACACGACACCTTTGCCAAAAATAGGCGTCATAATTTTATAAGCTTGGCTCTGATCCAGCTGTGCATCGGGCGCTCGAAAAAAAGCTTCATTAGCTTCTGGCCCGGTCATCAAAACCATTTTTTGATGAAACATACGAAACTCACCTATTTCTCCTAGGCTGTTTCTAAGATTCATCATATATAAAAAAGGATTTTTGCCGAACTTGAGCATGTGCCCAAAGAGAGGTAATGCACCCGGCATTTTTGGAGGCTCTAGAATAGAAGAGCGAGATTTTTCTTGATTCGGTTTCGTCATAACTCAATCATAATAGGGGTACTTTTTAAGAAGGCTTAATAAATGCCACGCAAAAAAAAGCATTAACTTTTAATTTTTCAGTAAAATTCCAAGCATAGGCTAATTTTACGCGGTGACCAATTATTGTACAAACCTTATTCTTTTCCAGATAAAAATGGGACGAATGTCACTGGCTCAATGTCCTCAACTTCATAACCGCTGGTTTTACGGGTTACCCTTTGTAGCATTTGCTGTCCATTAACACCGACCGGAATTACCATAACACCACCTACGGCCAATTGCTGTATTAATTGAAATGGAATTTCTGAAGGGGCAGCAGAAGCAATAATGCCATTATAAGGCGCATACTCTGGCCACCCAACATTACCATCATCATATAAGTAACTAATATTTTTAAGCTTCAACGCACCAATATGAACGCGAGCTTTACGCTGTAACGGCAATATTCTTTCAACTGAATAAACTCTATCTACAAAAGACGATAGTATTGCCGTTTGATAGCCACAACCTGTGCCTATCTCAAGAACCTTCTCTAAATGATCTGTTGTATCTAGCAGCAACTCGGTCATTCTTGCAACTATATAGGGTTGAGAGATGGTTTGATTGTATCCAATAGGTAATGCGGTATCTTCATAAGCTCGACTAGATAAAGCTTCATCCATAAATATATGTCTAGGCGTATCTCGCATGACTTCAAGCACTTTTTGATTTTTAATACCTTGTTCAGACAAGCGTTTAATCATGCGCTCGCGTGTGCGCAATGAGGTCATTCCCATGCCTTGTAAACTTATATTCATAAACAATCTACCTTAGGCAACCACGCATTTAATGCGTTAATACTTTCATAATCTGTTAAATCGATTTGCAAAGGTGTTACCGAAACATAGCCATTACTGACGGCATAAAAATCCGTACCTTCGCCCGCATCTTGTTCTGTACCAGGGAGACCTACCCAATAAATGACGCGTCCTCGTGGGTCTGCACTCTTTATCACCGCCTCAGATTTATGACGCTGACCTAATCGTGTAGCTTGAAAGCCTTTTAAATCTTCAATAGCCACATCAGGTACATTTACATTAAGGATAATATCCTTAGGCAAAGGATTGCAGATTATTTGTTTCAGCAAAGTTGCCGCTACCTCTGCAGCCGTTTCAAAATGAGTAGGATTACTTCCTACTAATGAAATAGCTATGGCCGGTAAACCAAGAAATCGTCCTTCTGTTGCTGCGGCAACTGTCCCTGAATACAAAACATCATCACCCAAATTAGAGCCATGATTAATCCCAGCAAATACCATATCAGGTTCTTTATCTAGTAAACCGGTAATGGCTAAATGCACACAATCAGTCGGCGTACCATCAACTTTGATAAAGCCATTATCGGTTGAATGCGCGCGCAAGGGCATTTCTAAGGTTAATGAATTGCTAGCTGCACTGCGATTTCTATCAGGCGCAACGACTGTTATTTCAGCATATTTCCTTAAAGCATTGGCTAGTGCTACTAATCCCTCAGCTAAATAGCCATCATCATTACTCAACAAAATATGCATTATCAATTCGCCATTCAGCGTAAGAAACTATAAAATCAAACATATTAGCAACAATAACCAATAAAATCAGCTTTCGTGGTAAAAAAAAACCTTACACAAGAAGATAAAGATTTATTTCGTCAAAGTATTGGCCAAGTAAAGACACTTGATTCTAATAAAGTATTATTAAATCAAAAAGACAAGCCTAAACCTTACCCCAAACCTACAAAGACCGATCTAGACGATTCATTATTTAACGATACAAGCACCGACTTAGAAAAAGTCGGACTTGAAGATAGCCTGAGCTACACAGCACCAGGCTTACAAAACAATGTGTTAAAGAAATTACGCAAAGGCCACTTTGGACTTGATGCCGATATTGACCTACATGGTTTAACGAGCAATGCCGCTAAAAATCAACTACTTGTTTTTTTAAATAACTGTATTGCCTCAAACTACCGTTGCGTACATATTGTGCATGGCAAAGGCTATCGATCAGCAGATAGTCAACCTGTTTTAAAAAATGACCTTAATTTATGGTTAAGACAACATAAAGACGTCCAAGCTTTTTGCTCTGCACCCCAAAGTGCTGGCGGTACAGGCGCCTTATTTGTTTTATTAAAGGTTAATAATCTCTCTTAAAACGGATGTTGCGTAACTGCCTGCAGGTAAAGTAAAACCGAGCTCTAATATATCTTCTTGTATAAACTGCCAATTTAAGTCGTTTACTTTAACGCGCAAAGCGCGTCTATCGCTCTCTACTCCAGCAGCAATTAAACCTTGAACCAAGTCTGGATAACTATTCAAAATTGAACTTTCAAGCTCTAAAGCCAATGCAGATACGCTGACATCCCCTTTACCACATAAAGCACCGGAGATATGTATTTCCTGTGCTTGCAGACGCCGAATAATTTCTGCATCGGGCTGATCTGATTTAAAACTACTATGCGAGCCATCAAACACATAAGTATCACCCACCAAAGCCTGATTCCAAGTTTGATTTGCTACTCGATACCCTAAAATATGATTAAACAAATATGACCGAACTGCTGACAAGTACAAACTACGCTGCTCTCTGCCCACCTTTGCACCTTGAAACATCGCTAGAGCTTTCTGAACATTTAAACCTTTATGACCGAAACGTTGCACACCAAAATAATTAGCTATGCCTTCAACTTTAATACGCTCTAATTGTTGAGCCGTTTTTTGTTGATCACCTTGCCAATCTTTAATACGCAACTTAAAACTGTTACCAGACAATACGCCACGCTTTAATTTTCTGGCATGCCGAATAACCTGAAGTACCTTTATATTATCTGTATTAAATAAAGTCCAATCAGGATCAGCTTTACCAGGCAACCAAACACTAAACCATTGCGTAGTAACTGCGTGTCGATCTTTTAAACCAGCAAAACTGACATCACGCTGTCTTACACTGGCAAAACGCGCTAATTGTCTTGCGACAAACTCGGTATTTTCGTCCGTTTTTTCTATCTGTAAAAAAACATGCTCACCTGCCCCAGAAGGCTCAAAGGCTAAATGCTCTGTTACTATAAAATCTTCTGATGTAACTCGGATCTTCCCCTCGCCTGAAGGTCCTCCGTATACATAAGGCCATTCAGGTAGATCAATTATTTGATTGTTATCTTCCATAGCAATTTATATATTTACATCCATGCCAAAAAACAGAGCTACTCTTAGCTAGTAACATATTATTTTTCAATCAAAACGACAGCTTGAACGGCAATACCTTCTTTACGACCCTCAAAACCCAATTTTTCAGTCGTCGTAGCCTTAACATTAATACAATCCACTGCCACTTTTAAATCTTCGGCAATATTAGTGCACATAGCCAAAATATGCGGCGCCATTTTAGGCGCTTGCGCGATAATAGTTATATCTGCGTTTACTAATAAATAACCTTTTTCTTGCACAATGTTATAGACATGGCGCAATAAAACACGACTATCAGCACCTTTAAACTCAGGATCTGTATCCGGAAAATGCTTTCCTATATCCCCTAACGCGGCCGCGCCTAATAAAGCATCACATAAAGCATGTAACACCACATCACCATCAGAATGCGCTTCTAAGCCTTGCTCATAAGGAATTTTAACGCCTCCTAAAATGACATCACCGTCGTCTTTAAAACGATGCACATCATAGCCCATACCTACTCTAATCATTTTGATGCTCCATATAAAACTGCGCTAAGGCTAAATCTTCTGGTCGGGTAATTTTAATATTATCAGGACGACCCTCTACTATCTTCGGCTGTAAGCCTTGCAACTCTAATGCACTGGCTTCATCAGTGATGGCAGGATTACCTTCTGCAATCTCTAATGCATTTTTTAAACTACCGTACTTAAACATCTGTGGTGTTAATGCCCGCCAAATGTGACTTCTATCTAAGGTACCTACAATATTTTTACCCTGTACATCTTTTAGAGTGTCATGAGAGGATAAAGCCAAAATCCCACCCACCTCATCCGCACGCAAGGTATCAATTAATAAATTTATATCTGTAGCTGTAATACAAGGCCTAGCAGCATCATGAACCAAGACCCAGTCTTCATCTGATGCCAAGTCTCTAATTGATTTTAATGCAGACAATACTGAATCAGCTCGCTCTTTACCGCCATCAGCGGTGATCACTTGTTCATGCCCAGAAACCTCTAATTCTGGCCAATAAGGATCTTCTTTTGAAATAGCCACCGCAACTGCTGTAAATACATTGGCACTTAATAAGCGCAACAAAGTATGTTCAATGACTGTTTTACCTGCGAGTTCCAAATATTGTTTGGGCCGGTCTGCGTTCATACGCTTACCGACACCGGCAGCAGGAACGACTGCCCAGAAGTTGATAGTGCTTGTCATTTATTTTGTTTTTCCAGCGCATCTAAGCGAGCATGTAATCTGGCAAGTTCCTGCAAAACTTTGCTTTCTTCTATCTCTATTTGATCCAAATCATTTTCAATTGATTGCACATTATTACCCCAAGCATCAATATTTTTACCAATTAAATTTGCAGATAATAACGCCGTAAATAAAGAGAAAAGAACTAATCCGAATAGAATCAAGGCGGCCGATAAAATACGACCTAAGAAAGAAGTTGGAACAACATCACCAAAACCCACGTGTGTCATTGTCACCCATGCAGACCATATGCCGTCGAACAAAGAATGTATATTAGTATCTAAAATAAACAATAACAAACCAGCACCAACAGAGACAGTAAAAGCCAAAATCAATAAATTCAACAAACCTTGCTTATGACTTAAATCATTAAGTATTGTTTTTAATAATGACAAGGCTTCTTTAATAGTTTCTAAAATATTCATAAATTAACTTTTTAGTAATAAATGCATAGACATATAAAATTTGTTTAAAACATAAACAAAAAAGGCGACAACCCAAAAGTGTTTAACACTCTTAGCCTGCCGCCTTTATGAAATGCTTATAACATCACTCAAGCACCTGGAAAAAGGTTTCACCCTCTCTGATCATGCCCAACTCATTCCTGGCTCTCTCTTCGATAGCTTCTTGCCCTTTTCTTAAATCTTCAACTTCCGCATAAAGAGCCTTATTCCTTAGCACCTTTTCTTCAGCTTCTTTATTTAAATCATTAAGTTGCAGCTGGTATGACTTAACCTGCTCTATTCCTCCATCACCAAACCAAAGTCGATATTGCAAAAGCCCAATTAACAAAACCACAACCGCAAGAAGAATTTTCATGATGTTACAACCAATTAGAAAGCCCCATGTTCCTATCTATGATAGATTATCACGCAGGACTTTCATGCAAGACAAACCTTATAACTTTCTAAATGCACTATGGCCAGCATATATAGCCAAGCTACCTAATTCTTCTTCAATTTTCATTAAACGGTTGTATTTAGCAACACGGTCAGAACGACTCAAAGAACCTGTTTTGATTTGACCAGTGCCAGTTGCCACCGCTAAATCAGCAATAGTTACATCTTCTGTTTCACCTGAACGATGAGACATAACAGCAGTGTAAGACGCTTTATGTGCCATATCAATCGCTGCAAATGTTTCAGTTAAAGTACCGATTTGATTTACTTTAATTAAGATTGAGTTAGCGATGTCTCTTTCAATACCTTTTTGTAAGATTTTTGGATTTGTTACAAATAAATCATCACCCACTAATTGAATACGGTTACCCAATTTTTCAGTGATTAATTTCCAACCATCCCAATCATTTTCGTCAAAACCGTCTTCAATGCTGATAATTGGATAACGATCTACCCAATCCACGAAGAAATCAGCCATTTGAGCTGAAGTGTAAGTTTTGCTTTCTGAAGCTAAGTCATAAATACCATCTGAATAGTATTCAGATGCCGCAGCGTCTAAGCCTAAGAAAATATCAACGCCTGGTTTGAAGCCAGCTTGCTCAATCGCTTGTAAAATAACGCTGATTGCTTCTTCATTTGAAGACAAGTTAGGTGCAAAGCCACCTTCATCGCCCACAGTAGTTGCTAAACCTTTTGATTTTAAAACTTTGCTTAGATTATGGAAAACTTCTGCACCATAACGGATCGCTTCACGGAAAGTAGGAGCGCCTACAGGTAAAATCATGAACTCTTGTAAATCGACACTATTATCAGCATGTGACCCACCGTTGATGATATTCATCATCGGTACAGGTAAAATAAACTCACCTGATTTGTTTAAATGACGATACAAAGGCTGACCTGCTTCTTTAGCAGAAGCATGAGCCGCCGCCATAGACACTGCTAATAAAGCATTAGCGCCTAAACGCGCTTTAGTATCTGTACCATCAAGCTCGATCATTACTTTATCAAGCGCTGCTTGATCATTAACATCTAAACCGATAACCGCATCACGGATTTCAGTTTTAACATTGTTAACTGCGTTTAATACGCCTTTACCTAAATAACGTGCTTTATCACCATCTCTTAATTCAATAGCTTCGCGCTCACCTGTTGACGCACCAGATGGAACCATTGCACTACCAACCACGCCAGAAGCTAAAATTACATCTGCTTCTACCGTTGGGTTACCGCGTGAATCTAAAACTTCTCTTGCACGAATATCTACTATTGCCGCCATTTTGTTTCCTATAAGGTTGTTTCTATCAGAGTCTGTGCTTTAACAGCTCTGTCGATGGTTAATAAAACTTCTAATAATTCTTGCATTCTGTATAAAGGCCACGCATTTGGACCATCACTTAACGCCTTAGCAGGGTCAGGATGCGTTTCCATAAACAATCCAGAAATGCCCGCCGCTACTGCCGCTCTTGCTAAAATTGGTACAAATTCGCGTTGGCCGCCAGAACTAGTTCCTTGCCCACCAGGTAATTGTACTGAATGAGTTGCATCAAAAACCACAGGACACCCGGTGTCTCTCATAACCGCTAAAGAACGCATATCTGACACTAAGTTGTTATAGCCAAAAGATACGCCACGTTCACAAACCATAATGTTTTGATTACCTGTTGCTTTAGCTTTATTGGCCACATGCACCATATCCCAGGGAGCAAGAAATTGACCTTTTTTGATATTAACAGGGATCCCTTGTTTAGCGACTTCTTGGATGAAATTAGTTTGTCTACATAAAAAAGCCGGTGTTTGCATAACATCCACCACACTTGCTACTTCTGCTAACGGGGTATCTTCATGTACATCCGTTAACACAGGCACACCGATTTGTTGCTTAACTTTACTTAAAATCTCTAGGCCTTTATCAATACCTAAGCCTCTAAAGCTTTCATGCGACGAGCGATTAGCCTTATCGAATGAAGATTTATAGATAAAAGGAATATTTAAGGTAGCGGCCAGCTCTTTTAAATAACCAGCGGTATCCAGCGCTAATTGCTCACTTTCAATAACACACGGCCCTGCTATTAAGAAAAAAGGCTGATCTAGCCCTACTTTAAAACCACACAATTCCATTAATTTAAACCCTTTTTTTGTTGAGAAGCTGCCACTACAAAACCAGAAAATAGCGGATGGCCTTTTCTTGGTGTAGACGTAAATTCTGGATGAAACTGACAGGCTAAGAACCATGGATGATCGGCTATTTCGACCACCTCTACTAAACGACCATCCATTGATTTACCTGAAAAACGCATACCCGCACTTTCTAACTTCTCAAAATATTGATTATTAAATTCGTAACGATGACGATGCCTTTCTGTAATTACATCTTTTTGATACAAACTAAACGCCAAAGAATCGGGTTGTAATCGACACTGCTGCCCACCTAAGCGCATTGAACCACCCAAGTCCGAATTCTCATCACGCACTTCTATTTGCCCACTCTCAGCCATCCACTCAGTAATTAAACCTATCACTGGGTGCGGAGAACTAGGTAAAAATTCTGTACTATGAGCCCCTTCTAGGCCCGCAACATCTCTAGCAAACTCTATAACGGCAGCCTGCATACCTAAACAAATACCTAAATAAGGAATTTTATTTTCACGCGCATATCGTACCGTTGCAATTTTACCTTCAACTCCACGTTCACCGAAACCGCCAGGAACTAGAATAGCATCAACGCCTTTTAAGCAAGCAACCCCTTCATCTTCTATACGCTCTGAATCTATATAGTTAAGATTAACTTTTGTCCGCGAACAAATCCCTGCATGTATTAAAGCTTCATTTAATGACTTATATGCATCTGAATGATCAACATATTTACCAACAATAGCGATAGTAACTTCTTTCGCCGGATTGGCTAAAGCATCAACAACACGAGTCCATTCAGATAAGTCAGCAGGACTCGCATTGAGTCGCAACTTATTAACCACAATATCATCTAACCCTTGTTCATGTAATAACAAGGGAATTCTATAAATAGTGTCAGCATCTACTGCAGATATAACAGCTTTTTCTTCTACATTAGTAAATAATGCTATCTTGCGACGCTCTGCTAAAGGAATTGGCTGTTCAGATCTACAAATTAAAATATCAGGCTGTATACCAATTGCACGTAATTCTTTTACAGAATGCTGGGTCGGTTTAGTTTTAATTTCACCTGCCGAACGAATATAAGGCACTAAAGTTAAATGAATAAATAAAGAACGTTCAGCGCCCAATTCAAAACGCATCTGCCGAATAGTTTCCATAAAAGGCAATGACTCAATATCACCCACGGTGCCACCCACCTCAATCAGCGCGACATCCATGCCCTCCGCACTTAAATAAACACGACGTTTTATTTCATCAGTAATATGAGGAATAACTTGCACCGTTGCGCCTAAATATTCGCCTTTACGCTCTCTCCGTAAGACGCTGTTATAGACTTGGCCCGCAGTGAAATTATTCTTTTTAGCCATTGTAGTTTTAAGGAACCGCTCGTAATGACCTAAATCTAAATCCGTTTCAGCACCATCCTCAGTAACAAAAACCTCTCCATGCTGAAAAGGACTCATAGTACCTGGGTCAAGATTGATATAAGGATCTAACTTTGTCATAGTGACTTTAAGGCCACGGGCCTCAAGAATGGCAGCAAGTGACGATGCAGCAATGCCCTTGCCTAACGATGAAACAACACCGCCAGTAATGAAAATGTATTTTGTCATTTAAAGTATGGAGTTCAGAGAGAAACTGCGCGCAGCTAAAGTAAAACGACTCTATTTTAATCGACAATAGCCTTGTCGTCATTGTCTTTATTTAGTCAATCGCTAAATTTAGGTCAGATTTTATTAAAAAACAAAACCTCAGCACTTAAAGAGCTGAGGTTTTAAATTAATTCGAGGATTTTAATCTTGATAATATTTTCCTTGATTCTTTCTTACCACCCTATTTAAGACATTTTTAAAAGCCTCAAAGCAATCTCCCTATTAGCAAACTAAGAAAATTAATAACTTAGAAAAAGCCCTAGCCTACGCGTCTCTTATAATTAGAAATAATTTAACTTTTTTTAGTCTTAACTTGAACCTTTTCACTTTTTTCTGCAATTAATAATCAAGGAATACGATTTTATTTAAAAACAACCTGCAAAGCACAGAAGCTAATGGTTGATGAATTATAAAAAACTAATACTTTAACAGAACCTTACATTTACTAATGTCGATAACAACAGGGTATATTAAACATGATTCGCATTAAAGAACTTACATCAGAAGAAAGAGCAACTTTAGAAAACGTGAAAAAAAACCATGCTGGTTACATGCCTCGTATGAGAGCACACGCAATTTTATTAAGCGAATCTGGTTTTGAAGTTCAAGAATTATCTGAAATATTTGGTGTTTGCAGACAAACCACCGCGACCTGGTTAAAATCATGGAATAAAGAAGGTTTAGCAGGTTTAGAAGACAAACCAAGAAGTGGCCGCCCTCGTAAAGAACAAACAGCTTAAATACACCCAACACCAACTTCAAAAAAAGAAAGGTTTTAAATTATTAAAGCCTTTCAATATTCACTGAACCACCTCAAAAAAGAACTTGACATAAAAACAGTTAGATAAACCAATTAATAGTTATTCACATTAACTGTCTCGTCAAAGCATCCTAAAAAAAACATACCCCAAAAAAACCAATACAACCTTAACTAATTGAAATAATTGAAATTAAACCCAATGATAACATCTTAGACGATCTAACAAAATGTAATACAAATTATGCAGTTAGATTAAGGTAATCACAGTTACACACAAAGTTATCCACAGCATCTGGGGATAAGTTAATAAAACGACGCAGCCTCAATTAGTTAGCCATTAAAGCTAAATATTTCCTTAAATATATCTGCTAATACAACACAAGGTAATAAAAAAACCAACACTATAAGTAAAATAATTAATCCTTACGAAACACCAATTGCACACAAGCAAAACCAGGATCAACCAGAAAAAAATCAGCGCTTACCCACCTATCTCCCACTGCAACCAATCGGTCATCCAAGTAAACCAATGGCGTCATTTCTCTTTCCCACGATGGTACCCCGGCTTCTTGAAACAAATCCTTTAAATTATGGCGACCAGCTCTATTAGCCAAACACAACTTTTCTCCGCCTTTACGGGACCGAACAGTAACAACAGCCCCGCTCCATTTCTCCCAAGATATCCCCGACTCCGCTGGTACAACATCCAAAAAATAATGCTCAGAAATCTTGACAGATAACTCACCCGCCAACCACACAAAGTCTTGAAAAGACCCTAAGCATTCATTTTTAAGGCAATATAATTTATCTCGATAACGCCTTACCGAATAACCACGCCCCGCCAATACCGGATCACTGCCCTGTCTTGCCATAGCCACTTCGGTTCGCAAACGTTTTACAAAATCCGTAGATGGCATTTTATAACCCAAATATTTAAACCATTCCCGAATGACTAATTCCTGCTTAAAAACATCCAAGTGTAGTAAATTACTAATCAATAGAGTTTTATCTACTTGATCAAATACTTCACACAATAATTTCTCTGCCTGTTCAGATAAATAAATCTGCGCTTCTGCACAATGTTTTGCCGAACGAGAAACAGTTGTTTCACAAGACGGCCAATGTTGCTTTATTAGGGGCAACACCTCATTACGCAGAAAGTTTCGATCATAATCATTACTATAATTACTAGGATCTGTCACCCACGTTAAACCATTTTCAACCGCATAAAAATTAATTGCCCGCTTTGACACAGTCAAAAAAGGTCGCAACAACCATCCCTTACCAAAGGCAATCGACTCAGGCATCCCAGACAACCCTTTTAGACCACTACCTCTAAACAACTGTAGCAATACGGTTTCTAACTGATCTTCCCTGTGCTGTGCAACCAACAACACATCACCATCATTTACCAGAGTCTTGAAAGCAGCATATCGAGCATCACGAGCCGCTTCTTCAGGACTTTCTCCCTGCCCAGGTAAAGCATTGACCCGTAACATCTTAAATTCAACACTTAATCCCAACGCAACATTTTTACAATGCACCGCCCAAGTATCCGCCTCAACTTGTAACCCATGATGCACATACACAGCTAATAACTTACTCTTAAACTCTGGAATAGTCGCACAGAAATGTAATAAGACATGAGAATCCACACCGCCACTATAACCAATTACAACACGCTTAGCCTGCTTGCATTTTTTAAATACAACATTTAAAGAATCTGCAAAAAGCAATTCAGACATAGGATTTTTTACTTGAGATAGATGAATGACAAAACCTTTAAGATAATTACCGAGCTGTAATATACTCGGTAATTAAAATGACTACTTGCGTTATATTATCTACAACTCAAGTCAAAACTGAACTTATTTTTTAAACTTTGCTTTAATTACTGGCCAAACACACTCTGTCCATTTACCTAATATATATTTACCCACTGGCTTAAACTCTGCAATCAACACTTTAAGCAAAGCCATGAACCTATCTGGAATAGATGCCTCTGGACTGTCACGCCATTCTAAATACCGCGAACCAAAACCATTAATAAAGACAGTCTGGTAAAACCACATTTCTAATATAGATGTCACCCACATAAATATAAAAGAAATAGCCATTCCCATACCGGCAAAGATAACCAACCAAGCAAAAACCGGATCAATTTTAGTTAACCACCACGACATAATATCAGCGATAAGAAATGCATAAGGCATTCCGATGGCAATACACTTGTACTGAGTAGTAGTCGTCTCGGAAAAACTGAAGATCAATCCAACAAACATAAATATAAAACTAATGCCAAATAAATGGATATGTGACACGCGAGTTAATGATTCAAACGTCGCCCCCGTATCCTGCTTAGTGTAAGGAACCAAGCCTTCAAAAGTTGTAAAATCTGGAAGACCCGAAGCGTCTTTGTTATGACACATAACACAACGAGCTTCAATTATCTTATCAATACCATCGGCTTTATAATCAGAAAGATCAGCCCCATCCCTGACCCACTCCATAATCTTAAATCGCTCCTGATCGGGCGCATTAACTTTCATGGCTCCATTTAACTGCTTTTCTAACACTGTTCCAGATCGATTTCCATAATAACTATACACAATATCATCCACTGATAACCCGAACTGACCATCTGCCATCCCATGCGTAAATAAAATTTGAATTAACGCAAACAAATACCCAATACCTACAGTACAAAGATAACCTGTAAATAAAACTTTAATGGGCGTATCGTGATCTTTTAGAGGTGTAAATTTTGGAGTCATAATATCGTCAACTATTAAAGGTGCGCTGGACTGTCCATGAATCCATGTATTTAAACAAAGTACCTAACAAAACCCTTCAGCCTGAATTCAACCTGTTAGTACCTATTGATAAAAAAACCAACTAAAAAAGCCTGGATAAATTAATTTGTCTGAGTTTGAAACCAAGAAACTCAATGAACTACCACTAAATTTTAAGCAAAATCCACACCAGACCCAGCTTAATAGGTTCAATAAAGTTCTTAAATTTATTAAGTGACAAAATAATAAACCTAAAAAAAACGTATCTTTATGAAATAACTGAGAAACATTATAAGCAACTAATATTTCAGTGCGTTGACACAAGTATATTCATAATTACATTTAGATAGATTGACACTAGTTTTTAAAATTAATCAATCTAATTTGCTGAGACTTAAACGTATTCAATTTGGTGCAATTAGCACGATGATGCACTAAAAATAGACTCAACAAAACCTCCACTTTCCAATATAAACTTCCCATCTATTGGCAAGCCTTCAGATTTATACTTAGATGGATATTTTACAAATACCAACGGCTTGACGTAATTCTTTAATAAATGGAGCACTAACAGCACGAGCTTTTTCTGCACCTTCCTGTAATTGTTGCTCAATATGCTCGGGTGCTTCCAGCAATGCCTCATAGCGCTCCCTGGCTGGAGTAATATGATCATTGATATACTCAAACAACTCTCTTTTCATTTCTCCCCAACCAATACCATCAGCATAACGCTGACGCATTTCTTGCAATTGCTCAGTGTTAGCAAACGATCGATAAATACTAAACAAGGTACAATCATCAGGATCCTTAGGCTCACCGGGCTCTAATGAATTAGTTTTAATTTTATTAATCAATTTCTTGAGTTTCTTTTCTGGCTCAAACAACGGAATCGTATTGTTATAGCTCTTGCTCATTTTTCTACCATCAAGCCCTAACAAAGTAGCACTCTGCGCATCCACTTCAGCTTCTGGCAACGTAAAATGCTCACCATAAACATGATTAAACCGAGCCGCAATATCTCTAGCCATCTCAATATGTTGAATTTGATCTTTTCCAACGGGCACTTTATTTGCGTTAAACATCAAAATATCAGCCGCCATCAAGATAGGGTAACTAAATAAACCCATATTAATACCTTTATCGGGGTCATTCTCACCACTTTGCTCATTGTCTGCGACAGCCGCTTTATAGGCATGAGCTCTATTCATCAACCCTTTTGATGCCACACAAGTCAACATCCATGCTAACTCTGTAATTTCTGGGACATCCGATTGCCGATAAAACACTGCATTAGATGTATCTAAACCCAAAGCCAACCAAGTCGCCGCAATCTCTAAACTTGATTGCCTTACACGCTCGGGTTCTTGGCATTTAATTAAAGCATGATAGTCAGCAAGAAAATAAAACGGGGCCACATTTTCATCTTTGCTCGCAGCAATAGCAGGCCTGATTGCCCCTACATAATTACCCAAATGCGGAGTACCTGTGGTGGTAATACCTGTTAAAACAATCGCTTTAGTCATATCTACCCATTGTTATAATTATTGTTAATGAAATATTACCTAAATTCTGCTTATTAGCCAACAAAACATCAACATTTAAACTAACTCGCCGTGCATATACTCTTCGCCTACTGCCAATAAACGGGTCATCAAAGTCTTGTTCTCAACCGACACACCTGCGCTAATCACACAAGCGACTTTTAAATAATTAGGCGTATAGCCAAATACGCGTTGTTTGCCATCATCTAAAGGCTCACTATACCCTTCCCACAACACCGGAAAAACTGCACCAATATTTTCTTGGCAAAAGTCCAATTTCATCGCATGTGCTAACGCATGCAACTGTTGACTGCGCTGCTTTTTAAGTTCATTAGGCACCTGATCCGGTAATGTCGCTGCTTTAGTGCCTTCTCGACTGGAGTAAGTAAAAATATGAATGTGTCCAAAGCCAGTTTGGTTTATAAAGTCATAGCTATCTTGCCATTCTTCTTCAGTTTCGCCTGGAAAGCCGACAATAATATCGGTAGTGATATTAAAGTGTGGAATTTTCTGCCGTAACGTACCAACAATACCAGCAAACTCGGATGTTTTACAACGTCTTGCCATACGGCGTAACACGGTATCTGAGCCACTTTGTAAGGGCAAATGTAAATGCGGCATCAAGCGCGGATTATCAAATAGAGTAAAAAAATTATCCGGTAATTCCCAAGGCTCCAAGGACCCCAGTCTTAAACGCGGAATAGTCGTTTCGGTCAAAATAGCCGTAATCAAATCCGAAAGATTATTACCTGAATCACTGCCATACCCCCCTAAATGCACACCCGTTAAGATAACCTCAGTAATACCTTGTTGATACAAGGCATTAACCTCATCAATCACAGCTTGTACAGAACGACTTGATTCTTCGCCACGCGCTACTGTCACAATACAAAAAGTACAACGATAACGACAACCATCCTGCACCTTAACAAAGGCTCTCTGCCTACCCCGAGTAAATAAGGAAATTTCACCCGGCTCTGTAGACATAACCGGCATCACTTCCATCGTCAACTCTCTTAAGGTTTTTTCAACTAACTGATCCTTATCTTTATTACTAACCACCAAATCCACGCCCATTAAAGACTGCGCTTCTTCTTGATTTAAAGTGGCATAACAACCGCTTAATACTAATTTTGCCTGTGGATTATCGCGATGAATACGACGCACTAACTGACGAGACTTTCTAGCAGCATCTTGCGTTACGGCACACGAATTAATCACAATCAAATTAGCCGCTTCTGCTTGGCGAGTAATTTGATGCCCAAATTTTTGAAACGCCTGCGCCCAAGTCTCTAATTCTGCTTCATTAAGCCGACAGCCTAATGTTTTAAGGTGAACTTTCATCAATTATCCAAAAAAACAATTTCCACTACTATTGTGGCAATAATACCCGAAAGGGTGATCAAGCAATACGCCAAAGCTTAAAAAATAATTTTTCCAACGAATGAAGAATTTGCAGCACTCAAGAACGATAAAGGGGAAATGTGCAAAGCTAAGGCGACTAAAGAACTTATTATTCATCTATCTTTCATAGCATGGAAAATTCGGATTAATGATGTTTTAAAAGCACATCCGTTTATGTCCCCAGCCATTTCTAATATTATTTCATATTAAGCCAAAAAAAATCTCAATAGATTTGTTAAAAAATTTCAACAACTTATGACGAATAAAAAAATTAACAGAAATTATATTAACTTTTTTTAAATTATTTTGAACCTTTTTCGACTTTAATGCAATTAACAGACAACAAAGATAGAGTTTATTAATTAAAACTATCTAAGTCCTTTTAAATAAAGGATTAAATAAAAAATTAAAAAATACTATATTAACAAATACTTAAATAAACATTAACATTAAAAACAGGATTAATAGCCATGATTAGTATAAAAGACATAACCTCAGAAGAAAGAGCCACATTAGAAGATATGAAAAAAAACCACCCTGTTTATACTCCACGAATGAGGGCCCATGCCGTTCTGTTATCTGTATCAGGCTTTGAAGTTCAAGAAATTTCTGAAATATTTGGCGTTTGTAGACAATCGGTTGCGACATGGTTAAGAGGATGGGAAAAACATGGCCTTTGCGCATTATTAGATAAACCTCGTAGTGGTCGCCCTCGTAAAATGGCTGTTTAAAACTAATTACGTTAATCAACAAAAAAATCTTTTAGCAAATTCATATATAAAGCATGAGACGCTGTAAAAGCTGTCAATAAAGATTAAAAAAGATTATTAATAATAGAAGCCATGCACAAATGAAGGAATCAGCAAAAAAGTGTTAGACACTCGCCCGTACTTCTTGTGCAGGCTTATTAAGAATTAAGATATTTTAAATTGATATGTCAGCCTTTATAAGGCTAACTTCTTATAACGTGTATAGTTACAAAAACAATTTGGTTTATCAGCTAATAATCAAGGCTTTAATCAATTAACCAAAAAACCAATATCCCACGACAATAGCAGCAATAATTCCCGAAAAATCAGCTATTAATCCACAAGTAGCGGCATAACGAATACGTTTTACGCCTACAGCGCCAAAGTAAATCGCCAACACATAAAAAGTTGTCTCAGTACTGCCTTGAACAATAGACGCTAAGCGCCCAACGAAAGAGTCTACGCCATGCGTTTTCATGGTATCAATCATCATCGCTCTAGCGCCACTTCCACTAAAAGGTTTCATTAACGCTGTCGGTAAGGCATCAATAAATCTATCATCCATCCCCAGGTTGTGTACAGCCATTCTGGCCAAATCCGCCAATAAATCTAAGGCACCACTGGCTCTAAATACACCTATTGCCACCAACATCGCCACCAAATAAGGGACAATTAAAATAGCGGTTTGAAAGCCTTCTTTAGCGCCTTCAATAAACGCCTCGTAAGCATTAATACGTTTATAAACAGCACCAATAATAAAACTAGTCACTAAACTAAATAAAATCAGATTACTTATAATAGCCGACTGGACCAGCATTTGAGCTTGTGATAAGTTAGAAAAATGAGTCAATAAACCGGCGACAATTAACGTAAAACCGCCTAGATAAGCCATCACCACTTTATCAAGCAGATTAATCTTTTGCACAAAAGATACCGCTAATAAACCCATCATTGCCGATACATAAGTTGCAATCAAAATAGGAATAAACACATCAGTAGGATTTAAGGCTCCTAATTGTGCACGATAAGTAAAAATAGTAATCGGGAACAAAGTGACTCCTGATGTATTAATCACCAAAAATAGAATCTGAGCATTACTAGCAGTATCGGGTTTGGGATTTAAAGTTTGTAGCTCTTGCATAGCCTTAATACCTAAAGGAGTTGCCGCATTATCTAACCCTAAGGCATTGGCAGAAATATTCATGACTATAGCACCCAAAGCGGGATGTCCTTTGGGAATCTCTGGCATTAAACGGCTAAATAAAGGGGTAAGACTGCATGTAATTAAATCAATAAACCCACTCTTTTCTCCAATCTTCATAATCCCTAACCATAAGGCCAATACACCTGTTAAACCTAAAGAAATCTCAAAAGCAGATTTTGATAAGCTAAACATCGCTTGCATCAATTGCGCAAAAATCTGTTGATCACCTAAGATAACCAGTTTAAAAAGAGACGTTAAAAAAGCGATTAGGAAAAAAGAAATCCAGATGATATTTAGCACGATGAGAAATAGGATTATATTGGTGAATGAAGGCAATCAGTTAGCGTGAATTATAATAGTTATTCAATGAGTAATTGATTTAATCATGATTTCTCATTCGAAAGATACCTGATAGGCATATGAATCTAATCAACTAAGCCTTCTATGCTTATAAATATAAAACGGTGTTATTTAACCTTTAACTAAGAAACCTCCGGGATATACATATAACTTATGTGGATACAAAAAGAATTTAATTTACCTGCCAAACAGAGAGGATTTCATCTCATTACAGATGAATTAATCAACGCACTATCAGAATTAAAACAAATAGATTGCGGCTTACTGCACCTCTTTATTCAGCATACTTCAGCTTCATTAACCATAAATGAAAATGCCGACCCGACAGTTCGTCAAGATTTAGAAAGTCACTTTAATATATTTGTACCAGAAAATGCGCCTTATTATCGACATGATTACGAAGGTGATGACGATATGCCGGCCCATATCAAGAGCTGTATTTTAGGCAATAGCGTCACGATACCAATAACTAATGGATCACTCAACTTGGGTATATGGCAAGGTATTTACTTATGTGAACATCGCAACCATGGAGGTAGTCGACACTTTGTAGCCACCATTCAAGGACAGGAATATTAATATGATTTATAGGGTTATTTTTCAATATTAATATCAAACGCTCTTTTCAAAATAAAGTGATAAACTTTCGATGCTATTTATAAACACACCAATATCTATTCAGATATTCAAATCTTCTCAATCATTAACCTAACAAGGTATTCTATGCATAAACTAACGATCAAACATATATACTTTCTAATAAGTTTATTAGTGATTGCCTGCTCTAAACCAGAAGCAACTAATGTTATAAATGTAGCAGTATCACCTTCGTCTCCTCCTATGCTCTTTGAAGACAACGGCAAAATTGTAGGTGTGGATTTAGAGATATTCGATGGCTACTGCAAAGAACGAAACTGCACAATCAACATGACACCTTATGATTGGCAAGGCATGCTTGGAGCCGTCTCCAGTGGCCAAGCGGATGTCGCTTTCTCAGGAATCTCAATTACTGAAAAACGCAAAGAAGCAATGGATTTTTCAGAGCCTTATTATGATAACTCATGGCATTTGGTCAGTTTAAATAGCAAAAATATAAAAATAACTGATCTCTCTGAACTCAAGAACTACTCAATTGGTTACCCGCGTGGCATGGCTTATAACGATTTGATTAAAAATGAATTAGAACCTAAAGGCTACTATTCTCTAAGCAATGTTAAATTGTATCCTTCCTACAATGAAGCGATTACCGATCTCCAAAACGGCAACCTTGATTTAGCTTTTGTAGAAGAACCTGTTCTAGCTAATTATCAACACAAATTAAATTTACCCCTACAAAGCAGTTATGTATTTAGAGGTTTCGACAAATTAGGATTTGCTTTTGCTAAAAACTCCCAATTACGCGATGATTTTAATCAGTATTTAACTCAACTTGGCCCAGAAAAAACACAAACGATCCTAGATAAATGGATGAAGTAAAACTAAATTATTTTCGTATATGACTTTTACAGACATACTTTTACGCCTATTACAAGGCGCAAGCCACACAGTCTTAATCACAATTACTTGCAGTATCACTGGCCTATTAGTTGGTTTAATTATTGTTGGCTTACGTCGACTTTGCCTCACAAGCCTTCGATTTCTGCTTGACTCCTATGCCTATATATTCCGAGCCATTCCTGTTTTAGTCTTATTATTTATGGTCTACTTTGGCTTACCCATGCTTGGCTTAAAAGTAACGCCTCTTGTCGCTATGAATATGAGCTTAGGATTAATTGCTAGCGCTTATATTTCAGAAGTATTTCGCGGCGCGCTCGATCTAGTGGATACCTCCGAAATTATCGCAGCGCAATCCATGGGAATGACTCGAGCACAAATTCTGATGTATATCGAATTTCCGCAAATGTTACGTTTTGCCTTTCCGGGCTTAATAAATGAATTCACAACCATATTAAAGTACTCTCCATTTGCCTATACAGTGGGAATTCCTGAGATTACTAAACAAGCCATGACTTTAACAGCCACTACGATGAGAGGGGTTGAAATCTATTTTGCCGTTGGCATCCTATATTTTGTAATTTATAAAACACTATTAATGAGCTTACATCTGCTTGAACGATATTTTCGTGTGCCAGGCATAGTTCCTAAATAATAGTATATTCATCTCATCAAAGGATAGATCATGGCGTTGATTGAAATTAATAATTTAGTCAAAGAATTCGGCACGCAAAGAGTACTTGCAGGTGTTAACCTCAATATCATCAAAGGGGAAATAAAGGTAGTTATGGGACCTTCCGGTTGCGGCAAATCTACTCTACTGCGCTGTATAAATAGACTCAATGAACCTACTTCTGGCTCAATTTTTTTTAAGGGTGAAGATATTACCCAACCTAATATCGATCTAAGGGCATTACGTCAAAGCATTGGTTTTGTGTTTCAACAGTTTGCGCTCTATCGCCACCTCACCATTTTAGAAAATGTAACACTCGCCCTAAAGAAAATTCATGGCATGAACAACTCAGAAGCCAATGAAAAAGCCATGTATGAATTATCACGATTTGAGATGGCCGTGCATCATGATAAATATCCAGCTCAGATTTCAGGAGGACAAAAACAACGAGTTGCGATAGCAAGAACCTTAGCAATGGACCCTGAGGTTATTCTTTTTGATGAGCCGACTTCAGCACTAGACCCTATCATGTGTCGAGAAGTTGCATCGTTGATTAACAAACTACTGGAAGATAATGTCACCCTATTATGTGTGACTCACGATCTGGTTTTAGCGAGACAATTATCAGATAAAGTAGCGTTTCTTGATCATGGGGAAATAAAAGCTGAAGACACCTTTGATCACCTTTGTAATCACCACCCTGATCAACAAATTCGTTCATTCTTCGAACATGGAATTCAAAACTCATGAATGATTGGACAACTTTTTTAAGGGATCTATTAGAACAAGCACCTTTAATAATGACGGGCCTAGTAAAAACATTACAGCTAGCCAGCATTATTAGTTTGACCGGTTTTTTTATGGGACTTGTCGTTTTTTATCTGTCCCTCAGTCAAAACAAAATTATTCGGCAGTTCATCAAAGGCTACATCTCTTTCTTTATTGGTATGCCTCTGATTATTTTATTGTTCTTAATGTATTACGGACTACCCCATTGGGATATTAAATTAGCACCCTTAACAGTCGCTATAATAGGATTTACTCTCAATGTTGGCGCCTATAATGCCGCCTATCTTACATCGGCATATAATGGCCTTAATCAAGATGAATTTGATGCCGCTAAAGCGCAGGGATTTAATCATTGGCAAATATTTCGCTTAATTACCTTGCCACAGGTTATCCGCTTATCAATACCGGCGTTAACCAATCAAATCATTAATAATCTTAAAGATAGTTCTATCGCCTTTCTAATCCAGTACACTGAGTTTTTTGCCCGCATTCAAGAATTAGCATCCACAAACTTTCAATTTTTTAAAGCCTATTTCGTGGCCGCACTGGTTTATCTTTTTTTAGTTTCTATTATCGTATTCTTTGCAAGAAGGGTTGAAAAACTATTAGTAATTATCTAAACCCACCCCCCATCGACTTATAACAAGCGATTAAATAAGTTGCCGTTGCCGCCTCTGATCTAGCTAAATCAATCTGGGCAGCATATAAAGCCCGTTGCGAATCCAAAACTTCTAAAAAGGTACTGACACCTTCTTGATAGCGTAGTTCTGATAAACGCACGGACTCTTGAAGTTCTGAAATTAATCTAAGCAGAGCTTGTCGACGAAGCTCTTCTTTTAAATAGCGTGTTAACGTTGTTTCAGTTTCTTGCAAAGCTTCTAAAACAAGTTTCTCATACTCTAAATAGGCCGCTTTTTGTTTAGATTCTGCTAAATCAATACCCGCTTGTATACGCCCAAAGTCCAACAGAGGTTGCACAAAATTAGCGGCCGTACCATAAGAAAATGCGGCCGATTTAAATAGAGTATCTAAATCAGTATTGCGTAAACCAAAAAAAGCCGAAATAGATATCTTAGGAAATTGCTCCGCAATGGCAGCCCCTTGCATAGCAGTTGCCGCAGCAAGTCGACGTTCTGAAGCATGAATATCCGGACGATTTTGTATAGTGACTATGGGTGTTGATAAAAATACCTGACCAGGAATAACAGGCATTTTGTCTGTCGCATTAAGTTCGGTCATTAAGCTACCAGGCTGTTGCCCCAATAAGACTTCAAGCTGATATAAAGAGGCCATTAAATTAGCTTCTAAATCTGGAATCTGTGCTGACGTCGATTCAACCTGCGCTTTTGCCCGCACCACATCGTTTCGCGCATTAACGCCTTCAGTGTAAAGTTGCTCAGTGAGTTTTAAAGTATGTTGTTGTGCAGATAAATTAGAACGGGTGATGCGTAATTGGTTTTGTAAGCTACGATAACCGATATAACTTCGTGCTACCTCAGATGTTAAAGTCACTAAGGCTTGATGATGTAGTTCAGTAGCAGACTCTTGCTCAGCCACAGCCGATTCTAAGCGACGTTGTTGGCGACCGTATAAATCAATTTCCCAGATGGCATCAAAACCCATTTCAAACATATTATATTTAATGCCCTGAGCTAAGCCAGGGAAGGGATTATTTTGCCGTTGCACACCTGCTGTGGCATTAACTTTAGGAAATAATTCTGCACGCACACCACGACGCTCAGATCTAGCTTGCTCAACACGAGCCAATGCTATTTTTACATCTAAATTATTTTGTAAGGCTTTATTAATTAGCGTGTTTAACTCAGCATCAGCAAAACTCAGCCAGTATGTTTTTAGATCAAGCGCTTTAGAGGTTTGAATATGCTCATTTGATGCAGACTGCCATTGCTTTGGAACAGTCGGTTCCACTTTGTGATAATCAGGTCCTACAGTACAACTCACTAAGCTTATTAAAACCAGGCAACCACCAACTCTAAACTTCACTACGCTGTCCTTTTAGAAATATAAGAAGCCATTTGCTAAACATTGGCTTACTGTTTAGACTAAACCACCCCGATTAGTTAAGCAACAAAATTAATGCCCGTTATCGTGCCTAAAAAGTCCATCATCACTATTCTATTTTTACTTACCTTTATTAGTGCGGGTATCTGGTATTGGTTACACGCAGTGCATCCCTTCGAATCTACTGACAACGCTTATCTAAAAGCCCACACCTTGGTGATTAGCCCTAAAGAAGGGGGCTATGTAAAAGAAGTCTTATTTCATGACAATCAAAAGGTAAAACAAGGTGACTTGCTAGTTGTTATAGATGATCATGATTTTCAAGCAAAAGTTAAGCACGCAGAAGCGCAGGTCTTATTAGAAACGGCACATATAAAAACCCTAGAAATGGATAAGCGTGGCCAAACAGCAAAGGTACAGCAAGAGTCTGCCGGTATTGAAGCATCAAAAGCAGAACTGGATAGAGCCAGTAAGGACCTAAAGCGTTTTAGTCATTTAGCTAAAGAAGGTGCCATCTCTGCACAAACAAAAGACACAGCCGAATCCTCTCATAAACAAGCCACAGCCCAATTAAATAAAGTCACCTCCGCTCGCTTAGAAGAAGAAAGTCAGTTAGCAACCCTAGAGGCTCAAATCGAAGAAGCCCGGGCTCGCATTAAAATCGCCAACACCACTTTAGAATTAGCACGTATTGATTTAGCAAATACGCGTATTACAGCCTCTAGTAATGGCACTTTAGGCAACCGTAGTGTGGAAGTCGGTCAATTACTCAAACCTGGCAGCCCCTTAGCTTATTTAATTCCAGATGAAGGCTTATTTGTAGCAGGTAATTTTAAAGAAACCCAAATAACAGAAATGCAAGTCGGCCAGACTGTTGAAATCAAAGTTGACGCCTATCCAGACCAAGAATTCAAAGGCGTTATTGATAGCTTCTCACCTGCCTCAGGCTCAGAATTTAGTTTATTACCCACCGAAAATGCGACTGGCAACTTTACTAAAATCGTCCGCCGTGTCCCCGTAAAAATCATTTTCTTACCGGATAACGATATTAGCCAACTAAAACCCGGACTATCCACCGCCATTAAAGTAAAAGTACGCTAAGTTCTATGTCCGAGGTAACCGAAGCCAAAACCGTTAGCACTGAGCAATGGATAGGATTTTTTTCAATGGTGCTGGGCATCTTTATGGCTATTTTGGATATCCAGATCGTTGCCAGTTCTTTAGAACAAATTCAAGCCGGTCTTTCTGCTACGCAAGATGAAATCACTTGGGTGCAGACCGCTTACTTAGTGGCCGAAGTTGTTATCATCCCTTTATCGGGTTGGCTAGCCAGACTACTTTCTACCCGCACCTTATTCGTTATAGCGTGTGGTGGATTTACACTTATGAGTTTTTGGTGCGTACTGGCATGGAATTTACCTTCAATGGTCATCTTTAGAGCCTTGCAAGGCTTGTTTGGCGGCGCGATGATTCCAACGGTATTTGCCTGCATTTACACTTTATTTCCCCGCCACTTACAACCCGCAATGGTGATTGTAGTCGGCATGGTAGTTATGATTGCCCCCACAGCCGGCCCAGTTTTAGGGGGATATTTAACTGAAATCATGTCTTGGAAAGCTTTATTTCTGATTAATCTAATTCCTGGGGTTTTAGTTTGCCTATCCACATGGCGTTTTGTAAAAGTCGATGAACCCGAATGGGATTTACTCGATAAGATTGATTTCTTAGGCATTGCCTTAATTGTGATCTTTCTAGGTAGCTTGCAATTTGTTTTAGAAGAAGGCGCAAAAGAACAATGGTTTGAAAGTCGAGAAATTGTGCTATTTAGCGTTATCGCCTTATTGTCAGGCATCGCTTTATTTTATCGAGAATTAACCATAGCCCATCCTATTGTAGATTTAAAAGCCTTTAGAAATGGTAATTTCGCAGTTGGATGTACCCTAGGATTTATTTTAGGTATTGGGCTGTTTACCCTCATGTTCTTAATTCCGGTTTACTTAGCTAATGTAAAAGGCTTAAATAGTTTACAGATTGGCCAATACATCATGGTTACCGGTATGTTTCAATTATTATCGGCTTTCGTCGCTGGCCCAATAGCAAAACGCATGGACCCGCGATTAATGTTAGCTTTAGGCTTATCTGGCTTTGCTTTAGGCAGTTGGATGAATGGTAATTTAACTCAGGAATCTGGCTACTGGGAGTTTTTCTGGCCCCAAGCAGTCAGAGGTTTCTCATTAATGTACTGTTTTTTACCTATCAATTCATTAGCATTGGGTACATTACCACCCGATGAAGTAAAAAACGCCAGTGGCCTCTATAATTTAACCCGAAATCTTGGCGGTGCCCTAGGCTTGGCAGTCGCCAATACCCTGATGACTTATTTAAACAAATTACATTACGCGGTCCTAAGAGAACATATCACACCTGGCTCACCGCAAGCAGAAGCCTACCTGGGTGGTTTAACAGAGCGTTTATCCAATATGGGTGTACCCAATCCAGAAACAGCCGCTTTAAAACAATTATCGGGCTTATTAATGCGAGAAGCCGAAGTATTAACTTTAAATACACTTTTTCATACTCTATCCATCATCTTTTTAATGGCACTATTATTAATGCCATGGGTTAAAAAAGTAGCGCCCGATGCAGGCGAAGTAGCAGGACATTAAGACACTATGACATTACCCCCACTTAGCCTATACATTCATATTCCTTGGTGCATTAAAAAATGTCCCTATTGTGATTTTAATTCTCATGCGGTTAAAAGCGATACCCCCGAAGCGGCTTATATAGACACTTTGCTAAATGATCTAACAGAAGATCTTCAACGATATGCAATAACCCGCCCCATTAGCAGTATCTTTATAGGAGGTGGTACACCGAGTTTATTTGCCCCTGAATCTTTTGAGCGTTTATTAAGTGGCATCAAACAACGCATCGCATTAATTCCCGACATTGAAATTACTTTAGAAGCCAATCCAGGCACCTTTGAAAGTCAGAAGTTTGCTGAATTTAGAGCCTTAGGGATTAACCGCCTTTCTATAGGCATTCAAAGTTTTAATGATGTGTTATTACAAAAACTAGGGCGTGTACATTCCGCTAAAGAAGCCTTAGCGGCGGGTGATATTGCCCAACATGCGGGCTTTACTAACTTTAATCTGGATCTTATGTTTGGCCTACCCGACTCAAATCCAGAAGACAGTATTAATGATGTTAAAACTGCGATCAATTTAAAACCTACGCACTTGTCTTTCTATCAGTTAACGCTAGAACCGAACACTTACTTTCATAAGTTTCCACCTCAATTACCCAACGATGAAAGCATTTTTAGCACCCAAAAACAGGCACAAAAAATTCTAGCCGAGCATGGCTATCATCAATATGAGGTATCGGCTTATAGCCAGAGAAATCGACAATGCCAACATAATTTAAACTACTGGCAATTTGGCGATTATTTAGGCATCGGGGCTGGTGCGCACGGTAAAATCACCCAAGCACTACCGCAATCTATTACCCGCAGCTTTAAACCTAAAAGCCCAGAACAATATCTAGCTAATACGCATAAAAATGGCGGAGCAGAATTAATTTCTAGCGCAGAGCTACCGCTAGAGTTTGTAATGAATCATCTGCGTTTAAAACAAGGTTTTACTGTCGATACTTATCAAGCCAGAACTGGCTTAAGCATTGATACCTTAGATCCTGCACTCTCAAACTGTCTTAAAGAAGAATTGCTAATCTATCGCAATAACCATTATTATTGCACCGAACAAGGCTGGAATTTTATGGATAATATCTTAGAAAAATTTATCCCTTAAAAGATAGTTCTAACACTACCCCAACATTAACCTAACAATCTTTATCATGCTTGATTATCAAAAAGAATTTATTACTTATGCGCTTGAATGTGGCGTCTTAAAATTTGGTGAGTTTCATTTAAAGTCTGGTCGTACCA